>CAYLNH010000149.1:0-17122 GCA_964384625.1 uncultured Lentisphaerales bacterium
TCTATGCTCAAAAGAGAGCCGCATGATGGTCAACGAACGGGAACGCACTCAAATGGTTACGTTGGGAGATGCATTACAAATCAATGTCGATATCCTGGATCAGAAGGGCAAACCCGTACCCGGCGCGTTTCCGCTAAAGGTGCGTGTAAAAAGTGGTAAAGGTGACATCCTGAGTCTTTCCAGGGACTTGAGCCTGCAAAGCGGAGGCACGGTGAGTCTGCGGACCGCGCTCAATGAATCACCGGGAGAATGGACGGTGTCCGTGCGCGACGGTATTAGCCGCATTTCGGGCTCCGCGACCGTCACGGCCGGGGCCCCGCGCGGCGTTAAATCAGCGCCCGACTTCCCGGCCTGGGGGCAGCCTTCAGAACTGTGGGAGGCGGAGCGTATGCCGGCCGGTGAATTCGTGGATAAACTAAAAAAACTGGCCGATATTTACCGCCGCAAAACGGGTAAAGAGACATGGATGGTCAAACAGCGGCTGGGTGCCCATTACAGTTTCTTTGGCCGAACACGTCATGCCCTGATACGCGATCTCTGGCGTGTGGATTGGCGGGCGTATGTCAAGGCGCTGCGCGGCGCCGTTCAGGGCGGCGCCAATTTGATACTGGTTGGCGAGGATCTCGGCCTCGATCCGGCCACGGGCCTCACGGTCTCGCCGTATCAGGAGGCCACGCAGCTCGCCGCCGCGGCCGAGGCCATGCAGGGCGCAACCTGGTCCGGCCTCTCGCTTGATGGCGAGGTCGTACGCGCGAAGTTGGGCCGGGGGAGTCTGGTGCTCAGCCGCGTCACGCCCGACGGCGCGAGTTCGTCGTGGGGCTACGCGCGCTTCTGGCTCCGGCGCCTGCAAAAGACGCTTGCGACAGCGCCCGCCCATCCAAAAATCCCGGCGCCCGATGCGCCAGCCCTGCGCCACTGGCTCAGCGGCAAAATGGCGCTCGTCAAGGGACCGCGGACCGTTGTCTGGAACGGGGGTTGGGAAGCCGAAGAGGGCAGGCGGCCCGTATGGAAGAACGCGTGGATACAAACCTTCGACCCCGGGAAGCACACCACGGGGCCGGTCTTCGTGCTCCGTCTGCCGCCGACGGGTAAGATCCAGAAGGCCACAGTTCACCTGGCACTGAAGAGTAACGGGCCGATAATGATCGACATCGGCGCGGACGGCAAAGTGAACGCCAACGGTTCCGCGAAGGAACTTTCCGCAAAATGTCATGCGGCGACCATCAATCACTACCTCGCGTGGCGCGAAACCGCCTGCGGCGGCGTCGAACGCGATCTTGACGGCTGGCGACTGATACCAGTCCGCTTCACTTCACCCTCCCCGACCCAGGTGACGGTGACGGGTTTCGAGGTGGAGTTGCGCTAGCCAAACCTTTTAAGGATAAATGTGATCATGGGCAATCCCGCACGCCAGGTTCCCGGCAAGGGCGTTGGCAGAAAACCGGACGCGCTCACGCCGCGCCATGGTTCTCCGGGCGGAAGCAGCAGGTTCTTCCTGGTCTTCATTCTGGTGGTGGTGGTCATCGGCGTCGCCGGTCTCGCCCTCTGGTATTACCGCAACCAACCGCGCCGGCATGGTGGCGATGCCCGCGACCAAGACCTCGCCGGTCATGTCGCCACGGTTGATGACGTCGCCGCAGAGGATGACGTCGCCGCAGTGGATGATGTCGCCACGGTTGATGACGTCGCCGCAGTGGATGACGTCGCCACGGCCGGCTCGAGTCTCAACTTTGTCGTTGACCGGCCCGGACTGGTTTCGGCGGCAGTTTATGATCGGGACGGGGTTCTGGTCCGCACCCTCCTGCGCGCCGAGCCCATGGAGGCGGGCAAGCATAAGCTCGCCTGGGACGGCCTCGATCGCCTCGGCCGGCCGCAGCCGCCGGGAGACTACACTGTGCGCATCCTCTGCAAGCCGCCCTTCCAACGCGAGTTCATCATGCAGGTCGGTGTGAACCCCAGTTCGAAACCGTATGATCCGTGGGTCGGGGATTTTGCTGGCGCCAGCAGCGTGGCCGTGGACGAAACCGGTATGTACATCTCCAGTGCCAACGCCGAAGCCAACCTGATGATTATTAAGCAGTCACTTGACGGCAAAAAGCGCATGTGGGGGGAAACAGACCCCGATCCCTGGCGCGGCGGACTGTCTCTGGGCACGGATGGCAAAACCGTATATGTCCTGCAGCAAAACGGCTACATCATCTTGTTCGACGCCAAGACTGGCAAGCATACCGGCCGCTGGGACATTATTTCAGAAGGCCCGCCGCCGAAGGGCAGGGACGCGATACGCAAGCGACGCAGAGCAACATACACGAGCCATGGGCCGATAGCTTCCTTTGATATGGACATACATGGGTCTACTCGCGTGGTATGCCGTCGCGATAAAAACCTGGTTCTTTGGTTGGATGAAAAAGGGGCCTGGGCCTCCAAGGTCAAGATAAAGGAGCCAAGGGCCGTGGCTGTCGGGCCGGGCGGTACGGCCTATGTCATATCCGGAACATCCGTGCTCTCGGTGACGCGGCAAGGCAGGAACAAACGGGTCATTTCCGGTCTGGTCAATCCATGGCGGCTAACGTATGACCTAACCAATGACGATCTACTGGTCGCGGAAGGGCCTGACGACTGGCGGGTGAAACGATTCTCGGCAACGGGAACGTTCAAAAGAGCCTATGGCCGCAAGGGCGGGCGCAAAGAGGGCGTGTACGATCCCGCTGACTTCTACCAATACACGGACATCACCGCCGACGGCAGAGGCGGATTCTTCATTGCCGAACCCCGAAATCCACCCAGGCGGGTCGCGCATTTCAATGGCGATGGCAAACTCGTTCGCGAATGGTACGGGGGCCTTGCGTTTTTTTCACCCAACGCCATTGATCCACGCGACCCCACTCAGGTCTGGTACCATGCCACCATCAGAGGAATTGTCCTGGCAGAGGTTGACTACGGGAAGAAGACGTGGGCCGTTAAAGAAACCTTCAATTTTGCCGACAAGGCCGACGGCCTTGGCCGCCGCCTCAGCGTTCATAGCGCGAATAAGTTTTACGTCAGGTATCACGACGGCAAGCGGCACATCGTGTTCGATACATTCCCGCCGTCTGTCTTTCATCACCACGACGGCAAACTCGAGCCCGTAGTCATCGGCAACCGGCGTCCCGTGTTTCCTCAGCCTGAAGAGATCGCCCGAATAATGACCGGTTCTGACGATAAAGAAACAATCGATCAATGGATCAAAAAACACATTGCGGACTACAAGGGACGGATGTACGGCATAAAAAACACCTACCTGTGGACCGACAAAAACGGCGACCGTATGCCTCAGGCTAAGGAAATCTCTCTACATATGCTGGGTAATACTTACCACGGTCCGGGCGCGGGCGTCTTTGTTGGCAAAGATTTTTCCGTGCTTTGCGGCTCGGGCGATTTTCATCCGGTGCGCAAACGACACGGTATGCCAAACCAATTTTACACCAGCATCGCCCGCTTGAAACCGTCTTCCTGGTCGGGCGACGTCCCCCAATACCGCCTGCCGGCCAAGGCCGCCGCTATGGATATAGCGCCCATGTACGTCGAACCCCATAGTGACAAGTACAGCGGCCGGGCCGGGGTACGCCACACGTATGAGGATAACGAGGGCGCCCTCTATGCCTTTTACCAGTGGGGCGGAGGACTGGGCACTTTCCCGAACAACCAGGGCGGCAGATACAGCCGATTGACAAAGTGGAACGTCAAGGGCAAACGCCGCTGGTCGGTGGGGCGTAAGGCCATGGGCGTGCCCTGCTCGACCCGAGGACAGTTCAGTCCTACAGCTCCGGGTTGTTTCCATTACCCGGCGAGGATCGCGGGCGAAATGCGTGGTACCATTGTTGTGTGCGACCGCGTGGTCAATCCGGGTATGGCCTGGACAAAGGACGGCCTGTTTGCGGGCAGCTTTTTCCCGGGACGCGTCAAAGACGGCCTGCCCGGCTGGGTCTATGAATGGCAGGCCCACTGGGACACACGGGGCAAGCGCGACTCCATAATCAACCACGATTCCCTGGAAGGCGGTTCCATTACCGAACACAAAGGCAATGTGTACTATTTGTCGCCGGGAAGAAACAGCGTTGTCGTGTACCGCGTACACGGCTATGATGTCGCTGAATGGACACGGATTTCTCAAAACGTCCGCTTGTCGGGGCGCCCCGCTTCGGCCAAAGGCAAAGGAAACGGTCTGGTTGCCGAGTTTTTCAGCGGACGCGATCTCAAAGGCCGCCCGCAAGTGCGGCAAAAAAATGCCGATCCCGCGGCGCTTTCTCTTCCGTCACAGTTTGATAAAGGCAAAGCCTATGCCGTACGCCTTACCGGTCTTCTGGAAGTTCCCCTGACGGAAGCGTATAAGTTCACGGTAAGGGGCGGCGCGGCGCGGATGTGGCTGGACGGCAAGCTGGTCGTTGACTACTGGAACGAGGTGTCGCGCTTTGACAGTGGCGGCAGCAGCACGGCCATTCCTTTACAGGCCGGCCAACGCCTGCGCCTGCAAATCGATGTCGTACACACAAGACAAATAAGATTCAATAGATTTATGGGACGACGGGATAAAGGAAGCATCGTGCGTCTGCGATGGGCCTCAAAGAATACAGATATGGACGATGTCCCCAAACGCTTTCTCTACGCGGAAGACGTCAAGATCACTAAATCATTGACACCGCGTCCGGCCACACGGATGATTGAGGCCAGGTCCTTTGATCGCGGAATCAGCTCCAAGGGCCTGTACTATAACAATTTCCATTGGTTTCATCACATCCAGGATCTGAAAAGCGGCCGACACGCCGGCTACCGCAGTATTGATTTTGGTTCCGGAGTGTCCGTGTTTTACTTGCATCTGCGCGGTGAACAAAGGAAAGGAGAGAAACTGGAACTGCGCATCGACAAGCCCAATGGCCGGCGCGTCGGAACGGTGGAGATTCCGGAGCTCAACCTCGAACGGTGTGACGTCGGCCCCGACGGCCATGGGGTTGAAACGGTTCATAAAACTAAGATCAGGGGAGTGTCCGGCGTGCATGATCTGTACCTGGTCTCGACGGCAGGCCGCGGCGTGCATTTTCGCGCGTTCCGTTTTGAGTGAGTTGGGAGTTAACCGCTCGTGGGTATCACACAAAGTGTTTGTTGTATGAATAGTACCGCCCGGCACGAGGCCGGCGAACAAAATATGCAATCACAACCGCAACACCAACGACAAGGAAACAGAACATGCCAATGGAGTTCTTCGAAAAATTACTCAAGGGGGTTTTGCTCATGACCCTGCTGTCTGCAAGCCTGCTTAACGTTCACGGTTCGGACAGCGGCCGGGGCCGTCACGCTCAATTCTATGTGACACCGACGCCTGGCAAAGTGAAGATCGACGGCAAGCTCGACGACTGGGATCTGTCGGGCATGATCGAGATGTTCGTCACCGAAGCGACCCGCGCCGTCCGCAGCGGCAAGGTCGCGGCGATGTACGACAAGGACGCCTTCTACATCTGCGGCAAGATCACCGATTCCACGCCGATGATGAATCGTCACGATCCGCTGGTGGACCCGAACAAGGCCTGGGACGCCGACTCCCTGCAGTTTCGACTCGTCACGAATCCGAATGCCGATTATCCGGTGCAGGAGTCCGCGTTCAAGTACCGGGGCAAGAACAAGGCCAAAGACACGCGCGACGACATCGTCCACCTGCTGCTGTGGCACTACACGGACAAGAAGACGGCCAACCTGCAGATGCACTATGGCATGGGCTACCGGGTGCCGCGGAAGGAGTGGGAACCGCACGGCCTGGTGCCCCAAGACAAGTTCCAGGGCGCCTACCGCAAATGGGATGACGGCAAAGGCTACACCTTCGAGTACCGCATTCCTTGGAGCACGATGGGCGCCAAGACCCCGCCGCAGGCAGACGACAAAATCGCGGGCACCGTCAATGTCTTCTGGTCGCGCGCCGATGGACTCAAGACTGCCGGCGGCAATGCCTGGGCCTATGACATCCTCGGGCAATCCGGCTTCCCCTTCCAGAGCGCTGCCTGCTGGGGCCGCGTGATCTTCGCCAAGACCGGCAACGTGCCGCAGGAATTGGTTGAGGAAGGCGTCCCGCCGGAGAAACCGCTGCCTCTCGAATTCACCTACAAACTGCCGGCCGACGGCCAGACCACGATCCAGCTCTTCAACAAAGACAACCAGGCGGCGCGTATCATCGTCCCGCAACAGCAACGCCAGGGCGGACAGAATGTCGAACGCTGGGACGGATTGAACGACAACGGCAAACTGCTGCCGGCCGGCACCTACCGCTGGCGCGGCGTCTACAGCCCGGATCCGGTCAAAGTCAAGTATCGGTTCTCCGTCCATAACTCCGGGCAGCCGCCGCACCCGACCGATGACGGCACCGGCGGCTGGGGCTCCGATCACGACAGCCCGCAGACGGCCGTGGCCTTCGACGACGGGGTCCTGTTGGCGTGGGGCGGCGCCGAATACGGCTGGGGCCTGATCCGTACGGACTTCAGCGGCCGCAAACAGTGGGGGTCAAAGCACGGCGCCCACTTCCTCGCGAGTGACGGTGAGAGGATTTACTTCGCCGGCGATCGCGGTTTCCATCGCTCGGCGGACGTGCGCATGCTCGACATCGAAGACTCTCGGCCGACACGCCTGGCCAACGGCGTTGCGTCTTTCGCCGCGCCGGACGGTGGCGAAGGCGCGGAGAACCATCCAAGCGGACTTACCTGGCACGCCGATCGTCTCTATATCGCCTACAGCCGCCGGAATCTGGTCGCGGTCTTCGACACGACCAACGGCAAACTGCGGCACACCTGGGAGGTCCCGACACCGGGCCGTCTGGCGGCCCGGCCGAACGGCGCGCTGGCCGTCATCAGCGGCGACAAGGTCCTGAGTGTCAGCAAGGGCAAGGTGAGTGAATGGATCACCGGCAAGCTGGACGATCCACACGGCCTGGCTGTGGGGCCGGACGGCACGGCATATGTCGCCAACCGCGGCAAGCTGCAGAACGTCTCCGTCTTCAACGCCGACGGCAAGTACGAGCGGAGCATCGGCAAGACCGGCGGGCGCCCCGCCATGGGCCGATACGATGCGTCCGGCATGTACCAGCCCGGCGGTATCACGCTGGATGCCAAAGGCAACCTCTGGGTCGCCGAGACCAAAGACAGCCCCAAACGCTTCAGCGTTTGGAACGCGAAGACCGGTGAACTCGTCGACGAATTCTTCGGCGGCTCCGCCTACTTCGCCTACGGCCACATCGACCCGGCGCGGCCCGACGAAATCTACGCCCACAACGTCTTGTGGAAGATCGATTGGGAAACCGGCAAGACCAAACCAATAACAACGATCTGGCGGCAGACCGGGCCGAACACCGCGCCGGCGCCGACCTCCGGCGCCTACGCCAGTTCGGGCGGCCTGAGACTGGTCACGGCGAAAAACGGCAGGCAGTTCGCCTACTGCGGCGCACCGTACGGCAACGTCTTCGTCTACATGCGCGGCGACGACGACATCTTCCGCCCCATCTGCGGCGAGATCAATCCCTGGATGAAAAAGACACGGCACCGCGAGGTCTTCGACGAACTGAAGGCCACGTGGGGCCCGATCTGGAAGAAAAAACGACTCCGCGGCCGCAAACGGCCCCCCGGCATGTTCTGTCAGGACATGAATGACGACGGCGCCATGCAGTTCGAGGAGTTCACCGTCCGCGTCAAGGAGAACGCCGGCATCGGTAAGATCATCGCCATCGAGGAGGACCTGACCCTGCGGCTGAGCTGCGGCCGGCAACTGAAGCCCCATGCAGTCACCGACCCGGGACGGCCGATCTACAAGCTTGCCGACGCCGAGGACACGCCGCTGCGCGGCAAGCTCCGCGGTGGCGGCTACAGCGTCTTCGATGAATCCGGTAATGCATACACCCTGAAGCACACCAAAGGTCCGGCATTGATCAAGTGGTCCGCGAACGGCGAGATGCAGTGGAATTACCCCAACCTGCTTATGTGGAAGAAGTGCATGAACCTGCCGACCATCAAGCCCGGACGCCTTTGGGCCATGACCCAACCCATGGGCATTGCCGACGGCGTCCTCGCCATCCAGACCTACTTCGGCCCGGCGCAGTTGTTCCGGACCGACGGCATGTATCTGGGCATGCTCCTGCAGGACGGCCGCAACCGCATCGGCGTCGACGCCTACAAAGGCCAGCCCGAAGGCCAGGGCGGCAGTTTCCAGGAGATCGAAGTCGATGGCACAAAGCGGATCTTCATGATCCACGGCGGCCAGGACGTGCGGGTCTGGGAGGTCCTGAATCTCGACCGCATCAAGGACCTCCCCGGCGGCACCTATGTGCATACGAAGGAGATGGTCGCCAAAGCTAAGGAAGCCCAGATCAAGTACAAGGAAGCCATGTCCGGCGGCAAGCTGATCCGCATCGCCAAAGGCCGTGCGGCGCTGGAGAAGATCACTCCGGCAAAGCGTCGGCTGGAGGGCGGCCGCGGACTCGAAGCGCGCGTGGCCCGGGACGACACCCACCTGTATGTGCGCTACGACATCACCACGCCGCATCCCCTGGTCAACGGCCAGCCCAGCGAGCAGATCATCTTCCGCGGCGGCAACTGCCTGGACCTGCAGCTCGCCACCAATCCGAAGGTCAATCGCAAGAAACAGAAGCTGGCCCCCGGCGATCTGCGGCTGCTGGTCACGCGCAAAGACGGCAAGCCGTTTGCCATGCTCTATCGCCCCAAGGTCGCCGGCTTCAAAGGCAAACCCAAAGTCCTGGTGTCACCTACCGGCAAGGAGTCCTTCGACAGCATCGAACAAGTCAAGGTAGACCTGGACTACAAAAAGACGGCTGGCGGCTTCACCGCGACCGTCAAGGTCCCCCTGAAGACACTCGGCTTCCAACCGAAATCCGGACAGAAGGTCAAGATGGATCTCGGCTATGTGTTCGGCAACTCGAAGGGCACGACGACGCTGATGCGCGCCTATATCCACAACAACAGCTTCTCGGCCAACGTCGTGGACGACATCCCGAACGAAAGCCGTCTCGAACCCCATCAGTGGGGTGAGGCGGAGGTCGAGTAGGTTTGGTCGTGCCGGGCACGGCACTCTCTAAGTAATTCTGCGGACAGAATTCCTTCTGATGCGTCGGCGGACCGCCGCAGGAAATAGGAATACCGGAACGTCGGCAGTTTGTCTGCCGACCAACGCAAATCCTGCTTGCGCGGCATAGCCTCGGCGGCGACGGGTCCGCAGGATTGGCCAGACAGAATGTCTCTCAAACCGGCGGACCGCCGCACGGAATATGTAGGAAGAAAACAACGATGAGAACGCGTCGAAATCCTTTCACGCTCATTGAGCTATTGGTGGTCATTTCCATCATGGCGGTGCTGGCGGCGTTGCTGCTGCCGGTGTTGGCGCAGTCGCGGGAGTCCGCCCGCCGGGCGGTGTGCATCGGCAATGAGCGCCAGATCGGTCTGGCGCTGCATATGTACATCGACGACTTCAACGGCCGCTTCCCGCCGCAGGCGGTGTTCCGGCCGTGGGAGGGCAGCGGCTACGAGCCCTGCAACGACCGCATCAGCCGGACCGCACGACTGCATCGCGAGGGCTACCTGACCGCGCCGCAGGTCTGGTTCTGCCCCAGCGGCGTCTGGAAGGGCGATCACTGGTTACGCACCATGGAGACCCTTGAGGGCCGATTGACGACGCCGGCGCATGCCGACTGTCCGCACACGCGCATGGGCTATCCCGGCAACCCCAACAACGGCGGTCGCAAGGGCCTGCCAGGCGCCGTCTGGAAAACCAACAAGCACGGCTACGGCGCGTCCGAGCTCATCTTCACGGGCTGCGGCTACAACGTCGGCGGCTACAGCACGCACACCCGCGGCAGTTACAATACGCTGATCGACGGCGTCAACGCCCTGTTGGTCGACGGTTCGGTCCACTGGTTCGCCAACCAATCGCCGACCATCTACTGCTTCTTCAACGACCACTATTCGGTGACCAACACCATCGACCGCTCCATGTGGGAATACGTCTACCGCGGCGGCGGCTTCACTGACACCAGAAACTGATAAGCCTGCCTACAACAGGAAGAAGGAATGGCAAAACCAGCCATATTACGGTATATTGCTATGTGTCGCCTAAAAGCACATGATATCACCCGGAGGTCTGAAATGTTTCAAGATCGGCATCAACGTTCGTTCACGCTGATCGAGTTGCTGGTCGTTGTCGCCATCATCGGCATCCTGGCGGCAATGCTGCTGCCGGTGCTCAGCCGCGCCCGAGAGAAGGCGCGGCAGGCGCTTTGCGTCAGCAATCAACGTCAACAGGTGATCGCGATCCTGATGGACGCCGAAGACAACGACGACGCCTATGTCCCCGGCGTGGTCCGAGCCGGCAATCACAATACGCAGTTCAGCGGCAACTATCTGATTGACGGCTACACCCCGCACGCCGGCTTCGGCAATGCAGTCCATGACTACAGCGTCAGTTATGGCGTTTGGTATCACTGGTACTTGATGAACGACGGCTACATGGTGGGCGAAGCCGACCTCTTTCGCTGCCCGTCCGACCGACGGGCTTCCGCCGCCACCTGTGCCGACCCCTCCCGCAACTGGCCGCCCGCCGACGTTCTCTACGACCTGACTTCCTGGGGCCGCAGCAGCTACATGATGAATTTTCATTTCTCCAGTTCCGGCGGCGGGGGCAGCGGCCAGCGACCAACCGATAACTACCTGAACACAGCGTCGTCCGGCGCCCAGGCCGATGAACTGCCGGCCGTTCTTGAAATCCGCAGCTGCAACGGGGGGCTGTTCGGCTTCTGTGACGGCGAATGGACGGAGAGCCATCCGCCGACGTATCCCCTGCGCAATCACGACAAACATGTGGCGTTGGAGTACGAGTGCAGTTCTGGCAAGCCTTGGGCGCGGGCGGACATGGCCGGCTACGGCATGAACATCGGCTTTCTCGACGGCCATGCGGAGATGGTAAAAAACACCCAGGCCCTGGTCAACAGCGGCGCCCTCAGTACCGGCGGCTGGTAGCGGCTGCAACGGCTCGGCGGCAAGCAACAAACGACTCCGTTTCAACCGGGAGCAATGCATCCCGCCGCAATCCCCAGGGCCCGGCAGACATCCCGCATATTCTCGGACGAGACACTGCCCAACCGCCGTTTCAGTTTCCCTTTGTCCACAGTTTGAACATGGTCCAGGTTGATTGCGGAGTCCTGCTTCAGCCCTGCGTCGATACCGACGACGACTTCGCTGGGAACACCGTGAATCGTTGACGTGATCGGAGTAACCATGACGGTGTTGAGCAACCGAATCACCTCGGCCCTCGTCAGCACAACCACAGGCCGCTGCTTGTCCCGCCGACCGAACTTGTACATCCAGACATCACCGCGTTCTGTTCGGGTGGCCATTCGCCCTCCTCGTCCCAACCGCTGAGCTCTTCCGCAATCCCGTCGGCGTCACTGCAGGCGGCTTGGTACTGGGCCGCAACCTGCTCACTCCGGCGCCGCCGCAGGTACTCCTTCGCCGCCCGGCGCAAGACTGCAGACCGGCCGTCCGCCGGACTTCGTCATTTGCATCCAGAACCGCCGGCAACTCTTCGTCGATCGTACTCTGTATGGTTTCCATGTGGATGATGTATAGCTACACCCGCCGCGAAAAGGGTGCAGGATCGTGTTTCTGCGTTCCGAGAAGAAGCCCCAAGCTCAGCTTGGGGAGTATCTATACCCCCTTCAGTTCAACCGGCACACCAGAAACCCCGCCGTTTGCTCCGGCATTGGCAAACATTTTGCCAATGCCGGAGCAAAGGGCGGGGGAGTCGTGGCGAAAGCAAAACTGAAGGGAGGCTGACACTCCCCCGGCACAGCCGGGGGGATCTTTTCGCGCGGGGTGTAGCTATGGTTTTCCATGTCAATGATCCCGGGAGCCCCCGGCTGAGAAAGTCGCGATTGCGCTCTTGGAGTTTGACGAAAGCTGCACTAGCGTAGCAGTGTGGGGACCGGAACAGAGGCCACGGTCCGGAGTTGGAAGAGAGTCGACATATGGAGTGGTATACGTTGGAGTTGTCGACGTTGGTCGACGAACACGGTCAGAGCGAGTTCTCGGTATTCTGCAGCCAGTTTGACGCGGTCTACCGGCTGGCGAACTGCCCGGAGGACATGGGACTGCTGGTCGGCGAATGGGATACGGGATTGGGAGCGGCCCCGAGTGCCCGAGTCTACGTGTCGCCGGGGTCACTGCCCTACGCCCTGGGGCTGTTGCTGCAGTACCATTGCCAGATCTGCCCGCAACCGCCCCGGCCGCCGTTGATCCATGTCGTCGGTTTGACCAGGAGCAAGCGGCGGCTGACGCGCTCGGCTTAGCTACACCCACCGCGAAAAGGGTGCGGGATCGGGTTGCTGTAGTGAGCAACCACCGCCGCAGCGCCCGGAAATGCCCGACAAAACAGATATACGCGCCGGCGCCCCTTGGTGTCTTGGCAAGCGACGGATTGCGGTTATGGTTCTTTTGTGCCTCGGGAGCAGTAATCGGAGATTGTTATGCAGGACAAGCAGGCCGCTGGGGACAAGGCGGCGAAACGGGGATTCTACGAGTTGCTGAAACAGGACGTCTCCTGGAAGGCAATCAAAGACGTCATGACCTACGAGATCCCGATCTTCGGCGAAGCATCGGACGACGACATTGCCGAGGTCCTGGTGCAGCAGGGCTACGTTTCCCATGAACAACTCGAGGAACTCAAGACGCACAGCGATGTGATCGGCGATTCGGTTGGTCAGGCACTGGTCGACCGGGACATCATCACGGCCGACCAGCTGCGTGACGCGAAGGAATTGAAGGAGGCAACCGGACAGCCGCTGTACCGCGCCTTGATGCACCTGAAACTGGCGGTACCCCAGGACCTGGTGGACGTCTTGACGGCGCCGATTCAGCTGCCTTTCGGCAACCGCGTGGACGACGAGTTCACCCGTTGGATCATCAGCAACGGCATCGCTACGGAGGAGCGCCTGGACGAAGCCTGGCGGGAAAGCCGGGAACGCGGCGAGGAGTTCCGGAACCACCTGCTGCAGGTTGGCATCCTCAGCGAGGAAGAATACGCCAAAGCCGTTGCCCACGAAGCAGACGTGCCGTTTGACGACCTGAGCGGCGTGTACGATATCCCCGACAAACTGACCCACATGCTTCCCGCGTTTCTGTTACGACGACACCGGGCGCTGCCGTACAAACTGGAGGACAACAAGCTCTTCATTGCGTTCCCGGAATCGCACAATGTACGGGATTTCGAGAAGCTCGGGCTGATGCTCAACTTCGAGACGCAGCCGGTCATCGCGCCGCAGAGCACCCACGCCGAGTTGGTGGCAACCTATCTGCCGAAAGACTCTGAGGCCGCGACCTCGGAGATCCTGCCGGACGACGGTCCAGTGCAGCCGGCGGTCGAACTGTTGACCGCGATCCTGCGGGGGCTGGTCCGCAGCACCGGCACGGATGTGCATATCGAGCCCCAGCGCGAATCGATACGCGTCCGCTATCGGATTGACGGTATTCTGCATGACGTCATGACGCTGACCCCGGATACCGCCCACCGGGTGGTTTCCCGCGTGAAGTCTCTGGCGCAGATGGACATTGCTCAGCGCCACCTGCCGCAGGACGGCCATGTGGTTCTCCCGGTACTCGATCGTCCCCGCAACTTCCGCATTGCCACCATCCCGACGGTGGACGGCGAGAAACTTGCCATCCGGCTGGTGCAGTCCGATCTGGCCTTCAGCAGTTTCGGGCAGCTCGGCATGAACGCCGAACAGCAGGAGCTGGTCGACGAGATCCTGGCGATGCCGAACGGGCTGGTGCTGGCCGGCGGCCCGGTCGGCAGCGGCAAGACCACGACGCTCTATTCGTTCCTCAACTCGATGGACTGTTTCGCCGGCAACGTGGTGACGATCGAGGACCCGGTAGAATACGAACTGGCCGGCGTGACGCAGATCCAGGTGAATGCCCGGCGGGACTTGACCTTTGCCGTCGGGCTGCGCGCCATCCTGCGACAGGATCCGGATGTGATCATGGTCGGCGAGATCCGCGACGACGAGACCGCCGAGATCGCGGTCCGCGCCGCGATGACCGGTTCTCTGGTACTTTCGTCGATGCATGCGAACTCAGCGACGACGGCGATCTACTCACTGATCCAGCTTGGCGTCCGCCCGTATATGGTGGGGCTGGCCACCAGCGGCATTATCTTTCAGCGTCTGGCCCGGCGGGTCTGCAACTTTTGCCGCGAGGCCTATCCGGCGACGGCGGCGGACCGGCTTGAACTGGAAGCCGGCCCGGACGAAGAACTGATGATCTGCCGCGGCACGGGCTGTGCGAAGTGCCTGCACACCGGCTATCACGGGCGCACCGGGGTCTTCGAGATTCTCAAGCTCAATGACCAGTACCGCGAGGCGATTGCCGCGGAACCGTCGCTGACAAATCTTGCCGAAGCCGCGGCGGAAGCGAAGATGATCTCGCTCCGCGAGCACGCCGCCCAGCTGGTCCGCAAAGGCGTCATCTCCATCGAAGAGATGACCCGCATCCTGTAGCTGCAGCCGCCGCGGCGCGACTTGCGAGCCGGGCGCCAAGCCGGCGCCGGCTTGGCCGAATCTTCATCCGGGTTTAAGGGATTCCTTATTCATTTTCCGTCGACGGTCACCCCCGGCGATGTCCTATTGCGCGCGACCACGGGAAACACCTTGGCAGCGAACGGAGGATTTCCATGCGAATTGCAATCATCGCGGCGCTGATACTTGGCGCGGCATTTCTGATCAGCATCTTCAGAGGCGACATCCGCAAGCGGCTCGAGCAGCAGGATCGCCTGCATCGGCGCGAAGTGGCGACGCAAGTCAAACCCGAACCGGCGGCGCCCGCGACATCCCTGGCGGCCCGTTAAGAGCCGTCGTCGGCCGATTGCCGCAGGCACCCCCTTCCGGGCTTTACGGCATCCTGCCCTATGCTGCAGCCACTGCCCGAATCCGGCCTTCGTCAAAAAGGGGCGCCATTGGATTGCTGCCCGCCGCGGGCCAGTCCTCCCATGCTTCGCTGCAGTGAGACAAGGGGACGGGAGCACCGGCGGCTGCGGTTGTTCTTACCGTGCTCTATTCGACGAGCTTGATCCGGCGCCAACGGCCGGTGCGATAGCGGGCGTAGAACACCAGCCCGATGACCCAGATCAAGGTTACCGCCGTCAGCCAGGCCGGTCTGGGCGGCGCCCCGAAGACCTTTACCATCGGAAAGACCACGCCCACCAGCAACCAGTGCGTACTCACGGACAGGCACATCGTCGCAAACGTATCGCCCGCGCCGCGCAGCGCCCCGCTGAAAACGATCCCGACCGCATCGGCAAAGATATAGATACTCACGAGCCGCACCATGAAGACGGCCAGCGGCAACGCCTGTCGAAAGGTCTCCATTGCCTCCCGGGTCTGCCCGTCTCCGGGCTTCGGTTCGAAGATGCCGACCAAAACACCGGGCAACGTCACGAAGGTCACCAGCACGATCAGCGAGTAGATGGTGGCCAGTTTCAGCGCGGACATGGTGGCGCGATGTGCGGTGTCCGGCTGCTTCGCCCCCATGTAGCGCCCGACCAGACTGGTCACGCCGATATTGACCCCGATCAACGGGATAAACGAGACCATGTCCCAGTTGAACGCGATGGTCACGGCGGCGGCAACGGCAACGCCATAGGAATGAAACGCCATGACCAGCAGATTGAACGCGGTCAGGTTCAGGAAGAACTCCAGGCCGGCCGGATAGCCGAAGCGCAGCAACGACATCATCATGTCCCGATCGAACCGCAGTCCGCCGAGGACATCATACATCTCGCGATTGTACCGGCTGAAGTAGGCCCCGGCCACAACGAGGAGCCCGGCGAAACTGCCGATGATCGTACCGCAGGCAGCCCCTTTGATGCCGAGTTGGGGAAACCCGAGTTTGCCGAAGATCAGGACGTAGTTGAAGAAAACATTCACGGCCATCGCCGCAACCGCCGACAGCATGATGATCCGCGTCCGCCCGATGCCGCTAAAGAATGAACTGATGCTGCTGCGCAGCAGGGCCAACACCGAGCCGAACATCAGAATCGTGAAATAGCTCCGCTGCGGGTGCAGTTGTTTGTCGGCGACGCCAACGGCTGCAAACAGCCAGTTGCCGACGGGGATGCAGGCGAGAACCAGCGGCACGGCGGCGACCGCAACGATCATCGCCTGGGTTACGGCTGCCGGACAACGCTTCGGCCGACCGGCGCCGAGGTGTTGCGCCACCAGCGCATTGGTATAGCCGGTGATCCCCAGAAAGAACGTCATGAACATGAAACTCGACAACCCGCCGCCCATGGCCGCGCTCATGTTCTCCGGCCCGAGCTTTGCCAGGAAGAGCCGGTCGGTGAACATCATGAAGGTCTCACAGGCGTTCGAGACGAACAACGGCAACGCGATGGCGAGCAGTTCGGCAACGCCGCCGGGGCCCTTCCAATGTCGATCGAGCAGGTTGGTCATGATGCGGCAGCGGTTCGTGGCGGGATGGAGACTGCGAGCCGGAGAACGGGTGTTCCGCTCCTGCCTGACTCGCGCCGGTGACACACAAGGCCGCTCAACAGATCACCATTTCGCTGATCTGCAAACGCCTGCGGAGCTTCCGGAGCACGCCGTGTGGCACTGTCTCCTGAACACCACGCACAATTCACTCCCGGTGAGTCCCAATACTTCGGAAACCGTTAAGCTTATGCTCACATGAGGCCTTAATTCGGCCCTTCAGGCCTGTGTTTCAGGATCAACCCACGACCCGGGCCAGCAGCCCGGGCTATATCAATGCCGGCCCTTTGGGCCTCAGGACACCGCTCTTAAGGCTAAGCTTAACGGTTTCATACTTCGCGACTGATCTCTCCCGTAATGCGTCAGTGACGGGGAGTAGCGTCTGCTGGCGGCAGGAGAGCAGCACGCGGGGGCCACTCCCCGTGACTGACGCATTACCTCTCTCCCCGGGGCGCATGTCAGTTCTGCAGGTCATCCCTTCGTGTTGTGGCAAGAGCCGCACCATAGCGCCAGAACGTTCGCCAGTCCAGCCACCGGCGGGCTTGTGGGCGTATGCGATGTCTGTTG
>CAYLNH010000150.1:0-17100 GCA_964384625.1 uncultured Lentisphaerales bacterium
TATCTGATTCAACCCCCTGAGAATCACACCCCCGGAGCTAGACACGACACAGTCTATTGGCCATTATGATGGCAACGTTGGGAATGATGGTTGGCTGCGGGCAGGTGGTGCCTCCCGGGACGACTGTTCTCATTCTGAAACCTGACGGTTCATCGACGATCAAGCAGGAAGGCGTCTACAAGGCCTGGGGCCGTGACCGCCTGTATTTTGTCGATACCAAACTCAAGTCCTACAGCAAGGACCTGAAGATCCTGTGTGCGGACGAGATTAACATGGACGTCCGCGTCAAGTGGGTCGGTTCCTTCAAGGTGAGCGAGGAAACGATTGATATCATCAAGTCCAAGGTGCCGTCGAAGGAAGTGCAGCGTGGCGACATCACCGGTTTTGAGCTGTCGCTGGACGACTTCTTCAAGACTGCGATGGAGGACTTCGTCAGCAATATCACGCGTTCCGTTGTGAGTACGTATAATACGGACAACATCCGTGAGAAGCGCGAAGAGATTCGCGACACCGTGAAGACGAAAGTATTTGAGCGTATCAAGGAGTTGAACTACCCGGTGGACACCGCGGACGTGTTGATCACCAACATCGACTATCCGCCGGAAGTAACGGCCAAGCGCAACCGGATCAAACAGGCGGAACTTCAGGACTTGGAGAACGCGGCGATCGCCAAGGCCAACGTGGCCAAAGCCCGTCGCGATGCGGAATTGGCCGCGGAGCAGGGCAAAGCCAGACTCGTTGAAGCCGAAGCGGATGCTGCGGCCAACAGAATGCGGGCTGCGAGTCTGACGCCGGAGATCATCACGGTCAAACAGATCGAGATGTTGGCGGAGTTGGCAAAGGGCCCGAACAACACCGTCATCGTGATCCCGTTCGAGGCGCTGCGCAGCGGCATGACCGATTCCATCCTGACCCGCCAGGGATTGCAGGAGTTGATCGACAAAGACAAATTGCCCGCGTCGAAGTAGGATTTTCCGGTATCTCATGACCGAATCGGGCAGGGCGGCAGCAGCCGTCCTGCCCTTTGGTTTGCCGGGATTGAGGCAGCCCGGAGGACCGTGGCAGGAAGGCAGCACGCGGGAGTCACTCCGCGTGACTGACGCAGAGCGAAACGCGGCGCCGCGGCCTTGCAATGACTCCGCCTCGCTGTACCGTTGCCAGAACGCTGAATCACCTGAAGAAGGAATCCGTTGCATGGATCAAGCCCAGTATGACGTAGTTGTCGGAAACGTGACAGTGGCGAAGACCAAGGCCGACGGGACCGCCTGGGACCCGCCGTTCGTTGGGGAGGGTCCGGACCTGTTTTGCTGTGTCGGCGATGACAGCGCCCTGACGAAATCCACCTCGGTTGCCGACAACCTCGCCGAGCACACCTTCGACGAGACGCTGGACGTGGCCCTCTACCCCGGCGACTACCTGGAAGTGACAATCTGCGATCGCGATATCCGCCTTGAAGCCGACGTCCTCGGCCGTGAACGGCTGGTTGAACCGCAGGAACTGATCAGCCGTTGTGCAATGCAGTTGACCGCGGCCGACCTCGCCGCCGGCGAACTCAACCTGGCGTTCGGTTCGGTCGAAGCCCTGAATCTCGCCTTGAATGTCGCCGGCGATCGGGTTGACAGTATCACGGTTGGCCGGTTGAAGGTGGCGGACAAACGGCCGGACGGCTCGACCTGGGACGTCAAGGGGTACCTGACGGACCTGCCGGATTTGACTGTTCGCCTGCGTAAGCTCACAAACCCGTCGCAATGCACCGCGACCGCGGCCAATACCTGGTCGCACAAGTTCAATGAAGAGCTGGAACTCGGGTTCCGCGTCGGCGATCGTGTGCGGGTGGTCGTGTCCGACAAGGACCTCCTGACCCAGGACGATCTGATCGGTGAGACCGGTTTCGTACTGACCGCCGACGATCTGGCGAACGGGAAGACGTTGGCCTTCGGCAGCGTTACCCGGATGCTGCTGTCGTTCAAGCCGCGGGCCACGCCGGCGCCGACTCGAGAGGTGGAACTCGACGTCGATCCCCGCGTTTGACAAGGGCACGGCGGACTTTGCCGGAAATTAACTGAAAATGTCCGCGCATTTTTGACAGGGTCGGCTATAGTAGTCCTTGTCAGCCGCGGGAAACTGGGGTATGACGGGTTGTTATCGAGAATATGATTTGTGTATTGAGGGTGAGGAGTCCCTACGGTGAGTAGCATTCTGGAGAATCAAACGATCCTGGTCGCCTGCCCGGCGTGTGAGGAAAAGGTGGAGTTGCGGTTGTCGCAGATCCTGGAGACGGATGTTCCCTGTCCCCAGTGCGGGGCCGCCATTGACACCACACGGTTTCGGCGCAGCGCCAGAAATTTCGAGCAGAAGCTGGCGGCGATGGGGTCTGCTTTCGGCAAAGCGGCCGGTCAGTAGCCGCCGGGCTGTTGACGCGACGCCAAGAGAGCCGGCCGGACTCAGGCTGAACCTGCGGCAAACGAACCGTTCGCGCGGCCTTCTTCCTTCTGCGATTTTGACCGTATCTACACCTGCCGCGAAAAGATCCCCCCGGCTGTGCCGGGGGAGTGTCAACCCCCCTTCAGTTCTGCCTTCGCCACAACTTCCCGCCCTTTGCTCCGGAATTGGCAAAATGTTTGCCAATTCCGGAGCAAAGGGCGGGGGGGCTGGTGTGCCGTTGAACTGAAGGGGGGGCAGATACTCCCCAAGCTGAGCTTGGGGCTTCTTCTCGGAGAACAGAAACCCGATCCCGCACCCTTTTCGCGCTACGTCTATCTAGAGATTAACGGGCGCGCTGTGGCCCAGCATCACGACGCCGTGAAACAGCTCAATGCCGGCATCTCTGCCGGCGGCTGCGACATCGGCCCGGGCGCTCTGGACAATGGCCTGCGGTGGTTCGCCGTTGCGGAAGATGGCCCGGTAGGTATGGACCATGTTCCCCACCTTGTGCCACTGGCTCTGGGTCATCGCCTTGTTGAAAGTCTGGCGTTGCCTGGGGTCTCCTCCGTGCAGTTCCACGGACAGCATTGCAAACGTCGGTTCCATGAGCGGCTCCCTTTCCCTGTCACAGGATGGTTAGATTCGACACCCCTCGGTGGTAAAATAGCGGTCCATTGCCGCCGGCACAAGCGCTTGGTAACACCCAACGCAATGCGTCAGTCACGGGGGGCGGCCCAAGACGTGATTCGTGGTGTGGCCGGCTGAACCGAAAGGGAATAGACCGTGCCCAAGCCGAGCTTGGGACAATTCCCGGAGTGCTGGTTGTGCCGGCCGAACTGCAGGGGCGGCCGGCCGATCGTCCAGTTCTGTCGCCTGGCTCCGACCTCGGGAGTGTCAGCCCTTGATTGCCTTCTCCACCTGCGGCAGCAGTTCCAGCAACTCGTAGCGGACGGCGCCGATCAGCGCATTCTTCTCCGCCAGCACCGCGACATGGTGATCCCGCACCCGGGCCACGGCGATCATGCCTTCGGCATACTCCATCAGAAACGTCTGCACGTCGCCCAGATTAAATTCGGCCCCCAGGCTTTCAGCGCCGCCGACGGCCATCGCGACCAGGCCGCCGAATGCATCGTTGTCGATCTCGTCCAGAGCCAGAGTTTCAACAACCGTGCCGTCGGCCTTCAGGATCATCGCGGCGGCCACGCCTTCACAGTGCAGGAGGTCCTTGAGGACGTTCTTCTTTCGCTTCGCCATAGGTCAGGTTCTCGTATTCAGGGGTTCACTCATAACCAGCTCAATCAACCGCCGGCGGGACAGCCGGGCCAGGTTCTGAAGGTCCAGATTCAAATGGGTGGTGCGGACGCCGAACAACGCGATCAGACAGTTGTCGGCGCGGCGAATCAGCAGGGCGGTATCCTTCCGTTGCTGGCCGGCCACCGGCGGGGCGTCGTCGTGCGCGGCAGCCGCTGCCCGGAACAGCCGGGCGACCAGCACGCCGGCGGCATCGCGGTCGCCGATCGCGCCGCGGGCCCGAATCGGGAAGCCGTCGAGCGTTGCCAGCAGGACGCCGGCCGTTCCTGCCAACAGGCTCCGCACCGCGTTTGCGCTCAGTTGGGAATCGAAGGTCTGCCGCATCAGAGGTCATCCCGGTGTGGTTCGCAATACGGACAGGGAAGGAGGTCCTGTTGGACCGCTTCCCCGCGGGACTGGAGCCAGCGGCGGTTGTGGCGCCGGATGCGATGTACCTGCCCGCACCACGGGTGATGAAACGTCGTGCCGTTGATACTGCAGATCAGCCGGCTGGAGGGTGGCGGGAGAGGGGCTTCGGCGGCGGTCGGCGGACCGCACCAGGCGCGGAGCGCCGCGTCAATCAGATTGGCGTCGGCGGGATTGCGTGAGACGGCGGCCAGCAGAAAGGCGCCGAGCGGTACCCAGGCGATGGAATCGACGGGGCTGAACGATGCCGCCGGCAGCGTCCGGCGCGCGGTCGGCAGTCGATGTTGGGCAAACCGAATTCGGCTGAGCTGACGCGTCGCGCGGCCGATCACACGGGAACGTTCTGATTTCGGGCCGCTGGCGGCCACGACCAGGCCGTCGGGACCGAGGACCACAACTGCCTCGATCGAGTCCGACAGCCGGCGAACGGCGGGCGGCAGTGACCGCGGAATCTCGTCGTCGACGACCGCTCCAGCGGCCCGCTGCAGCGCTTTGGCAATGCCCCCGCCGGCTGCCGTCAGGCGGTCGGCGATCTCGTCCAGCGGCAGGGCGGCGTCCGCCGGCAGCAGCCAGAGACCAAGGACCGGGGGGCGGGCCCAGCCGCGGCAGGCCAGCGCCAGCAGCAGCCGGTTCGGACGGCGGGATATCAGGACGTCCGCGCCGGCGGGGTCGACGTCGAGTCCACCGGCCAGCAAGGCCGGATCGGGGCAGTGGGTTGTCTCCGGCACGCCGGCGAGCAGGAGCCCCTCCGGGTCGAACAGCCCCGCAAATGTGGCCCGCGTTGCGGTCACGAGCGGCCAGAGCTGCTGATTCACGTTTTCACGCAACGACGTCATACGCTTCCCACAGTTCCGCGGTTCGCACGGCAGGCCAGTCAATATACGTGGCGGACATCGCTTCTCCAAGGTCGGGCGGTATTTGTTCTCGGTACCGAACGGGGGGAGTAGCAGGAATCATTCCAAGTTGTGCCGGCCGTTGTCGTCAAGCCGCCCCATCCCCGGGCGGCGCCGCCGGGCGTTCTCTCCGCCGGACAAGGTCTTGTGTGCGGCTCCCGCGTGCTGTCTTCCTGCCGGTGGCGGAACGCCGGCATTCGCTATTCTCCCGCCATTGACGCATGGCGCGCGCGGGCCCGCAAAGCTTGACATTGCGGAGTGAAATACATATAGTCATTGTTGACGTAAGATTGCACGCCGCAGTCGTCTGCTGAGACGTTAGGTGTATGGATTCGGTCGCCGTAGCGGGCCTCGAAACACGCTTCCGAAATAATCGGTGCCGGAAACCGGATTGGGCAAAACGGATCGCTCTGTGGAAGGCCGGGCCGCTGTCAACAGTGGTTGACGCGGATCAAGAAAACTTGACAGTTTCGCCTCCCGTCCGGACCGGGTTCAGGCCAGCCGCGCGTTGGCATTAAACGTGCTCATGTTCTTGCAGGCTTCAGCATCCGGCTGGAGTGTGGTGATGCCCAGCGAAGAAAGGACAGTATGTCCGTCAAAGCCTTGTTGATCAACAGCGGTGATGGTGCTCGCCTCCGGGCCGTGGCTGACCGGGTGCAAACCGCCGGCGGCGAATGTCGGACTGTGGCGCTCGATGCGATCACCGAAGAGTTGACGGCTGGTGTAACAGCGGCCATGCTGTTGCTGGGAGAGGATGTGGAGGCGGCGGGGACGATTCGGCGGGTGCGAAGTTTTCTGAGTACGAAGGCGCCGTTGATGGTGATCGGTTCGGCCAGTGCCGAACACCGGCGGGAGTGTCTGGGCGCCGGGGCGAATCTATCGTATGGCGCGGACCTGACGGAGGCGGCGATGGCGTTGGAGTTTCAGGCGATGCTCGATGTCTGTCGACTGGGTCTTGAACCCTATGACATCGAACTGCTGCAGCCGTTCGTCGCCGCCATCATGGAAGCCGCCAGGACCATGGCCGGCGTCCCCGCCGAGTTGACGGGGATTACCCACAAGAAAGACTACCGGATGCCGGGCGATGTTTCCGGCCTGGTGACGCTGGTGGGCGTGACCGAACGGCTGATGGCGATCACGCTGCCGCTGGCGACGGCCAAAGCGTTGACGTCGCGCGTGTTGAGGACGGTTTCCGACGACTCCGGCTTTGAGATGACGTTTGACTGTGTCGGCGAAATGGCCAGCATCGTTGCCGGCCAGGTGAAAGGCCGTTTTGTGCACACGCACTTCGAATCAGAGATTTCGACTCCGTCGGTTGTTTTTGGGCAGAACCACGAAATTCACTACCGCTCCGACCTACCTGCCTATACTGTGGAGTTCAGCAGTGAGATTGGCGCGATCGCTTTGCAGCTTTGTGTACGCGACAGGGAGAGGGAGGACCCCAAGTAAGGAGCATGAATATGCGAGTCCTGTTGTCCGATGATTCAAAAACGATCCGGCTGATTCTGCGGAATCTGCTGTGGGAGTTGGGCCTGCAGGATGTCGACGAGGCATCCAACGGCCGGGAAGCGCTTGCCGCGCTGAACGAAAAACAGTATGACCTGATCCTGTTGGATATCCACATGCCCGAGGTCGACGGCCTGGGCGTCCTGGAAGCGCTGAAGTCCGCCCCCGACTCGGCCTATGCCGACGTGCCGGTGGTGATCATCTCGTCCGACACCGACTACCGGCAGATCGAGAAGGCCCGGGATCTGGGCGCCTACGGCTACATCAAGAAGCCGTTCAAGAAGGAAGGCCTGGAAGCCGCCATCAATGCGGCGCGGCAGGCGATGACCGGCGCCAGCGGCGGCGGGGCGGTGGCCGATACTCCCGCGGGCGCTGCTGATCCATGTGCCGAGACCATGCCGCCGAACGCTGCCGACGGCAACGGCAACGGCAGTGTGCTCTCCCGTATGCCGCGCTTGCGGCGTTCTTACTGAAACCGATCCGGGGTACCCCCATGGCAGACCCGATGCCGAAAATCGCCGACGCTGACCAGCTCGTGCTGAAACTGCTCTCGGCGTCCCCCGAACTGGATGCCCAGACGATCTCGTCGCTGGTTGCCTGGTGGCATCGGGAAACGCGGTGTGAGCAACGGCTGCTTGCCTTTCTCTGTGGCAAGGGTGTCCTGACAACCCAGGCGAAATGGGTTGTCGCATCGATCCAGCGGGGGCACCTGAACGTCGCGAATGTGCGGGTGTTCATCACCGCGCAGGGGCTGCAGACGCTGCTGGCCGAGTTGGGCGCAAACCGGGCCGGCGGCGGCCGCAAATCACAGATCATCGTCCGCGAGTCAACCGCCGACAAGCCGGGGCCCAACAGCACAGCCGTCGATCGCCAGGCATTCTGGGACGGCTTCCCCCGGGGCGACTTCATCTCGTTCGGCGACGGACCCGCCGCAGCGCCGGCCGGGCCGCCGGCGACCGAAACGTCGGAATGGCGTGAGAACGGAAATTTCCAGACCGGCGAGTTTATCAGCTTCGACGGCAAACCGGGCGGGCGGTTGGAACAAGCTGGAAAGGTCGCGGAATCAACCGAAACCACGAAGGAAGAAGAACGGCAGGATTGGCGTGAATCCCAATCCGGGGACTTCATCGCATTTGATTAGGGCGACAGACGATGGGAACAGGCCAGACAGGCGGACGATCGAGTAAATACTCCGACGAGACGATTTGCGCCGAAGATATCTGGGTGCTGAACAAGCTCTGCCAGAGTCGCGGAATTTCGGAACAGCTCATGGATGACGTCGTCGTCTGGTGGCAGAGCGAAGGCAAAGATCAGACGCTGCTGGTCTTCCTCGCCATGCGCCGGGTGATCCCGCTTGATGTCGCGCAAGTCCTGGGCGAGGCCGCCGAAGGCACGCTCAGCCCCAGTCAACTGCCGCCGTGTTTCACGCCGGAACGGATCACCGCCCTGAAACGACAGGTTGCCGACTTCCAGCAGCGCCTCGACAGCACCCGGACCATCCACGAACCCGGCCGCCGGAGCCCGGCGTCAACGCGGCGGCATCGCACGGTCGGCGGCGTCAACCGGCGCCTGCAGGTCGGCGATACGCTCGGCAAATGCCTGCTTACTCATATGCTCGGGCGCGGCGCCACTTGCTCCGTCTTCGCCGCATTGCATCAGTCGCTGAATATCACCGTCGCCGTCAAAGTGTTCGATACCCGCAGGAAGAATGTCGCCCAAATGGATTTCGACGTCTTCCGCGAAGAAGCCCAGACCGTGGCCCGCCTGAATCATCCGAACATCGTCCGGGTCCTGGATTTCGAGGAAGGGGACATCCCGTATCTCATCCTCGAATACGTCGACGGCATGTCTTTGCTGGAACTGATCGGGCGGTCCGGAACAATCGACCCCGACCAGACGCTGCATATCGCCAAACACACCGTTAAGGCCCTCCAATACGCTCACAATAACGGCGTCATCCACCGCGATATCAAACCGGCCAACATCCTTATCGATAAAGCCGGCGAGGTGAAACTCACCGATCTCGGACTCGCCGCCGTGACCGGGATCATCAAGCAGATGCAGCATGAAGGCAAGCAGGTCCTTTGCGGGACCCCGGCCTATATCGCCCCCGAAGTCGCCCTCGATGCCTCCGCCGGCGATCACCGCTCCGACATCTACTCCCTCGGCGCCACCCTCTATCATATGGTCACCGGACAGTACCCCTACAAGGCCCAGTCCGTCGAAATGATGATCCTCAAACACGTGCGCACCGCCTTGACCCCGCCGCACCAGGTGCGGCCCGGCATCGGCGACAACGTGTCGGACCTCGTCTGTGCGATGATGCATAAGTCGCCTGAGGCCCGCTTCCAGAACATGCAGCAGGTGTTGGAGGCCATCGAACGCGTGCGCCAAAAACCGGTGTCCAGCCCCACCAGTTCCACCATCACCACCCGCATCAAAACCAAACTCGTCCGCATGCTGCTCCGCGACGAGAACCAGTAAGAGCCGGCGCCGCAGGCAGCCGGTCTGTTGCCGGGAGCGGTCTGGCGCCGCCGCAAGCCAGAAACGAAGACCGCCGATCCTCCCTCCGCGGGACCCTACCGTCCCGGCTTCCCCGCCGAACAGCATTCCGCCACGAAATCACGAGCACGAAGTCCCGGGGACGGCGCAACCAACCTTTTTGCGCCAGCGGCAGGCGGATTCCGCGCCGGTGCTGTTGCTCCCGGACGCCGAGACCCGGTTTTCGCCGGGCCCGCAGAAATGATCGCTGCCGTCGGGAACTTCTGCCTGTTTTTAGACATCTAAAGACTAAGTTGTTAAATAAGCTGATGCCGGCAGATGAATATGGCTGAGTTCGAGCTCAAACGAGTCCCGCTGCATAAACAGATCTCCGATCAGCTGCGCCGGGAGATCCTCGCGGATTGCCAGGTCGGCGAACGCTTCGGTTCGCAGAACGAGTTGTCCAGGCGTTTCGGCGTCAGCACCTTGACCGTGCGCGAGGCGGTCAATGCGTTGGTGCAGGAGGGCCTGTTGGAGCGTCGCCGCGGTTCCGGTACCTACGTTCTGGATACCAGCGCCGGCAAGGCCATCGCGATTCTGGTGGAACTGGACATCACCGAGGGCACGGCCTCACATTTCTACCTGGGCATCGTCCGCAGCCTGGAGGAGTACTTCAGTCAGCGCGGGCATGTGGCCCGGACGTATATCGGTCACGCCGAAGCGATGCAGCCGGAGCATGTCGAACTGCCGACCAGCAAGGCGTTCTGGGACGATTACGAACGCGACCAGATCGCGGGCG
This sequence comes from uncultured Lentisphaerales bacterium, assembly GCA_964384625.1. Classification (GTDB taxonomy): domain Bacteria; phylum Verrucomicrobiota; class Lentisphaeria; order JABSQK01; family JABSQK01; genus CAYLNH01. The sequence continues at coordinate 9,820 of CAYLNH010000150.1, forward strand.
TGGTTCATGTCGGCTACTATCCGACGCCCCGATTCACGAGCCTGATGGACGCGAAGAACATCCCGCAGGCGACGCGGTTGGAGAGCGTCTATCTGATCGACTACAAGCTGATCGCCAAAGCCGCTGCCGAAGCGATCGTTGCTGCCGGCGCCCGCCGCATCGCCCTGATTCAGCACGCTTCGCATGAGCAGTCGATCGCGACTGTGCTTGCCCGGCATGGTCTGGAGTTGAACGCCGACTGGGTCGGACAGGTCAGCGGCGGCGGGCAGTTCGAGACGGCGACGGCGGCCTTCCGCCACATCTGGCAGGCCGGGCCTGTGCGACCCGACGGCCTGATCGTCATGGACGACGTCCTGTATCGCGGGCTGGCGCCCATGCTGCTCGCCAACGGCATCCGGGTACCGCAGGACCTGGCGGTGGTGTCGCACGCGAACCGCGGCGACCCGCAGCCGCTGATCCCCGAACCGATCCGCATCGAGATCGATCCGGAGGAGTGCGGGGTTGTGCTCGGCCGGAATATGATTCGCCGGCTGAGCGAGCCGCAGGCAGATTTGATTGACATGCCGGTGCCGGTCGACATCGTCCAGCCGGCAGTCTTGCCCGATGAACTGCTGCTGTAGGAAAGAGGAGGCACAAGCCGCTGTGCATACCGTCAGGACATTGATATCTGTTGCCGCGCTTCTGCTGGCCGTTGGCTGCACCAAACGACCGGTCGTCGCACAACATGTCGTTTTCGCCGATGATTTTGCCGGGGACCCGCTTCGTCATGGCTGGTACTGGCAGGGGGCGAAATGGGAGCGCCGCGGCGGCAAGGTCGGCAAGGCGGCGTGGGTCGGCAAACAGGCGATTCGGGTCGACTATGGTCTCTGGCGGGGGCCGAAGTTCATCGCCGCACCGGAGCAGCTCTACCAACTCAGCTATCGGTCGAAGGCCGCGCACAAAGGCTATTGGGCCGTGTTGTCCTACGACGAGAACGGCAAAGAGATTCCGGCTTCGCCGTACTCAAGTGTGCCGCGGACGACAACCTGGCAGTCGTTCGAAACAACCGTCCTGATTCCCGATAACGCCGTCTTCAGCCGCCTCCTGCTCTGGCCGCAGAAGACCCCGGTCTACGTGGACGACATCCTCCTGCGCCGAACGAACAGGGCGGACGCCTTGACCCTGGCGGACCGCTGCTGCGCCTCGTTGCCGCCCCTGACCTACGTGCCGCCGCCAAATCGCTGGCGGAATCTGCCGCGGACCCGACGCCTTCTCGGGCAGGGCGGTGAGTTGACGCTGATGGTCATCGGCGACAGCGTCGCCAACGACCTGGCGCACTCCAATTTTCACCTCCTGATGGAACGCTTGTTTCCGGGGACCCGGATCCGGTTCCTTAACAAAGTCGGCAGCGGCGCCCGTCCGAAGGACTACCTGAAAGGTTCGCTGCTCCAGGACCTCCTTGACCGCTACGAGCCGGACCTGGTGCTGTTCGGCGGTATGAGCACGCGGGCCAAGGACATCCCCGATCTCCGGCGAGTGGCGAAGCGGATTCGGGCCGGGGGCAAGACCGAGTTTCTGGCGTTTACCGATACCATGCTGGTGCGGCGCTACTGGGAAAACTTCGAGACGGCCCGCGTCCCCCGGCTGGCCTACCGCCGGGCCCTGGCCAAGGCCGGGGCCGAAGACGGTTTTGCCGTGTTCGATATCGGTACCGCCTGGGAGGAATACCTGCAGAACTGCGGGAAAGAGATCGAGTTCTTCCGGCGCGACAACCATCATGCCAATGAATACGGCAAGCAGATCTACGGCCGTTTGATCAGCGCCTTTCTGGCGGCCGAACACACGACAAAAGGAAGCAGATAGATGAGAAGTCGGCATCCCGTCCTCCTGGCAGTGTTTACTTGTCTGCTGCCGCTTCTTGCCCAGGATGTTGACGGGCCGAAGTACGGCAGCAACTTCTGGCAGGAGTACCACAACGATTCGCGAACGGTGCTCCTGTTCCACTTCGGCAAGCCGCAGCCGTCGCCGTGGGACAAACTGGTCGAAGCCGGTTTGAGCCAGCGCGAGAAGAAGAAAGACGAGAAGAACTTCGGCAAGGACCTCCTGGAAGAAGACCTCAGCGGTGAGGACGCGGACCTGTTGGACCTCGGCAATGAAGTCCTGGAAGCCCACAAGAAAGCCGAGAAGAACAAGGGCTACCTGCCGCCGGTCAAGGAGGCTGCCGTGCCGACCAAGGAGGTCCTGGACTACGGACCGTACCGAGCGAAGATGAAACTGGCGGGCGGCGTCAAGGTCGTCCCGAAGAGTAAGTTCGGCGCCGGCCTGAAGTTTGACGGCACCGGCCCGGGGATGAAGCTGTCGCTGCGTTCCCTTGATCCCGAGAACCGCAAAGGCGTACCACTGACGATGGTCGAGTGTTGGTTTAAGGTCGATGCTCTGCCGAAACAGCCGGTCTGTATTGCTTCCACCGGCGACGACAACGCCAGGATCCTGCTGCACCCGGACGGCATCATCGAGTTCTGGCGCAAGAACCCGCACGGCCAGCCGCAGAAAGGGCACTTCCAACGGTTTGCGACGTTGGACGAATACAACCTGATCTTCGACGCGCCGACGGATATCAAGTCCACCACGCGTGTGCGCCCGGGGCAGTGGACGCATGTGGCCGTCAGCCGCGGCCAGGCCGCGCAGATCGAAGCGCAGGTGGCGTTCCTGTTCGTCAACGGCCTCGAAGAAGCAAAGTTCCAGTACAGCCGTTGGAACTGGCATAACCTGTTTGTCGCCGGCAATCAGACTCTGACACTCGGCAACAGCTTCGACGGCAAGCAACCGTTTTGTGGGGAGCTGGACGAACTGCGGGTCAGCCGCGGCAACATCTACTTCGGCCTGCCGTCACGCTACTTCAACCGGCCCAAGACCTATGGCTGGCTCGACAAGACGGCGTCGCGCCAGCCGCGGTTCGATAAACCATACTTCCTCGAGAACGGCTCTGTATTTCATCTGTCCTTCGATAAGGGGCTGGCGTACGACTTCCACAAAGCCGGGGCAGCGTCGCCGACGTTCGACCGCAAGGTGAAGAAGCCCACGGCGTTTCTGACTGCGGGTATTCGCGGCAAGGGCTTCGCCATCGACCCGCGGGTCGGCTTGCTGCGGATTCCGTTCAAGGGTCTGTCGTTCCGCGGCGGCACGCTGGAGTTCTGGGCCAAGCCGCTGAACTGGGACAATGCCGCGAGCTTCCCGATCCTGCGGATCCTGTGCGAGAGCGAGAACAAGGAGGAACAGGAGTTCCTCGCCTATATCCATGTCGGCCCCGGCGGCCTCCGCGACGGCGAATCGCCGACCTTTCACCCCGGCGTCTGGAACCATTTCTGCATTACCTGGGATAAAGACGAAAAGCACCGTTTCCGCGTCTACAAGAACCACAAGAACCGGTGGCGCCGGGCCGGCATGGTGCGGCCGAAGGACCGGGCGATTACCTCACGGCATCCGGCGTCGTTCAAGCCGGTATTCCTCGAATTCGGCGTGGCCGGCGAACGCAAGGCCGGTGACGGCCGCGAGCCGATGATTGTGATCGACGAAGTCGCGGCCCACAACTACGCCTTCATCCCGAACGAGGCGCGGCAGGCCTACTACCGGGTTCAGCAAGACATTGAGCCGATCAAACTCTTTGATCTGAGGCCGGACTACAAATATTCCATCGCCGAGCTGTCGGCGAAGTTCGAAACGCTGCTGCCGCGTGGCGTGACGGCTGACCAGGTGACCGTTGAAGCGGTCGATGTCAAAGGCAATACCGTCGGTAAGCCCATAACGAAGCCGTTGAAAGACGGCAAGGCGGACATCCTCTTCGCCGCCGGCCGGCCGCTGCCGTCGGGCTTGGTGACGTTCAAGGTGAAGGCTGTTGACGCTGCCGGCAAAGTTGTGATCAACGACACGCACACCGGCTGGGGCTATATCCGGCGGCCGTGGCGCAACAACAAGATCGGCGTGCCGAAGACGGCGCCGCAACCGTGGACCCCGATCGTCGTCAAAGGCAAACGGCTCGAGACGCGGATGATCCGGTACGAACTCGCTGACGGCGCGCTGCCGGCCAAGGTCATCGCCAAAGGCAAGGACCTCCTGGCGCGGCCGATGCGCCTGCTGGAGAACGGCGTGCCGATGAAAGCCGGCGAACTGAAGATCGGTGCGTCGAAGGATGTCGAAGCCAACTGGTCGTCGACCTACACCGGCAAGACCTGTTCGGTTGATGTGCAGTGCCGTCTCGAGTTTGACGGCCTGATCCGTTTCGAGCTTACGATCAAGCCGAAAGGTAAGGTCGGCCGCATCACCTGTGAGATTCCGCTGCAAGCCGAGTACGCCACCCGGCGTGTCTGGCAGAGCTGCGCCTTCTGGGGGCTGATGCAGGCGAGCAAGGATACGCCGACGGTCTTCTCCACGCGGCACGAGATCCTCGGCAGAGTGCAGAAGCGCTGGCAACGCAACCGCCGGCGCCAAGGCAAAAAGCCGACGATCGCGACGATGAAGGCCTATAACTTTTGGTCGCAGATGGACCTGAACAATCTCGAGCGCGGCATCTACTGGTTCGCCGACAACGCCGCCGGCTGGCATCAGTCCGAGTCAGTGCCGGCCCAGGAGTTCCGCAAGTCCGGCAGAGAGCACAGCATCGTCTGCAACCTCGTGGCGGAGCCGGTGACCTACAAGAGCGGCCGTCCGATTGTCTTCGGCATCCTGCCGCACCCGGCGCGGCCGCTGCCGTCGGACTATCGCTATATCGCTGCCGGACCGTCGCCGCAGGATAAACGCGCCGGCACGGTTTATGCCTCGACGTTCTATCCGTGGCCCTCGCCCCCGACCGCCGGCAACATGAAGGTCTACCCGGCAAAAGGCGATTGGGACTACGCCCAGAGCCTGATTCCGCAGATGAAGAGCATCTGCAAGGGGTACCGGACGCTGTACCAGTCCATCGGCTATATGAGTTGTCGTGCCGGCTCCTATGACGGCTGGGAGTGGCGCAACGCCAACGGCTCGAGGATCTCCTTGACGAAGAGCTTCGTGGAATACGCCACCTGGGAGATGGAGCAGTGGATCAAGCGCGGCATTTTCGACGCGATCTATCTGGACGACTCCTATGCGGTGGTCTGCAACAACGCGAACGCCGTAAAGGCCGGCCAGGCGATCGTGCTGCCGAACGGCAAGGTCCAGGGCGGCCATCGCATCTGGATGTTCCGCGAGCTGATGAAACGCTGGCGCCAGCTCTTCCTCGAGAAAGGCATCCGCCCGATGCTCATCAGTCATCACTCCGGCCATTGGGTGTACCCCGGCATGGTCTTTTGCGAGACGACGCTCGACGGCGAGGGCCAGCCGACCATCACACTGGGGGGGCGCCGGGACTTTATGGAAGCGCTGAATCAGACGCGCTTCGAGGTGTTGTCCAACCCGCACCTCTGGGGGGTGTCGCGCACCTTTATGCCGGGCATCTGGCAGAAGGGCCCGCTGAACAAAGGCGCCGGCAATGCGGCACCGTGGAAGTGGCGCATGGCGCGCAGCGCCCAGGCCATGCTGGCGCACATGGAAAACCCGTTCACCTTTGTCGACGAAGGCAACGCCGTTTTCAACGCCTACTGGAAGGACATCCTCGGCTGGGGCGCCGGTAAGGCGCACGTGCAGTTTATCCCGTATTACCAGGCGGATTCCGTCCTGTCGGTCGATGGCCAGAGCGAGAAGGTGCTGGTCTCGGTTTACAAAGACAAGGGCCGGGCGTTGCTCATTGTCACCAACAAGGTGAAGAAGGATCGCAAGATCCCGATGACACTGGATCTCACGAAGCTCGGTCTCAAAGGGAAGCCTTCGGTCAAAGCCCTCGACGGCTGTTACGACGCGCCCGCCGGCATGGACCCCTGGCTGATGAAGAAGACACTGCCGAAGAAGCCGGAGAAAGATGCCGACACGTTACTGGATGATGTCGCCGACGACCTGGATGATATCCAACTGGAGGATGAAGAAGAGAAAAAAGCAAAACGGAAGAAAGCGGAAAAACCGACCATCGCCGGCAACGTGATCACGGTGCCGGTGCGGTCGCACGATTACCGGATCATCGCGGTGGAGTGATTGGCTCATTGGTCATCCGTCTTCGCCCCGAGCTCTTGAGAGTCGGGGCTGCGCCGTGACGCGGTTGGTCATTGGGTGGATGTCGAGAAAGAGAAAGTCTGGAGAATCAGAACTGGGAGAATTGTCTAATGAAAAAGCCAATGGAAAGAAGCGCGTTTACACTGATCGAGTTGCTGGTTACGGTGGCGATCATTGCGGTGCTGGCCGCGATGCTCTTGCCGGCACTGCACCGGGCTCGCGGCAACGCACTGCGGGTGCACTGTTTATCGAACCTCAAGCAGATTTCGTTGGGCTACGAAATGTTTGCCGGCGACAACGACGACCACTACCCGCCGGTCTGGGAAACGGCTGATGCGGTCGGCACGGCCGAACCATACAGCGCGTTCTGGTGGGCCGGCACGACCCAGGCCGAAGCAGAAAAGTCGACGCCGTATTTCGCTGACGCCCTGCTCGCCAACGACTACAGTGACAAGGCGGTCTGGGATTGTCCGGTGAACGATGGCGTGGCCGATCATTACGATTCCAGTTGGAATCCCTGCGGTCCGTTCGAAAACCAGCCGGAATACGCCATGAGCGGGTACTTCTCGGGTTGGCGCGGAACTATGCACGACGTCAATACATTCCACCAACCCGGTCAACCCGGTGAGAACATCCAGTTCGGCGAGGGCATCAAAATCTCAATGATCGACTTCACGTCGCAGGGCATGTTATTGAGTGAAAAGCCGGACATGAACTATCCGCTGCACTGGCCGTACGGCGGCAACATGTCCCATTGCCGCAGCGGTTTCTGGACGGCCAAGTTCGGCCACACCTATAAGAACGGTTTGAGTAATGTGTTGTACTTCGATGGCCATGCCGACGCGCGCACGGCACAGAAGCTCTGGCCCGGTCACGTTTCGAACAACGGTATGGGCGGCAGCGCCGTTCCCCTCTGGGTACCGATCAAAGTCCCATGGCTGGCCACCCGCGACAAATGGTGGGATTGGCAGTAGGTAGGCGGAAGTAGGGAAGACGAAGTGACCTTCCTCGCCGCAGGCGAACACGGAGCGCGGAGTTGCACTCCGCTCCAATCCGGAGAGGCCAGGCGGAGTACAACTCCGCGCTCCGTGTGCGGCTTCGCCGCCAGGAACACTGAACACTGGATATGAAATGAGTGCGTTCCCGTTCGTTGACCATCATGCGGCTCTCTTTTGAGCATAG
>CAYLNH010000151.1:0-17022 GCA_964384625.1 uncultured Lentisphaerales bacterium
TTCAAACTGGTTGCAACGAATGCCCCCATCCCGCTACATTGGAAGATCCGTTGGAGGAACAGGCATGGAACTGCAGCACATCGAACGGGCCATCGAACTGGCCAGACGGAAATCAGCGGACGGCCGGAATGGGCCGTTTGCCGCAGTCGTCGTGCGGGAAGGCGAGGTCGTGGGCGAGGGCTGGAACCAGGTCACGGAACTGCACGACCCCTCGGCCCACGGCGAAATCATGGCAATTCGCGCGGCGGGAGCAGCCCTGGGCACCCACGACCTGAACGGCTGTGCGCTCTACTCCAGTTGTGAGCCGTGCCCCATGTGCCTGGCGGCAATCTACTGGGCCAGGATTGATCGGCTCTACTACGCCGCCACCATGGCCGACGCCGCCAAAGCCGGCTTCGACGACTCCGTGATCTGCCGCGAGCTCGGCCTGGCCTGGCCGGATCGCTCAATCAAAGCGACCCAATGTCACCACCACGACGGGATCCGGGTTTTCGACGCCTGGGTCAAAAACGCGGCACGCCGGGAGTATTGAGCCCACGCAATTCTGGCAGATTCTGGCAGAATCTGGCTTCATATGAATTCATATGATCCGTCTGAATTCCGTTGATTTTGTCCCAGCCGTGTCCCATAAAAGCAGAGTTTCACCTCAAATGAGTTCGCGAAGGGGTTTAAAAAGGCTCGACCCGCCTAATTGGCGGGCCGAACTGGTGTTTCACCGGGGGGATAAGAACTACTATAGTATGGCCCCCCAGATGCTCCCTGTCAACACCAAAACGTCTAAAATTGTTTTTTTTGGGGCTTTTTTTGCTCGGCCCGGAATTGCCGGCCACGAACCGCTTTCCGGTCTTCGATAACGGACCGGGCAAACGCATGCGTTGTCGTCCGGCGACTATTGACTTTTGAGGCGGGAATGCTTAACTATGTGCTTCACCCCGGCAGCATCGCCTTTGGCGCTTCAGCGCGAGGTGCAGCCGGCGCCCGAAGCTGCCGCAAACCGGACTTCGGCTGCGGTAAGAGGTCGCACCGAATCGGAAGAACGAACGCCTGAAAGTAGACCATGGACACGAAAGCCCGCGTGAGACAAGATTTCGCCGCCCGTTTCGGCCGGCAACCTGCAGTCGTCGCCCGTGCGCCCGGCCGCCTGGAAATCCTCGGCAACCACACCGATTACAACGAGGGATTTGCCCTGAGCTGTGCGGTGGACAGATCCACCTGTTTTGCTGCCGGGCCGGCCGCCGGCACCGCCTGCCGGCTGTATGACAGTCGCGAGGACGCTGCAGTGCAATTCGATATCGCCGCGATTGGCCCGGCCGAGCCCGGCGCCTGGCAGAACTACATCCTCGGCGTGATTGTCGAGCTGCAGCGTCGCGGTCACAAGATCGCCGCGTTCGATGCAGTGCTGCACAGTGAATTGCCGATGTCCAGCGGGATGAGCAGTTCCGCCGCCCTGGAGATCTCAGCGGCGCTCGCCATCGGGCAGCTCAGCGGGATTGACCTGTCGCCGGCCGAATGGGCGCGGGTCGGCCAGGCCAGCGAGAACAACTACGTCGGGGCAAATACCGGACTGTTGGATCAGACGAGTTCCATCATGGGTAAGGCTGGGCAATTCGTCCACATCGACTTCCGCGATCTCAGCGTCAAAACCTGCCCGGTCCCGGATGGCGCCGTGATTGTCATCGCCAACAGCGGCGTCAAACACGATCTGACCCAAGACTACAACGAACGGCGCGAACGTTGTGAGGAAGCCGCCCGGGCTCTGGGGGTGCCGTTCCTGCGTGATGCCGATCTGGCCGATCTCAACAAGAAACGGGCGGCACTTTCTGAAACCGCCTATCGCCGGGCTCTGCACATCATCGGCGAGAATGATCGGGTTGACCGCGCCCTGCGGGCGCTGGCCGCAGGCGATCTCGAGGCGCTCGGCGCGCTCTGGCTGGAATCGCATGCGAGCAGCCGCACAAATTTCGAGAACAGTTGCGTCGAGCTTGATTTCCTCGTTGAAACCGGCCGTGCCCTGCCGGGATTCTACGGCGCCCGGCTCAGCGGCGGCGGCTTCGGCGGCATCAGCATCCATCTCGTCGCCACGGACCAGGCGGAAGACTACCGCAAACGCCTGGCAACCGCATTCACCGCCAAATACGGCAGAGAACCAGAGACCATGACCTGCGCCATTGGCGAAGGGGCTGAAACCTATGTTTGAGAATCTGACCGACAAACTCAGCGATACCTTCCGGAAACTCTCCGGCCGCGGTACGCTGACCGAATCCAATATCAACGATGCCATGCGGGAGATCCGTCTGGCGCTCCTTGACGCCGACGTCAACTACAAAATTGTCAAGCAGTACATCGCCGACGTCCGTGAAGCCTGCCTCGGCGAGGCCGTGGTCCGCGGCGTGAACCCCGGCCAGATGACTAAGAAAGTGGTGCACGATCATCTGGTGGAGCTGATGGGCGAAGCCAACGCCCCGCTGGAACTGGACGGGTTTCCGGCAACGATCATGATGGTCGGCCTGCATGGCTCCGGCAAGACCACAACGAGCGCCAAACTCGCGCTCCACCTGAAAGGCCAGGGCAAACGGCCGCTCCTGGTGGCCGCCGACCTGCAGCGTCCCGCGGCGATCGACCAGCTCGAGGTCCTCGGTGCTGAAGTCGGCGTCCCGGTGTTCGCCAACCGCGATACCGGCAACATTGTTGAGGTCGCCAACGCCGCCCGGGCCAAGGCCCGGCATGACGGCAACGACGTGATGATTTTCGATACCGCCGGACGCCACCAGATTGCCGAGGATCTGGTTCACGAACTCGTCCTGGCACGCCAGGTACTCGATCCCAACGAAATCCTGCTGGTCGCTGACGCTGCGTTGGGCCAGGAAGCGGTTTCCGTTGCAACCCACTTCAACGACGCCCTCCAGATCAGCGGCATCGTACTGACCAAGCTGGACGGTGACGCCCGCGGCGGCGCCGCCTTGTCCATGCGCAAGGTGACCGGTAAACCGGTCAAGCTTATCGGCGTCGGCGAGAAACTCGAAGACCTCCAGCCATTCCACCCCGACCGCATGGCAGACCGGATTCTCGGTATGGGCGATGTCGTCACCCTGGTGGAAGATATTCAGTCGAAAATTGACGAAGATGAAGCCAAGCGTCTTGAGCAGAAGATGCTCAAGAACAAATTCGACTTCGACGATTTCCTGTCGCAGCTGCGCCAACTCAAACGCCTGGGCGGCCTGAGTTCCCTGCTCGACTACCTGCCCGGCGGCCGCAATCTCCTGGAAGGCGCGGACTTCGACGAAGGCACCCTGAAACATGTCGAAGGCGTCATCCACTCCATGACCAAGTACGAGCGGGCCCATCCCGAGGTCCTGAATAATCTCTCGCGCCGCCAACGCATCGCCGACGGTGCGGGCCGCCCGCTGGTCGAGGTTCAGCAGTTGATCAAACGCTTCGATATGATGCGCGGGATGATGTCGCAGTTCGGCAAGATGTCCAAACACATGGATGACGAGGGGAACATCCATCTGGCCCCCCAGCGCGGCCCCAGCCAGAAGGCAAAGAAGGCCAAGCGCAAGAAGCACAAGAAGAAGCATAAAAAGCGGAAAAAGCGGAAAAAGCGCTGACTGACTGCCGGGGGGGCTCCAGGTTTGAATCGCAGCGCGGGGCCCCGCGAAATCACTCCTCCTGCCGATCAGTGCGTTTGGAGCGCCAATCTCTTTTACTGACGCACAAGCCGGTGTTGCCGGCGCCGGGCAACACCAACGATGAATCCGTGATGCTCTGCCCTCCCGGCACAGTTGTGAAGCAGCGTTGGCGGGTCCCCCGGGGGGGCTTGGTATCAACTCCCGCGCGTTGCCCGCCGGGGCATGCTCTCGGCGCCACTCCCAAACCTGAGGCTTCCCGGTAGAACGACGAAACCGATAAGTAATTCGGCCCTTCAGGCCTGTGTTCCAGGATTCAAGCCAACCAGCCCAGGCCTGCAGCCTGGGCTATATCAATGCCGACCCGTTAGGCCTCAGGACAGTGGTGTTGAGGCCTGGCTGAAAGGGCTATAGCAATTGCCGGCCCGGCAGGCCTCAGCACGGTGGTGTTAAGGCCAGGCTGAAAGGGCTATAGCAATGCCGGCCCGGTAAACCTCAGGACAGTGGTGTTGAGGCCTGGCTGAAAGGGCTATAGCAATTGCCGGCCCGGCAGGCCTCAGCACGGTGGTGTTAAGGCCAGGCTGAAAGGGCTATAGCAATGCCGGCCCGGTAAACCTCAGGACAGTGGTGTTGAGGCCTGGCTTCGCGGCCTCAGGAAGACAAAAAAACGCCCGCTGTTCGAAAACAGCGGGCGTTGAACTTTTGCGTCTCTCCGAGTTCTAGCGGCGGAAGTCCGCAATACCTCGGATGTCGTGTTCGCGTCGCGGCAGACCGGAGGGGTCTACAATGCGAGCGGAAACGAACATCAACAGGTTCTTCTTCTCACTGAACTCACCTTTGGACTGGAACAAGCGCCCAACCAGCGGCAGGTCACCAAGAATCGGAACCTTGTCATTCACCTTCTGCAGGTTGTCACGGATCGATCCGCCGAGAACAACCGTCTCACCGTCCCAGACGGTAACTTCCGTGCGGATTTCACGAACCTCAAAGATCGGCGTGTCGTAGCGCAACGGAACGACGTTGCCGCTGATGTTCAGGTCGGAGTTGAAGGTCGTGTCGTAACCAATGAATTCAACCACCTTCGGGTGCAGCTCCAGAGCGATCGAGATGCCGTCCTGGGCCACTTGCGGCGTCACTGTCAAGGTGATACCCAAGTCTTCCCGCGGCTCGCCGAATACCGGCGTCGACGGCTGGATCGTCGTGTTGTCGTTTTCATTGTCGTTGTCGATTTCGGGTTCTTCGAAACTCTCGGGGAAGCGGCGTTCCTCAATCATCGAGATAAAGGCTTCTTTACCGCTCTGAACCGTGACTTTCGGCGCCGACAGGATATCGGTGCCGCCCTTGCGGTCAAACCAGTAGATCATCGTCTTGAACTCGGTGTTGCCGATGATCGTGTCGATATTGAACACTTCCGGCGTAAGGTCGCCGAGCAGGTTACGCAACGTCCCCTGCAGCGCGCCGGGATTGACCCGGATCTCTTTCTCGCCGGGGTCCGAATCGCCGTAAAACTGGAATGCCTTCGGGTTTGGCGGCGGGGATCCCATGAACATCCATTGGAAGCTCAGCTCTTCGAGGCTGTCCTGACGGACCTCGACGAACTTCGCTTCGATGGTGACCTGCGGGATGGCCCGGTTGATCTCACGCAGGATCATCTCGATCAGGCGCAGGTTTTCCGGAGTATTCCGGACGATCAGCTTGCTGGTACCGCGATCATAGGAAATGGAAGCGTTCTGCCCGGTATCCGTCGTCGGGAACGTAACGCCCTTCTCCTCGAAGTAGCGCTTGAAGTCGACGCCGCCGGCCGCATCATCATCATCATCGCCGCCGCCGGAGGTAAACAGGCGCGGGTCGATGGGGAAGAAGCGCAGCTCCAACTCGCCGCGGGAGACACCCGGTCCGAGGATCACAACAGCGTGCTCCTCAACCTTGTACTTCAGCCCGGCACCTTCGCAGATGTAGCGGATCGCTTCAGCCAGAGGGATGTTGTCGAAATCCATGGTGATCGTCGGCTCTTCGAAACCGGCCGCAGGCGCGGCAGGCGCGGCAGCACCGCCACCGGCAGCAGCGCCGCCGGCAGCATCGTCGTCGTCGCCCCAGGCATCGTCGTCGTCGCCCCAGGCGTCGTCGTCGTCGCCCCAGGCGTCATCGTCGTCGCCCCAGCCTTCACCGCCGCCACCGCCGCCGCCTTGGTTGTTTTCCTCGGGAGCGGCACCTTCAGCGGCGCGGCTCTTGAGGATAACCAGGAAGTTCACGCCGACGCCTTCCGGGTCCAATTCCCGACTGCGCGTCTTAAGGAAATCAAACACCGTGGTAACCGGGGTGTCTTCAAAGGAGATCTTGGTGATGATGATGGACTTGAGCTTCTGGCGAATACCGAGGGCGGCCTCGCTGGCCTCGCGGGGTACGGCTTCGGCGTCAGGCGTCAGGCCGGGGACCGTCGACTCGCGCGGCGGGATCGGATCGATCCACTTCCACTCGATCTCAGCCATGCGTTCCGCTTCCTGGGCCCGGCGGCGGATCTGGGCGGCCGCCTGCAGGGTCTCATAGAGGTGGCGCAGGCCATTGACCGCGTCTTCGTCGGTCGGGTCTTTCAACAGAACGTCTTCGTAGGCGTCACGAGCCCGTTTCCAGACATTGTGATCGAGGAATACCTTGGCTTCCGCCTTCTTGATCAGGATTTCCTTGATGCGCTCCTGATATTCCGGATCGATCACTTCCGGATCCGTGCGTTCCTGAATCTCAATGACAATCCGCAACTGCTCAATGCGTTTGAGCAGTTTCTGGGCTTGAGGCTTCAGGGTTTTGTCATATTCGATCGCCTTGGCGATGTTGTTCTTCGCTTTCTCGAAATGAGAAATATCGATATCCGTCCGCGCCTGCTCAATCAGCTGCTTGGCATACGCGTGGTAGGTCGTGGCCAGGCGGGCCCGTACCTCATCCAGATCGCCGACCACAGCTTTGCTGCTCTTGGAGATCTGTTTCAGGATGGTTTCAGCCTGGGTGTACTTATCGATCGCTTCTTTGAACTTGCGCTCATTGAACCTCTCGAGGCCCTCGGCCATCCACTGTTGCGCCAGGAGCGTCTGCCGGCGACGGAGAATGATCTGTTCTACATCAATCTCCTCGGGCTTCTTATCCTGATACGTGTCGTCCTTCTTTCCGGCAGCCTCCATGGCTGCTTCACCTTCGGCTTCTCCACCTTCGACGCCCGCTTCCTGGGCGTGCATGGAGGTCGCCATCAGGCCGAGTACGACGACAAGCGTAAACAGCCGTGTGAGCAATGAACGATTCGACATGTTCTCCTCCGATTCGTTTTACAGGTACTCTAGTCCGTAAATCGCGTTACAAATACTTCGCAATGGGTCCTCAGTCAACTGATTTTGAACGTTTTTATCGCCTTTCGCCAACACCCTCCAGAGTGGTAATATATGATCCGTTCTGTCGTTGTTGAATGGCCATCTGAATGTCGCGGGAAGATTCGTCGAAAGGGCGTGCGGGCCCGCATAGACGCGCTGCCTGCAGTCCCCGCCGCAACCTACTTCTTCTTCCTCCGCAACTTCACCGACTTCTTGTCTTCCACAAACTCAACATAGTCGACCCGCAAGTCCAGCGTGATCGCGGCCATCGATCGGAAGGCCACACGATTCTCTTTCAGTTGGGCGACGCCGCCTGACGCTGCCGTCTGTTTGGGTTGTGATCGTCTCGGGGTGGCACCGGGGCCTTCAAATTCTCCGCCGCCGCCGCCGCCACCGCCGCCGGGATTGGCGTCGGCAGTGCCGGCACTCATGCTCTGGGTCAAATCCTGAGCCCCCACCGTCATCTCGCGGATCACAAAGAAAAACCGGGCTTCATTAAGCTTGTTGACAAAGCGCCGGATCGTGTCGAAGTTGCCGCTGACGCGGATGCCGTATTCATAGTATTGGTAGCAGGAGCCCTTCTGCATGTCCATATTGCCGCCGTCATTACGAGTCAGCGACTTCAGCTCGTTGATGTTGGACCGACCGACAACCGTCACCAGCTCGTCGATGATCTCAAGGTGCTTCATGATTTTGGGAATCACGTTCTCGTCGGGCAGCTTGGGCTGATCGAGATACTGGCTGAAGGTGAATTTGCCGACGTCGCCGGAGAATTTAACGCCTTCGCGGTTGAGCCGGCCGCGCATGGCTTCGCAAGACGCCTTGAGCCGCTCGACGCAGACAATGGGCGGCAACTGCTCCTCTTTTGCCGAGGGATAGCGTTTCGTGATCTCGTCGAACTTGCCCTGATACTCCGTCACGGCATCGTCAAAGTTCTTTTTCGCCCGGGTCCGGTTCGCCTCATTCAGGGCAAAGGGGAATTTGTAGACAGCTTCCTTCTTCCTCTGGATATCCTTCAATTCGTGTTCCCGCTTCTTGGCTTTTGAGCGGGTCGAGAGGACCAGCATGCCGAGCGCGACGGTGCCGATCAGGGTTACAATGCCGGCCGCGATAATCGCGCCGTGCCGTCTAAGTACGTCTCCCATAAAGTGCTCGTTTCCGCGTAGAGGTTAATCTCGCTTGATCTGAATGGGTTCTTTCAGCTTTACAACAATCTCGAAATAGCGCAGGTTCTTGACGTCCTGCCGGGGCTGTTCGTATTTCGTCAGCCGGACTTCATTGACGTCATCGGAGAAGTAACGCAGGAACTGCAGGCTTTCACGGAAGACCGCTGAAAGAGCCACAGTCTTTTCGGTTACACGATTTTCTTTGTCGGGCCCGAGGAGTGGTTCCAGGGGCGGCAGGGGGTCCTTGGGGCTTTCCTTGGCCCGGCGTTCCAACTCGACATCAAACCCGTTGAGCTGGTCTTGGGTAAAGAGGGGCCGCAGGTGCTCGCGAGTGGCCTTGTCGACTTCCGGAATGCGCAGAGAGTATCCCTGGAGCCGGAACCATTCCACATTCTGATTCTGATTCTGATTCCGGTTGTTGTTGTTGCCGCCGCCGCCGGGCTCCATAAACAGGCCCTGCAGGCCGGTTGGGCCGCCACCGCCGCCGCCGCCGCCGCCGGAGTCGGCTTCCTCGGGGGCCTTGTCCAGGCCTTTCAGCGTCACAATCCAGAGATCAATCGGCTTGGCCAGCTGGAGGTTGTTGAACAGACCGTTCCAGCGATACCGTGAATCAAGGACGGTTTTCAGTTCCGCGTACTTCTCAACGAATTGCTTGGCTTCCCGACGCTGGCTGTCAATCTGCTCTTTCTGAGTGATCAAGTGCAGATTGTTCTTTTTCTCGATCTTGATGCAGTCGTCGAGATTCCGCATAGTCGAATAGCTCACCAACCAGCAAACCGCCAGAATCAGCAACCACACAATACAGCTCGCCCAGATAAAGGGGACGCGTTGTTTGATCTTGCCTTCCCCGACGATGTCGCGGGTGGTCAGCGAAATTTCAACGGGACAGGGATACAGGTGCCGCAACGCCACGCCGACGATTTCGGGGAACAGATGCGCCAGTTGGGCGAGTTCGTCCAAATCGACGCGATTGGATTTGCTGACGATCTGGAAGGCGTTGAAGTAGCCGACTTCCATACGGAGTTTTTCCGAGAAGAAGTGGTCGGTGAACGCCATCGTCGAACTGCCGCCGGCCAACAGCAGTTTGGTCGGTTTGCTGCCCTTCTGCTGCGACCGGTAGATATTGATTGTTCGGTTGATCTCGCCGTGAAGCCGCGTCATGACGTTGCGGATGATCTTGGAAATGGTCGCCGCGACTTCGGACTCAGGCTCCTCGTAGGCCCCGCCCAGGGCGACAAAGCCGTAGCGGCGCTTGAGGATTTCCGCCTCTTCCACCGTGATGCCGAACTCCTTGGCGATCTGCTGGCTGATTGCCGCGCCGGCGATCGGGATGGAACGGGCAAAATAGCGGCTGCCTTCGAGGAACAGGAGCGTGGTACACTTGCCGCCAATGTCCAACAGCATCGCACATTCCTGTTCGCCCACATAGTTTGCGCGTGCGGCGTTATACAAAGCCGCCGGCGAAAAGTCGACCGTCTGGGGCTTGAGCCCCGCCCGTTTAACCGCCTCGATGACGGATTCGACGATCTCGTTCTTGATCACGGCAAACATGACCTCGAGTTCGTCCTCGTCTTCGTCCCGGGCGATGAGCTGGTAGTCCCAGACGACCTCTTCGATGGGGAACGGCACGTTCTGCTTGGCCTCGAACGCCACGATCTGGCGTACGCTGGCTTCATCGTCGGTCACCGGCGGCAGCTTCACGAAACGCATGAACGCGGCCTGGCCGGAAACGCAGATGCTGGCGGACTTGCTGCTGTACTTGCCGGTCGCCAACGCCCGCTGGATCGCTTCGGAGATCACGTCTGCCCGGTTCTGCTCGGTCAGGGACTCCGAATACTCCACGTTGTCGAAGGCCAACAGGATCAGCGAGTCGTTCTGTCCGGAATCGAACTCGCCGACATGGACCGCCGTCGAACCGATGTCAATAACCAGAAACCGCTCGCGTTTTGCCATGATGCACTTACCTCAGGTGTTGGTCTGAACTCACTCTTCCGGCTTCACAATGGTCTGCAACAAGGTGCCCTTGTTCCACTGCCAGGGAGTTTCCTGACGATTGAGCAAGCCGTAGGACAGCTTCTTGACCTCTTCCGACACGAAAAAGCTGGCGCCCCGCTTCGACTCCCGCGGCACAAGCGCTTCGCGCGCCTTTTCTTCCTTGCGGAAATCCCGGTCGTTCTCGGTCGCCGTGCCGAAGGCAATCTCGGTGCCGTGGGAATTCATCCGGCCGATTTCACGGCCGTTGACCTTGATCCGCAGATCGATGAAGACGATGGAAGGCGAGAGCCGCTTGATGTAGCGGGTCAGCACGCGACCGTCGATGAACATGACCGCCGTGTGCTCCTCATCGCCGCAGACGTTGACGTACTTGACCTGTTTGTTCATGCGCAAGGCGTATTTCGGATCAATGTTGAAGCGTCCGTTGGTCTCCTTCACACGCGCCCCGCTCGACGGCTGGGCCAGGACCACGCGCCAGTCAAACTCCAGTTCATCCAGCCAGTATTTGTTGTCGCCCTGCTCTTGCGGCTTCGCGCGTTTCTTGTCGATCGCCTTCTTGTCGACCTTCCATTCGTACTCCAGCCGGATGAGCATCCATTCCTGGCTCGGGCTGCCGCCAATGCCGCGAATCTTGGGGAAATTGTCGTCATACTTATCTTTATCGATTTCGAGTTTCTTGATTTCGAACTCGATATCGTCCGGCTCCAGTGCCGGCGGACTGGTCACGATGGCATTTGCCGCTCGATCCTGCGCCATCACAGCTTGCGACAGCAAGATAACCCCTACCGCCGAAATCATGAGTTTTACAAATCTCTGCATGATCATCCCTTTCCTGTCACAGGTTTGGTTAATCTATTCATTTCGTGCTGTACAAGGCTGAAGCGCCAATGCCGGTTAACAACGCACTCCAAGCCGCTACCGAAGAAGTTGTCTACCTTACTGCTGACCTCTCCAGTTTCAAATCCGATTATTATACTGGGCCGGCTTCGACCGGTCAAGCACACACGTGCATTCAACCGAGCACGTCCCAGAGCATTCGGTTGACAACCGCGTAAGCCGGGTCCGGACTGAGCCAGACGTTGCCCTGACGCAAAGCGGCAGCCATGTCCTTGGGAACTTCCGATTCGTTCAGGGTCTCCAGCGCGGTCATCTCTTTGATCTTCGCCCGGTTCTCCAGACTCGCCGCCACCGCCAGGGCCCGGCGGGCCTCGGCCTTGGCCTGGGCGATCTGCTGATCCGCGTCGGCCTGGTCTTCCTGCAGTTTGGCACCGATATTCTCCAGGACATCGACATCGCCGACGTCGATCGAGACGATCTCAAATGCCGTGCCGGAGTCCAGACCCCGCGCCAGGATACGATCTGATATGCAGTCGGGGTTCTCCAGGATCTCCTTGTGGTCGCGCACACTGCCGATGGTGGACACGATGCCCTCACCGACACGGGCGATGATTGTCTCTTCGTTGGCACCTCCGACCAGTTTCTTGATGTCGGCCCGTACCGTCACCTTGACGTTTACACCCAGTTGGATGCCGTCCCGGGCCACACCGGTGATATACTTCTGACCGGCTGACGGTACGGTTATGACGATGGGATTGACGCAGGCATTCACCGCGCGGACCACATCGCGGCCGGCAAGGTCGATGGCGCAGATGCGGTTGAAGTTGACATCGAGGTCGGCTTTGAACGCCGAGACGATCGCTTCGACCACGGCGTAGAGGTTGCCGCCGGCCAGCACATGGCTCTCCAGTTCGTCAAAGTCGGTATGGACCCCGGCTTTGTGCAGGACGATCATCTGGTCGATCAGGAATTTCGGGTTCAGCCGGCGCAGTTTCATCCCGATCATCCGTAGAATCGGGCAGTGGACACCCGAGGCTTTCGCTTGAATATAGACGGGGATGAAAGACGCGTAGTAGGCCAACGCGGCCAACGCGACGATCAAGAAGAAGGCGATTACGAGAATCACCATGATGATGGCTACTGTACTACCGCTCAAGGCAGTTCACCCCATCGCAACCTGTTTGTGTTTCCTCCGCCAAACGGTGGAGCGACTGTCCCGGTTCGTTTCCTCGGCGAGTAATATAACATGAGTTACCGTCAAAACCAAACCTCCCCGTAATATGACACTACTCATCCCCATGTCCAGAGCGTCTTCACAATGTCGGCAGCGCCCGGATTGCATCCGCCGATACCGCACTTTACCTTTAGGGCCGACACAATCATCAACCGGTATCTTGCCGGGAACAATTGCGGCTCTCTGCCGGACATGAACAACAATCGCGGCAAGCCGCATGAGAAACGCAGAACGCCGCTGAAGAAGGACCATACATGCCGCGCCCGACGGAGACAGGTGGAACTGCGCGGCGCCGCGCGATTCCGGCGCCGGCCCGCCGGCCCGCGCGACGAAGGAGGGGTTCGGCCGGCCGGCCCCGTACGCGATGACAAAGATCTCTATCATCACCCCGGTGCTGAACGGCGCCGACTATATCCGCGAAACCGTCGAAAGCGTGCTCTCGCAAACCGGCGATTTTGAACTGGAGTACATCGTCCGCGACGGCGAATCAACCGACGGCACGCTCGCGATCCTCAAGGACTATGACGACCGCTGCGTGGTGGTCTCCGAGAAAGACGGCTCGCCCCAGCAGGCGATCAACGCCGGCATGGCCATGGCCACCGGCGACGTTGTCGCCTGGCTCAATGCCGACGACTGTTACGAACCGGGCGCCCTGCAGACCGTGGTCGAGACCTTCCGGAAACACCCCGACCGCCGCTGGTGCTACGGGTTCTGCTCAATCATGGATGAGAACGGCAAGGAAATCCGCCGGCCGATCACCTGGTACAAATCCATTCTCGGCTATGTCTACAGCCGGCATCTGCTGCTGTGCGTCAACTACGTCAACCAGCCTGCCACCTTCTGGACGCGCGAGTTGTGGGAAGAAACCGGCGGGCTCGACACCCAACACAAAGCCGCCTTCGACTATCTGCTTTGGCTGAAGATGGCCCGGCGCAGCCGAGCCGCGGCGATCCGCCGGCGCCTCGCCCGCTTCCGCCGTCATCCCGGGTCAATCAGCGAAAACCAGTTCGCCCGGCAGTTCGATGAAGAACTGCGCATCGCCGGGCAATACGGCAACAGCCTGCATGTGTTCCTGCATACGCTGAACAAGTGGGAGATCATCCTGATTTACCGCCTCCTCGGTGTCCTCGGCCGCTGATGCCCAAGCCGTTTGATCAACTGCCGCTTGCCCCCGATGATCGCGTCCTGGTGCTGGCCCCGCACCCCGATGACTTCGACGCCGCGGGCATCACCCTGCGTCGACTCCACGATCGCGGCAACCCCATCCACCTGGCAGTCCTGGCGCCGGCCGCCTCCGGCGTTGAAGATGCCGACTGCCCCGGCGGCGCCGCCGCTAAAGCCGCCATCCGCGAAGCCGAGCAGCGCGAAAGCTGCCGGTTCTTCGGGTTGCCGGAAGACCGCGTCCAATTCCTGCGCCTGCCGGAGGACCGCGACGGACATCTGATCGACTCGCCCGCCGCGCGGCAGGAGGTCCTTGCCGTCCTGCGGCAGACCGCCCCGGCCCTGGTCTTCCTGCCCCACGGCAACGACACCAACGCCTGCCATCAACGCTGCTGGAGCATGTTTGAGCAGCTCCGTCCCGAACTGGCCCGCCGGCCGGCGGCACTCCTGATCCGCGACCCGAAAACCGTGAATTGCCGCATTGATGTCTACACCGGCTTCGGCCCCGACGAAGCCGCCTGGAAAGCGGCATTGCTGCGCTGCCACTGGACGCAGCACCAGCGCAATCTCCGCCGGCGGGGGATCGGCTTCGACGAGCGCATTCTGCAGGTCAACCGGGCCATTGCCGCGGAACTCGGACTGGACCTGCCCGGCGCCGAAGCCTTCGAACTGTCTTGAAGGCCGAACTGCCCTCTGCAAAACGCTGATAATCAAGAGGCTGCGAACGCGCTGCCTTTTTCCGCGAGACAGGGCTTGACGGCCTCCTCAGCAACGGTACGTTATTTGTCCTTTTGCGGGCGATTAGCTCAGTTGGCTAGAGCACTTGCTCGACACGCAAGGGGTCGGCAGTTCAAGTCTGCCATCGCCCACCAGGGCCGGGTTCTAAGCACCCGGCCTTTTTTCTTCCAGGCGGCACCCGCCGAAAGTCAATCGACGTCATACTCGCGGCTGTAGAACGGGTATCGATTGCGGTCGCCCTCCCAGTTGGACGGGATGTAGCGGTAACGGCCGTACATCCAGATGTACTGTTCCGGATACCGGCGAATCAGGTCCTCAGTCATCCGGTTGATCTCGGCGCAGACCTCTTCATCCGTCGGGAATTCGGCAACCGGCTGCGACAGCTCGCCAAGTTCGATGGCGTAACTGCCGTCTTCGCGGCGTATGCATGTGGCCATGACCAGTCTTGCTCCGGTGCGCCGGGCAAACATGGCCGGCGCGCGGCTCATCGCCGCCGGCAGCCCGAAGAAATCAACGAAGATGCCGCCGGCATGCGGCTTCGTGTTCTGATCCACCAGGATCATCACCAGTTCTTTTTGCTTGAGCGCCTTGAGGATCCCCTTTGCCGCGCCCTTCTCCCAGATTATCCGCCCCCCGAAACTGAGCCGCTGCCGCTCGATCAGCCGCTGGATAAAGGGGTTCGGCTGTTTGCGGGCGACTGCCGCCGTGTGAATGCCCGCGTGATTCAGCGCCAAATTGCCCAACTCCCAGTTGCCGAGATGCGGACTGAACGACAGCAATCCCTGCGTTCCGCGGGCCGTCAAGAGCGTTTCCCGGGCCGCCGGCGACAGCGAGACAAACTCGGTGACCCGCTGCGGCCGCGCCTGCAGCCAGATAAACTCAAACAGCCCCGTAACCATATGCTGCGCTGAACGCCGCGACGTCTCCCGGATGCGGGGCGCATCCCACTCCGGAAACGCCACGCGAAGATTCGCCCGGCTGGTTCGCCGCATCCCCGGATGCCACAAGACCACCACCCCCAGCACCCGGCCGAGCCGACGTACCAGACCCAGCGGCAACCACCGCAGCAGGGCCAGCGCGGGCCAGACCAAGGCAAAAGTGATCGGCCACTGAATTCGACGGCGCAGAGAACGCAGCTTCACCAGACTCCCCTCACGCCTTCGGTCGGCGACGCCGGGGAATCGGCAGATATGCCGGACCGTCGGCGGTCCGGTAAATGCCGTTCGCAAACAACACACTGTCCCGACTGGCCTGGCCGATGTTCTGGACCACATGCAGGCGGTTGTCGTCGGTACAGGCGTGGCGGGGCCCGGCCTCCAGAACCTCAATCGAGAAGTCGGCAGAGACCCACAGCAACCCCCAGCCGGACGCGACTTCCGGCGGGCGCACCGTGCCCGCCGGCACCGCCAGATACGCCTCGTCGGCCAGGCCGGCGCCGGCCAACGCTTCAAACTTCGTACCCCGATACAACGCCTTCTCGATCTTCCGGATCTCGCGGCAGACCGCGTGGTAATCCTCGTTCCCGGAAAGATTGTATTCCCAATCCGCAAACTCCTCGAACAGCATGTCCGTCCGCTGCAGTCCGGGTTCGTCCTCGCGAATCTGCTCCTGCAGACGCTCCTGCTGTTCCCGCAGTTCCGTCAGCCGCGGCGTCAGCTCTTCGGAATTGGCGCAGTCCGGCCAGCACTCCTTGCGGGTCCGCCGCAGTTCCACCACCACCGTCCGCACCGGCCGCAGGATACGGGCCGGCCCCTGCTCCGTTCGCCGCCGCACCGGAGCACTCCAGAACGCGGCAACATCCGCCTTGTACCGCGATATCCGGGTCGGCACCTGCGCCGCAATGCCGCCGGCCCCCGCCTGCAACAGCCAACCCATCACCGCCCGCTGCAAATGCCGCCGCTTCAGCTTGGCCGGCGACGCGGACGCCGACTGCGTCGCCTTCGGTTTCGGCTTCGGCGGCAATGCTTCCGGTTCTCGCGCCGAAGACCGGCCCGCGGCCGGGGGAGACGCCGGTTTCTCTTCCCCGAACAGATCGAACTCAAGCTGATCAGACATGCAGTGTGGCTTTCCTGTAAACGGTTGTGCCCGAAAATAGTTGGCGACCAATATATCGGGAGCGGCCCCGCGTGCGAACCCATTTCCCCACTACCGCACAAAAACGACCGGCACCCCCATAGACAAAATCATAAAAAAGATGATTGTTTATGTTGAAATGATACCTTTAGTTACTATTCTAGGCAACGAAACGACGAACAACGGAGGTCCCGGATGACGACGGAATCAGCCGAAGCGGACGCTGCGCCATTGGATTACCGCGCCCCCGAATGGGTTGCCGAACGACTCGGACTCGACCGCAATACCGTCTACAAATATCTGCAGGACGGCGTCATACCGGCGGCCCGACTCGGCCGCAAGTGGCTGATTTCCGAAGCCGGTCTGGCGGTCTGGCTGGCCGGCGAGGTGGAGGCCCAGACCCAAGCCCGGCGGCGGGCCGCCGGGTCCGCGACGGCGACTGTGGCGCGGCTGCGGAACTTCGCCCCGGAAAGCCGGGAAGTCATCCGGCTGGCCCATGCCGAGGCCCGAGCTTACGGCCACGCTGCACTGGGCCAGGGCCATCTGCTGCTCGGCATTCTCAGCCTGCCCGAATTGCCGACGGCGCAACGCCTGACTGCCGCCGGCCTGACGCTCGACGGTCTGCGCCGGAACTTCGAAGCGATCTGCCCGCCCACCGACAAGCAGCCGCCGCGGCGCATCGGCCGCACGCCGGCCGCCAAACAGGCGATGCACGAGGCGGGCCTTCGCCGCCTCGAAGAGGACGGCGACCTGATCCCGCCGACAATGCTGGTGTGGGGGATCCTTAGGGTCGGCGCGGAAATAACGTCGCATTATTCGGGGCAGACATACCAACC
>CAYLNH010000152.1:0-16856 GCA_964384625.1 uncultured Lentisphaerales bacterium
TGCTTGGCCCCGCTCTCCGAGTTGCCCGTTTTCGGGCTCGGGGGGCGTTGGCGAAGATGGGTATGTGCTTCAGCACACAACCATTCCGCCGCCTGCCGCGGGCCGCGAAGCCCGGGCAATCCGTGGCGGAAAGACTTCCGCCGCGACCATCTGGTCCGAATCCGCCATTGGGTATTGGTTGAGCATGCTTCGCTTCGGTATTTTCGCCGCCGTTTCCGCACGCAGCCTCCTCAACCGCTGGACTTCCTCAAACCGCTGGACCGCCTCGACCTTTTTCTCTTTTACACCCGTTTTACAGCCTTCTGACCGCTCTCTGACACTTGGAGCCTGCATCGCGTGCATGTTGACTGCAACCGAAAGAACAAGTGAAAACCCAAGACAATCCGAAATTATTTCGCCTCAAACCTATAAAAATTTAATATTTCCTCTTTATAATGACTTAATAAACTCCTATATTGTCCGTGATGACAGACACAGAGGAGAGAACCCCAGTCAGGAGCGTGGTGAGCAATGCAAGCACAAATGGCAGTCGAAGTGAGAAGTTGGGTCGGGGACGCGGTCAGCCGGTTCGAAGGGCAATTGGTCCGCTATGCGACGCGGATCGTCGGCGATCCGGACAAAGCGCGGGACGTGGTGCAGGACACCTTCATTCGTCTGAGCAAACAGGACATGGATCGAATCAACGGTCACCTGGCTCAGTGGCTGTATCTGTGTTGTCGCAATCGTGCTCTGGACATCATCCGCAAGGAGAAGCGGCTGGTGCCGCTGGATGACACGCTGATGGCGACGCGCAGTGCGAACGTGGCCTGTCCCGCCACGAAAGCGGGGCGTCAGGATGAGTTTCGGGGACTGATGGAAATTGTGGCCGGTCTGTCTGCCCGGCAGCAGCGGCTGATCCGGATGAAGTTTCTGGAGGGCCGGAGCTATCGCGAGATCGGCGAAGCAATGGGCATCAGCGTATCCAACGTGGGCGTTTCGCTGCACAACGCGGTGAAGAAGGTTCGGGCGGAGGTAAAGCGTCGCCACGAGCAGCCGGCTCTTTGTGCCTGAGGTCCGGTCGCGGGCGACAGCGGCGGGAAAACGGGAACTGGAGGTGGCTGTCTGGTGTAGGTGACCGATCGATCCTGAAACTCCGCACCGCAAGCTCCTACGCCGAGGCTTCGGCGCTCAAGAGGGTGCGGGATCTCTATGCGGACCGCGAAGGGCAGTCGTCGAGGGCTTACATGCGTTTGTCTTGTTATTTGCATATTTGGACGTGCCACTGCATTCTATCCGGAATTCAGGAGGCCGAAGAGACGGATGCAGGATCGTTGTTCCGGAGACATCCCGGGCCCGCCGCCGCTGCGGCAGATAAAGCGGGTCTGGCGCGCCTGGTTGCGTTGGTGGCGGCCGCGCTGGAAGCACCGGCACGGGCCGCTTCTGTATCTGCTGGCGTATTTCTGGCGTCGGTTGATGGTGCGGACGACCGTGATCGGCATTACCGGCAGTGTGGGGAAGTCGACCGCGAAGGATTGCCTGGCGAGAATACTCGCCGATGTCGCCCCGACAGTGAAGACGGACAAAAACTTCAACACCATCCTGGGGGTGGTGATGACGGTCTTGTCGATTCGGCCGCGCCATCGTTTTGCCGTGGTCGAAGTGGGGGCGGCCGGTCCCGGAACCCTGGCGCCGGCGGCGCGTTTGCTGAAGCCGGACATCGCGGTTGTCCTCAGCGTCGCCGGGACGCACACCCGGGAGTACGATTCGCTGGACCAGATTGCTGTGGAAAAAGCCCGATTGCCGGCGTCTCTCAGCCGCGGCGGCACGGCTCTGTTCAATGCGGACGACCCTCGTGTACGGTCGATGGCCGAGGAGTTTGACGGGCGGAAGGTTCTCTTCGGCGAGCAATGCGGCAGCGCCTTGACCATTCGGGAGGCCCGCGCCGCCTGGCCCGATCGTCTGTCGTTCACGGTCAGCGACGGCACCTGTGAGGTCCCGGTGCAGACACAGTTGATCGGCACCCACTGGATTCCTTCCTTGCGTTCTGCGTTGGCGGTGGCCCATCATCTTGGTGTCGGCCTCGAGGACGCGGCGAAGGCTCTGGCGTGCGTGCCGCCGATGCCGGCGCGGCTGCAGCCGGTGTATCTGCCGAGCGGGGCTGTGGTTATCCGCGACGAGAAGAATGGGGCGGTAACCACGTTGGAGGCGATGCTCGAGGTCATGCGAACCGCGCGGGCCACGCGGATCGGGTTGGTTATCAGCGATGTCAGTGATTCCAAAGCAAAGCCGCGCAAACGGGCCCGTGACTTCGGCAGCATGGCGGCGGAAGTCGCAGATTTTGCCGTCTTCGTCAATGAACGCGGGAGCCGCGCAGTCGATGTCGCTGTGGCCGGGGGAATGGATCCCGAACACTGCCATGCTCAACCAAATCTGAAGGCGGCTGCCGACTGCCTGAAACGGGAATTGCGGCCGGGTGATGTGGTGTTCTTCAAAGGCTGCACAACAGACCACCTGACCCGCCTGGTGATGGCGCAGTTCGGCGAGATCGCCTGTTGGCGGACGGACTGCCGGTTGACCTTCCTTTGTGATCAGTGTGCCAACCTGGGCCCGGACTTTTCGTTGGCTGTTCTGTCGGCGCCGGCAGGCGAAGCCGGGAGGGCGCCGGTCGGAACTGCTTGAGATCGTCTGCAATGGCGGCGACGCAGGTGTCTTCCGCCGGTCCGGAAGACAGGCCGGCGGGCGTTTCAGGCAAGTCCCAAAGTCCGCGAAGTACGCCGGGTCCGCCGCCGACTACCGTTGCTGCCGCAGGATCTCCCTGATCTTCGGCGCCAGTTTGGCAGCGATCTCGATCATCCCCATGTCTGATGGATGCAGCATGTCGTGGTAGAGCCCTGAAAAGCTGAGCAGATCCGGACCATGCACGTAGTGCACGTTCTGCTTGCCGGACTTCTTGGCGATATCCTTGAGCGCTTCGCGGAACTCCCTGGTCTTGCGCGCGCCGTCGCCGGCCCAATAATGACCAACCCCCCAGGGGAAGATGCTGATGCAGACTACCGGCGCTTTGGGATGGCTCTTGGCCAGTTTATTCACAAAGTACTCGGCGCGCTTCTTGAATTCCGGCGTGTCGAAGTTGCCGACCATGTTCACCGAGATCTCGAGTACCGCCATATCCCACGTCTGCCCGGCGATGTAGTCGGCCATGGCCTTCTCCAGAAACGCGGTGCCGCTGGAACCGAGATTGACGATGTCGTGCCCGACCATACGGGCGGTCAGCGAGTTCCACTGCAGGTCCGGGCGACTGGCGTTGTACCCCTGGCTGATGGACGTGCCGTAGCTCATCATCACCGGCGCCAGTTCCGCGGGCTTCGGCGGGCGGACATCCCCGTCGATGCCGTTGAACGTGACTTCGCCGCCGCGCACAATGACGCGGACCACGTCGTTGGCGAAGCGGCCTCTCGGATATTTGTCCATCAGATTGAACATCAGTCCGTGGCCGGTGATGTTCACCGGCCTTGTGCGTTTGCCGAAGGAGATCCTCTGGGTGCCGGACAGAATGTCGCCCCAGTAGATCGTCGCGGTTGCCCCGGGCTTCTCGGTGTGCAGGTGGACCTTGACCTTGCCCAGTTCCTTCATGTTGTTCACGACGAACCGGATCTCGCAGTGCTGCGCCGCCCGCATGGTGTCGGCGCCCGTCTTCTTGCTGGCCTTGTTGGCCTCGGTCAACTGGTCGCGCACGGCCTTCGGCACGCGATAGAGCTTCACCCCTTTGCCGTCGGCGGTGGCTTCGGCGCCGCCGACGTTGTGGAGTTGCACTTTTTTGACGAATGCCGGCAGGTCGCCGGCGTGAACTGCAAAGGCTGCGAGCAGCAGCAGGGAGAGCATGTGGGCCTTTTTCATTTTGTCATCTCGACTGGAATCGACTGGAGTCGATGGTTTGTCTCTGATCCCAAATCCTGACGCCGACAGAAGTCCTGCAGGCTGTCAGAAACGGATTTCGCCCGAGCGTGGCCGCGGTCGTCTCGACCGCGCATTCCCGACTTCTGTCGGGGAGATCTCCTGAATCCCGTATCTTGTATCATTCTACCGAAATAATGACCTCGCCGCGGCGCGAACTCAAGCCGGTCTTGTCGAGGGCGCGGAAGCTGAAGTTGTCTTGGCCGGTGAAGCCGGTGTCTGAGCGATAGAGAACACGTCCCCTTTTGGCATCAACAACTTTCAGTTTGCCGTGCTCCGGCGGCGAGAGGATTTCAAAAGAGATCTTGTCCTTGTCCTCGTCTGAGCCCTTGAGCTGGACTTTCAGGACCTTGTCCGTCTGCGCTTCCAGCTCCAGGTCCTTCACGCGCGGCGTATGCTTGACGCCGAGCTTGGCGTAAATCTCCTTCGCGTGTTTCTTCTCGGCGCTGTTGTACCATGCGTTGAACGTGATCACATTGCCGCGTTTCACGGCTTCAACGACGTCGTCGTAGTACTTGTCAAACTGGATGTTGCTCATACAGCAGAAGGCGTCGGGCCACGCTGCCTGCGTCTCCAGCGGCACGCCTTTGGTGAAACGCGTGAACTTCGTATAGCTGAATGCCGAGGCGTGGCGGTAGGTGCGCGTGCGGCCCCACTCCGGCATCAGCAGGATGTCGTTGTGTTCCTTCACCACATTCTCCAGCCACCAGTTGCCGAACCAGTCGTCGATGCTGTCGACATAGAAGATCGTACAGCCCCAGCGGTCCCGGGCGTACTTCACTTTGGCCAACAGAATCTCTCCTTGTTTGCCGCGCTGATTGGTTTGTTTGATCTTGCCGTTGGTGAAGACGACTTGCTGCGGCCGGATCGTCACGCCGGTGCGCAGGCCGGCGTCCGCAAACTTCTTGAAGCAGGCATCGACGAGCTTCATGCGTTTGTTCTTGTAGACGACTTCGGTATCGAGTTCGGGCACGAATTTGTTGTGCAATGGATGTTCCGGGTCCAGCACGCGCGGGTCGCCGATGTAAGTAACCGGGTGCGGGTTGCGCGCGCCTTCCAGATCCCACCAGATGATGCCCTGGGCGTCTGCGTCATTGAGGACCTCAATCGTGCGGTCGATCTCCGCCAGAAGCTTTTTGGCGAACGCCTTGCGGCCGGCGGCGGAGTTTATGTCAACACTCTTGTCGGCCATCCAGCCGTTCGTATTGGTCCCGCCCATGTTGTTGCCGCGGCAGCCGAAGTACTTGCCGATCGGTCGGCGGTCCGTCCACTCCACCGTGCGCGGATCCCGCCGGCCCCACGCTTCGTAGCCGTCACGGCACTCCTCCACCGCGGACGCCGTGGCCGGCCGGAAGCGGATCACGACCTTGACGGTGTCGGATTCGCCCGCCGGCACGCGGGACCGCGGCGATTTCGGATCGCCGTCCGCCGACGCCACCACCGGCCAGGCGTAGCCGCTTCTGGTGCGTTCGCGATACACCCCCGTCTGCCAGTGTGCCGTCAGATCGGCGAACATGATCTTGATCGGCTGCTTGTCGAAGGGCTTGGCTTTGTCGACCCACCAGTACACGTGCGGATCACAGAAGTTCCAGTGCGCGAAGCCGTCGCCGCGCAGCCCCCACATGCGCCAGTGATGGTCCCAGTGCATGTTCGGCGTGTAGCCGTACGGCATCACCTTGCCCCAAGGCTGTTTGTCGAAGACCAAACGCTGGTTCAACTGCAGCAGATTCGCCTTCCACCAGCCGATCGTCTGTTTGCCGGTGTTGGTCAGCACCGCGGTCACATAGAGGTCGGCGTCTTTCACCTCGTAAGTGGCGGCAATCGTACCCCATTGGAACGTGTGTGTAATCGTGTTGCCGTCGACCTTCTTCGCGGTCGGGCGCGTGGCGAAGGTGGTCGTGTTCTGGTGTTCGTCGGTGACGCCCGGCTCCCATTGGTTGCCGTGGCCGGTGCCGCCCGTAAATCCCAGTTCACCGCAGCGCGTGGGCTCGCAGTACTCCACCCCTTTGTACCTCAGCGACTGCAGCCCGTCCTTGGTGAGTTTGATCTCGATCTCCCCGGCGGCCGCACACCCCACAGTTGCCAGCAAGACATACAATACTCGTCGCAGCATGTAATTCTCTCCCGTTTTGATTCGAACCGCTACAGCTGTAATCAAATTGTATCCTATCTGACACGCGAAGCGCGGCCGGGTTCCGTCGTTCTGCAAAAATCATCAGAGGAGTTGGGGGCGCGGGGCTAATCGAAGCCGCAGGCCCAGCAGGCCGATCCAAGGTGGCCGGGGGTGAAGCCCCCGGACCGCCCGCAGATGCCCAGCCCTTCTGTGGAGTTTTCCGTTGCTCGATTGTTTGTGCTTCCGACAGGCCCAGCGGGCCGATTCAAGGTAGCCGGGGGTGAAGCCCCCGGACTGCTGTGTTCTCCACGACAGAGCCCCGTTAGGGGTGAAGCAAAAAGTGCGCCGCAGTAGTTGCTCCAGTCATCGGCAAAAACTATTGTGGTTCTGCCTTTTCGGGAAACGACAACGACTCGGGAGAACCCCATGCCCAACAGCTATTCCATGATCTATTTGCATTTTGTTTTTTCCACCAAAGACCGGGCGCCATCCATCACTCAGCAGATGCAGCCGAAACTGCATGGGTACATCGCCTCAATGATTAACGATGACTTTGGCATTGCCAAAAAGGTTGGCGGCACACAGGACCACATCCATGTCATCATGGATATGAAACGGATTGTCTCTCCGGATCAGATCATGTGCGACACCAAGAGCCATTCGTCAAAGTGGTTCAAAGAGACTACCGGCAGACGACACTTCGGCTGGCAGGACGGCTACGGTGTTTTCTCCGTCAGTGCCTCTGCCGTCGATCGGGTCGTCGACTATATCGAGCAGCAGGCCGAGCACCATCGGAAGATGAGCTTCGCGGAAGAATACGAGGCGTTGATGAAGAAGCACGGGATCAAGTATGATCCAAAATACCTGCTGTGAGGGCGTTGATGGTTGCTTCACCCCTGACGGGGCTCTGTTTTGGGAACGCGGTAATCCGGGGGCTTCACCCCCGGCTACCTTGAGCCGGCCCTCTGGGCCTTTGGGAAAGGGGGGTGAACCCGTTACGGTGGAAATGCCTGTGAGCCGGCCCTCTGGGCCTTGGGAAAAGGGTTGGGGTACACCACTGCCTGGCGCTGTAGAGATTTTCTGGGCAAACCTACATGCCGGGACGGCCACAGGCGGGCGCTGTGGATGTTCTACGCCGCGCCCATTTAGAAGGCGTCTTTCGCGGGAAGCAGACTGTAGTAGGAGTTGCCGCCGCCTTTGTACATGTAGTTGACCTTCTCCAGGCGGTCGTCTTGCGGCTGGATGTTGCCGACGCGGAAGACGCTGCCGTCGGTCCGGGTGTAGTTGTAGTCCATGCCGCCGGTCCAGTTGAACTTGCCGCGCCACTGCGAGATGGGACGCCAGTCGCTGCCGTATAAGTCTTCGGACTTCGTCCACAGGTTCAGCGCCAGGCCGCGGCGATCGGGATGCGCGGAGAAGGTATAGCCGTTCGGCGCCCAGCCGACGCCGGCGCCCGGGAGGACAATCAGATTCTCGTCACACAGCAGGATGTCGAATTCCTTGCCTTTGAACGTCATCGTGTCGGTGATTTTGCGCAGGGGCCTGGACGTGTCATGCTGGTCGAAGTCAAAGCCCATATATAGGTTGAAAGACGAAGCGACGGCCTGCGTGCCGGTGTAGCCGAAAAGATCGACCGGCACGGTAAACGGGCAGTGGAAGGTCTCATTGCTGAAATGCTCGACGAGATGGGGGCGGTCATCCCAGTTGTCGCCGGTATGCGCGATACGCCAGGCGTGCACCCCCCACTTATTCTTCTCGATGCCGGTGCGGACGGGCCAGAAGCCGTTGTACTCGTCGGCATACATCATGGCGGCCATGGCTGCCTGGCGCTGGTTGGACATGCAGACGGCCAGTCGGGTGGTGTATTTGGCCCGGCCCAGAACCGGCAGCAGCAGGGAAGCGAGGATGGCGATGATGGCGACGGCGACCAGCAACTCGATCAGCGTGAACCTGACGAAATCCGTTGCCGCTCTCCGGAGCTTCGATCGGCCCGCCGGACGGTTCGCGCGTGAGACGTGAAGGCGCATGGGACTACCTCATAACAGCGATAACGACAACTGCTTGAATATGGCTGGTCCGGCTGTGTTATGCAAGCGGGTCCCGAAAATAGCCGGATGGATGGCGGGAAAAGGCGGACCCCGCAATACTCCAGGGAGACCCTGGCGCACGATTCGTTCCGGCAGGCGAACTACAAGAATCTGATACTGTAGATATGCGCCTTGCACATGACGATGTGCACCCGTCGACGCGAGCGGCGGCCGCCGTCGGGAACGTCCGCACTGCCGTTCCACGTGACGGTATGCGCGGTATCGTCGCCGGTGAAGACATCGCAGTTTTCCATGGAACAATCGCCGACGGCTTCGTGTGATGCCGTTTCGACCGCGGCCCGGACATAGCCGTCCGGTCCGCAGGCGGCGTTGATCACCAGGCGCTTGCCTTCGCTGCAGAGCGGCTTGGTTTTGAACGCGCCCTCGCGCATCGGGCCGGCATAAAGCGAGGCGAACCCTTCCTGGCGCAGACGTGCCAGACCGAGAGAGAAACGAATCCGCTCTGGCTCGCGTGCTTCCCAGGTGTCCAGCTCTTCGGCGCCGGACATCCACCAGTCATGGTGCGCGTTCGTGCCGCCGTGATAGAACAGCCATTCGCCGTCGCGCTCGATCGGTTCGGAGGTCATCGAAACCATATGTGCGTCCCAGTGACCTTCGCCGCGCGGCGCCAGGAACGGATTGGCGTTGTCGGTCGGTCGCCAGTTGAGGCCGTCACGACTGTGCATGAGCCGCACGTACATTTCGTTGTCGACCGTATGGTAGATCCCAAGGAACCCGAAGTACTCGCGACCGACGCGGAACTGCGGCATGCCGTAGTGCGCTTCGTCCAGGTTGTCGTAGATGTCGTCCGGACAGCAGATCTCGAGGGGCTCGGACCAATGCAGAAAATCGTGGCTGCGCGCCTGAAAGACACGCCGCTTGTTCATCAGGTCGGGACGGTTCGGGTGGTAGGGGGGGAACCAGCGGTTGCCGATACGAGCTGTGCCGCCGGGCAGGGGAGAGCCGTACATCCAGCCATGCCGCGTGTTCTGGACGAACTCACGGCTGTCCGGATCGTACCACAGACAGGAAACGTCGCTGAGACTATCCCGGGACGAGCCGTAGGAGGGCCGCTCCTCGAATGCTGTCCAGTGCAGCCCGTCCGCGCTGCAGGCGCCGCTGGTCACGTGGCGGCGGGTCCCGCCGTCAATCCGGCAGTCGGAGAACACCGTCAAAAACCGGCGTTCCGGGTCGGTCGGATTCGGGGCGATGATGACCGCGTTGGAATGCACGCCGCCTTCAGCCCAGGGGTTGGCCGGGGTCGAAGGACCGCCTTTGGCGTAGCCCATGACAATATTCGTCGGCGTGCCGTCGACGCTGCAGACGTCGAGCCCGGGCTTCTCGAAGTGGATGCCGTCTGCACTCTCGGCATAGAGCAGACTGTTGTGGTACGGGTGCGCCTTGCCGTCGAGCTTGCCGAGGTCCTCATACCAGCACTTGATCTTGCCGTCGGCCGGATCGAAGCGGACCGTGTAGTTCGAGTACGTGAAGTACAGGCCTTCCTCCCACGGCTGATCCTGGATAATCACGGGTTCCGGGTCCCGCACCGGTTTGTGCCAGCGGCGCGCGACGCTGTGGGTAGATTCAAGATTGTTGCTGTCGACGAACAACACCGGGTTGTCCCAGACGATGGTGTCAATGGCGGTCATGGCAAACTCTGGTTTTGTGGTTCCTGTGATTCCGCACAATGCCCGGCGCAGCCTGAATTGGAAGGGCATCCGGCAGGATTCCCCGGCGCCTTGACGGCACTCCACGTGGCGGAACTGTCATTGGCTATGGGATGCAATGGAAAAAGCCGCTATGGTACGGACTATGGACGCCTCTTCGGACAATGCATCCCTGCAACCATGCAAATTGTGCCGCAAACAATTGCCGGCAGACGAACTCGTGCGCTTCGGTGAGGACGTGGTCTGCGGTGACTGCAAACCGCGCTATGTGCAGTCGCTCAAAGAAGGGGTTCGGCTCCATGGCGCCGCACGCCCCGGCGACACCTGCTGGCGGATGGGGCCGCTCGTGGTCCTGCGTCTGGGACATCAATTGCCGCAGCGCTGTATTCACTGCAACGAACGTGCAGTTGCCTACGGCCGGAAAGCACGGCGTCTGCAGCTGTTGCGGTTCAATTATGTCGCTGTCCCGTTGCCCCTGTGCAACAGGCACCTGTGGCGGCGGCGGCTGGCGCTGGCCTTCGAAATCCTGCTCATGGTCGGCGCCGTGATCGGACTGGCCGGCGTCGGCGCGATGGAAGTGGCCGGACTGGCGGTCCTGGCTGCGCTGGGGCTGTTCTTCATGCGGCCGCTGTTCGGGAAGGTCTCCATTCACCGGGCCGACAGCGACTTTATCTGGCTCTACGGCGTCAACAAGCAGTTCCTTGAGTCATTGCCCGAATGGCCTGATTAGGGAACCCGTATGCTCAGGGCTGGTGCAGAAATCTGTTGGGGTTTGGCCGGGAGCGGTTCCGGTTCAAAACCAGGCATGTGCGACGATCACAGCAAGCTGTTTGCGGCAGAGAATAGCTGCACGGTCCGCAAAAGGAGGCGGGAGAGTCGGGGCAAAAGCGAAACTGACACTCCGCCGGCACAGCCGGGGGGATCTTTTCGCGCCGGCCGTAGCAGGGATGTGGCCCGGTCGACGAGCCCGGGGCGGCCGACGGCGGCAGGGTCAGGTCGTCGCGCGGCGGTACCGCCTCAATGACCAACTCCGATTCGTTCTGCTGCATCATCCTGGTGGAACCTGTATCGTCCTTTCAGGTGCGGCAGCGATCCCTGGGGCGACTCACCAGCGTGAATCCTCGAAACGCTGAATCTCAATGAGATAGCCGTTGGGATCCCGCAGGAAGCAATGATAGATCTTGTATTCCGGGTTGTACGCGGGTTCCTTTTCGAACTCCACGCCGCGACCGCGGAGGAGTTCATAGAACTCGTCGACATCCTGCGTTACGAGTGTTACGATCACGCCGTCCACAGGCGTCTGTGCAGTACGTTTGCAGAAGCCGATGTAGGCTTCGCCGGCCACGCGATAGATGCGGCATGTGCCCTGGTCGAGGGCCAGCGGCAGTCCGAGGACTTCTTCGTAGAAACGGGCGGTCCGCGGCAAATCCCGGGTCGCCAGAAATACAATGTGCGAATCAATCTGCATTCGTCCTCACCTGCACCATGAACCTGTACGTTACATGCTTCCGCCACCGCGTCCAACCGGCCCCGCCGCAGCAACGTCCATAACAATATACATATTCGTGGAACCAATGTATAGTGTTGGGGTCTCAAGTGGTGTATGAGGAGTCGCATGATGACGGTAAAGAATGGCAATGGTGTCCACGGCGTGCAGGACGAGATCAACGGTGATTTGCGTCGGGATATCCGGCACGGTGTCTACGCGCCGGGCGATCGGTTGCCGGCCCGGACGAAACTGCAGAAGCAGTACAAAACGACACCGGTCACTGTGCAGCGGGCCTTCGACAAACTGACGGCCGACGGCTTTGTGCGGTCCGAGGGACCGCGCGGTACATTTGTCGCGGACAAGCCGCCGTGCCTGGCGAACTATGCGATCGTCTATCCGTCGGACTTCGTGACGGACCGTCCGGGGATCAATTTCTGGCGGGTGCTGGCGGATGTCGCCGGGCGCAAAGCCGGGGAGTCCGATCTTTGCTTTTCCCTGTATAAGAATTTGAACGGTCATACCGACGAACCCGACTACCGGCGTCTGCTGGCGGACGTGCAGGCTGAGCGTCTGGCGGGAATCCTGTTCGCGTCGCCGGCATTCAAGCTCGAGGGGACACCGCTGTTCGCGGAGATTAAGTCACGTCGGGATGTCCCGCGCGTGGCCTTCAGCAGTCGGAAGGATGATCCTGATATCCCCTCGGTCACGGCCCGGAAAACAGATGCGCTGCGGCAGGTCTTCGATTCCTTTGCTGAGCGCGGCGTCAAACGCCTGGCGATGCTGAGTGCGATGGCGCGGGACGAGCAGCGCGGCAGAATTCCGAACGAAGCCGAGTTGTTGGCGGCAGCGGCGAAGCGCGGCATTGACGTCCGCCCGGAACACATCCAGGTGATGCATTCGTCACTGGCGGCCCGGGCGCGGCAGTTGACGCATCTGCTGTTGTCCGGCTCGAAGCAGCGACGGCCCGACGGCCTGCTGATCGTCGACGATGCGTTGGTCGACGCCGCGGCGAAGGGGGTCCTTGACGCCGGCAGAAAGCCGGCGGACTTGACGGTGATCGCCCACTGCAACTTCCCACAGGTGCCGGCGACCGACGTTCCCATGGCGTTGTACGGTTTCGACGTGTCGGTCTTCCTGGAGACGTGTTTGGATGTGATGGCCGCGCAGGCGCGCGGCGAAACGGTGCCGTCGATCACGCGGGTGCCGGCTCAGTTTTGCAGAGAGTCAGAATGGAAAACAACATAGGAGAGAGCAAGCAATGCAGTTCCGCCGAATTTGTCTGTGTCTGTTTCTGTTGGGGTGGTGTATGTCATCCCTGACCGCGAAGGAAATCAACCCGCGCTTCGGTTTCATCGCGCGGCAGTTTATTGTGCCGGCGCCCGGCAAAGTGAAGATCGACGGCAAACTCGACGACTGGGATCTGTCCGGTGCGGTTGAGAGTTTTCCGTCGTTCCATGAACGGAACAAGCGGAGCGGCAAGCTGGCGATGATGTACGACAAGGACGCGTTCTACATTGCCGGCGAGGTCACCGACGAATCGCCGTTGATGAACCGCCACGACCCGGATGCCAACCCGGAGAAGGTATGGAACGGCGACTCCTGCCAGGTCCGCCTGGTGATTGACCGGACGAAAACCTATCCGGTGAACTACAATAAATTCAAAAAAAGCGATCATGGACAGGACGTTCTGGTCCACCTGCTGCTCTGGTACTATACGGACGGCAAACGGCCGGGGCTGCAGTTGCGGCGGGACATGGACTACAAACTGCCGCAGAACTGGGGTGAGCACGGCATGGTCACTCCGGACGGTTTCGACGCGGTCTATGTGATGTGGGAGAACAAGAAGGGATTCACGTTCGAGTACCGGATTCCGTGGACAGCGCTGGAAGCGCCGA
Source organism: uncultured Lentisphaerales bacterium (assembly GCA_964384625.1). GTDB lineage: Bacteria > Verrucomicrobiota > Lentisphaeria > JABSQK01 > JABSQK01 > CAYLNH01. The sequence goes on from CAYLNH010000152.1 coordinate 13,185, forward strand.
ACCCGCCGAAAGCCGGTGATGTTGTCGCCGGCACGACGCAATTCAATTGGTCGCGGCCGGACGGTCTGGCAATCAGCAAAGGCGGCTACGCCCGCAATATCGTATCCGCCGGCGGGTTCCCGTTTCAGACGACGGATGTCTGGGGTAAGTTCGTTTTTGCCCGTCACGGGCAATTGCCCGAGGCGTCGGCACGAGTCGTCGATCCCAATCAGAAGAAGGAGATGCCGACCCCGCTGAAACTGCGGTATGAGTTGCCGAAAGCCGGCCAGGTGAGTCTCGGCATCTACGATCAGAAGAATGTTTTGCGGCGCCAGTTACTGGCGGAAGTGAACCAGGATACAGCCGGCGCGCATGAGATTGCCTGGGACGGGCTCGACAGCAAGAAGCAGCCGTTGCCGGCCGGGACCTATCGGGTCCGTGGCATTGTCAGCGACCCGATCAAGGAGCGCTTTGTTCTGGCCGTGCACAACGCCGGTACGCCGCCGTACAAGACCGACGACGGCACCGGCGGCTGGGGTGCCGACCACGGCGAGCCCACGACCGTTGCTGCAGCGGGTGACAAGATGCTGCTGGCCTGGAGCATTGCCGAGAGCGGTTGGGGCATCATTCGTACCGACTTGGACGGCGACAAACAGTGGGGCACCAAACATCCGGCTGCCTATCTGGCCGTCTGGGGCGAGCGTTTTTTTGCTGCCGGCGGCCACGGCAACAAAGCCGGCGGCCACGTGCGCATCTACGAATTGAAGGACGCCCGGCCGGTTACCTTTGAAGGCGGCGCCAGTGATGTCGAAGCGCCGGAGGGCGCAGAGAAGACGCCAACCACCGGACTGGCCGCGAGCCGGGACCTCCTGTATGTCGCCTATGGCGCCGCCAACGTGATCGGCGTCCACAGTCCGAAGACCGGCAAACTGCAGAAGACCATAAAGCTGGAAGCACCTGGTCGTCTGACCATCGGTCCCGACGGCGCGCTGTACGCCCTGAGCAACGGCACAACCGTTGTTCGCATCAAGGACAAACCCGAAGTGATCAAGGAGGGCCTTGAAGCCGCGGTCGGCATTGCGGTCGACGCGAAGGGCCGGATCTACATCACGCAGGGCGGGGCGAAGCAAAACGTGCTGGTCATCGACGGCAAGCGGACGCGCAGCATCGGCAAGGCCGGCGGGCGCCCGCGCCGCGGCCGGTTCGAGCCGCAGGGGCTGCTGGAGCCCGGCGGCTGCGCCGTCGACGCCAAAGGCCGCCTCTGGGTGGCCGAAACTCTGGACCGGCCCAAACGCATCAGCGTCTGGAACACGACGACCGGCAAGCTCGTGAATCAGTACTTCGGCGGCAGCGCCTACTTCGGCTGGGCCTGGATCGACCCGAAGAATCCGACCGAGGCGTTCTGCCATACCTGCATCTGGAAGATCAATCTCGACACCGGCGAGAAGGGGATCATCTCAACGCACTGGCGGCGCAACGATCCGAACGAGCCGCCGCCGCACAATCCCGGCGGGTACGCTGGGCACTTCCGCGTTGTCACCGCCGCCAACGGCGCCCAGTTCGGCTGGGGCCAGGCCGGCCGCAGTCGTGCCACCATTCTGTACATGCGCGACGGCGATCTGTTGAAGCCGGTCGTCGGCCAGGTCGACCGCAGCTATCCCGCGTTGAAACCCCTCTGGGAGCGGCTGCAGGCGAAATGGGATAAGGCGCGGATACGCAAACACCACCGGCCCGGAAAGCTGTTCTGGCAGGACGCGAACAACGATCAAAAGGTCTCGCCAGATGAAGTCAGTGAGAAGGGCTTCCGCATCAGTTGGGTGACGCCCGACCTGACGCTCTGGGACGAGAGCGGCAGCAAACTCAGCCCGGTCCGATTCGACGGCAAGAGGCCGGTCTATGATCTGTCCAAGATCAAGTCAATCGGGGCGAGAGGCAACCAAGGGAATACCACGGGCATGGCCGTGGCCGATCCCGAAAATGACGGGATCTACACACTCTCTCCGGGGTCGTCACACGCGTTCGCCAAGTGGAAGGAAGGCGGCAAACTCCTGTGGTCCGTCGGGTCGCAACTCAATTGGAAGAAGGCACTGGCACAGCCGCCCATGCAGGCCGGTGACTTCTGGGGTATGACCAATATCCTCGGTGTTGCCGGCGACTTCACCGGCGTCTCCACCTACTTCGGCGGCTACCATCTGTTCACCCGCGACGGCATCTACGTCGCCATGGTCATGCGTCCCAGCAGCGCCCCCGGCGGACTCGGCTTCGATATGACCGCGTCCGAATGCCTGACCGGCCAACTGGTCAAGCCCGAGGGCATGAACCGCTATTTCCTCTGCGCCGGCGACCAGGACGGCCGCGTGACCGAACTGCACGGATTGGACACGGTGCAGAAGCTGAAGGAGTCGACGCTGACGATCACCGAGAATGATGCCGCGACCGTAGCCAAGGCGCTGCAGAAGTATGAAGCGGCGCAGCAGCGCGGCGGCGTGTTGTACGTTCAGCGGCCGCCGACAGCATTGGGTCAGGAACTGGCCGTTGTTGAACAACAGGTTGACAGGACCCGCTCGTGGCAGGCCCAGCTCGGCTGGGACGAAACCCACCTCTATCTGCGCTTCGGCGTCGTCGGGCCATCGCCGCTGGTCAACAGCATGCAGGATCCCTCGCTCATCTTCAAAGGCGGCAACCTGATGGATGTGCAATTGGCGACCAACGCCAACGCCGACAGCAAGCGCCGGAAGCCGGCGCCGGGTGATGTGCGCTTGCTGGTCAGCCGGCGGCCCGACGGCAAAGCGGTCGCCGTCCTGCTGCGGCCGAAGGTTGCCCGGTTCAAGGGCGAGCCGATAGTGTTGAAATCGCCGACCGGCACCGAGAGCTTCGATTCGATCAAGGAGATCGAAGGCGTCAGCATCAAGGTCGGGCCGCTTTACGAGAAGAAGGGGCGAAAGAAAGTGAAGGTGAAGAACGCCTTTCTCGCCGTCGCCAAGGTCCCCCTGAAAGCGTTGGGCTGGAAACCGGTCAGCGGCCAGACCATTCGCGCGGACATCGGCTATATCTTCGGTAACGCCACCGGCAGCGACGCCTCGCTGCGCAGCTACTGGCACAACAACAGTTTCACCGCGAACGTCGTCGACGACGTCCCGCATGAAAGCCGGTTGGAGCCCCAGCACTGGGGCACGGCCGTGGTGGAGTAGACCATGAAATGGTTGCAGAACCATCCCATGGAGTGTTGGAGTAGTGGATTGTTGGAGTGGTGCAGGAGAATGAGTTGCGGCTCAAAAGGATATGGCCGGAAACGCAAAACGCGGTTCGGCAGAGGCGCACTTCTGTTGCTGTCCTCTGAGCTCAGACCCGTCATTTTTACCCCGGCAACTGCGGGGCCATTCTTCCATCATTCCATGTTCGCCGCGCCAAAGCCAAGGGCGACGGCGGGCACTCCGTCATCCCGTGGGATGACTGTGAAATGGCTACTGCTGCTGAGCATGTTTGTTCAGTCCGTCATGTTTGCCGGGCCGATGGAGAAGGGCCAATGGTCCGCACGCAAGCCGGTCGTCAAAGACGGCAAGGCCGCCGACTGGGCGGCCGCGCCGGAGTTCCTGAAGTGGCGTGAAGGCGACAAGGAGACCGATGGTTTCGACGGCGATGTATTAATCCGGCATGCAAATAGGCGACACTCGTCATGCTGCTGCATATGCG
>CAYLNH010000153.1:0-16843 GCA_964384625.1 uncultured Lentisphaerales bacterium
TGCGGCTCTTGCCACAACACGAAGGGATGACCTACAGAACTGACATGCGCCCTTCATCATTGCCGCGTTTGACGAGCAGCGTTGGACGCTGCATGATCACATGTGTGATACGCGCGTGATCCGAATGGAATGACAGTCTGCACTGGAATCATCTGATGGAATGGTACTACGCCAGGGGCGACGAGATCTGCGGCCCGGTCCTGCGTTCCGAGTTGGTGCGCAAGCGGCAGCAGGGCGAGATCGAAGCGGAGACGCTGGTCTGGTGCGCCCGGCTGGAGAGCTGGCAGCCGTTTGCTGCGGGTCTGCAGCAGGCGGAGACAGCGGCGACCGACAGTCGGCCGGCCGGCGCCTGCTGCTCCGTCTGCGGTCAGGCCAAGGGCGAGGACGAGTTGCTGGTATTCGGCGCCCGCCGCGTCTGCGTCGCCTGCAAGCCGGAGTATGTTCAGCGGCTGCGCGAGGGCGTGCCGGTGCAGGCCGCCGGGACGGCGCCGCGCGGCCCGACGAATTCCCTGGCGACCGCCGGCTTTGTGATGGCGATCATCAGTCTGCCGGCGATCTTCTGCGGCCTGCCGGGAATGGTGGTGATGGTTCTGGGGCTGGTCTTCTCCGTCATCGGCTACCGTAAGACCTCGGAAGACCGTTCTTTGCCGGGCCGCGGGATGGCGCTGGCGGGGATTATCATGTCGACGGTAGCGGGGGTGGTGTACATCGCGTTTGTGGTGTTCTACATCGGGATGATGGTGCTTGCCTTTCGCGAGAGCATGTGACGGCGTTTCCATGGGGTAATTGCAGTGAAACAATTTGCTCCCCGTTGCGTGACATACCCTGAGTTCCGGCTATGGTAAATTTGAGCTGGCGGAGGCCGCAGAATTGGTTGCATGCCGTGCGGTTCCGGCTTCACCGGTGACACGATGTGGAAAGGAAGATCATGGAATGGTATTACGTTAAGGACGGTGAACAGCAAGGGCCGGTATCGCGTGAAGAACTCGACCGGCTGGTAGCGTCCGGTGAGATCCCCGGCGACACCCTTGTGTGGCACGAGGGCATGGAGAACTGGGAAGCTCACGAGACGCTGCCGGCCGCCGGCGGGCAAGCCGCCGAAGCGGCGGCGGCGCCGGCTGCGGCCGCCGGCCCGGGGCAGCGGAACTGCAGTGAGTGCGGCAATGCCTTTCCGGAAGGCGAGATGGTCACTTTCGGCGACAAGTTCGTCTGTCCGTCCTGCAAGCCGGCATTTTTCCAGAAGGTGCGTGAAGGGGTTGGATCGGGCGGGCGCCCGGCGCCCGCCGGTCAGCCGGTCCCGGGAGCGCCGGCGCAGAACGGCTTTGCCGTCGCCGGCCTGGTTGTGTCGCTGGTCTCCATCGCCGTCGGCATTGTGGGCCTGTGTTGTTACGGCCTGCCGGGCATCATCACGGCGGTGGTCGGCCTGATCCTGTCGATTGTTGGTCTGCAGCGATCGAAGCAGGACCCCTATCAGACCGGTCGCGGGATGGCGATTGCAGGCATCATCATATCCGCGATCATGATTGTGCTTTCGATCGCTCTGTTGATTGTTATGATCGCTGTCATCGTGGCCAGCGAGGGCGGCAATCTCTAGCTGCCGGCGCTCCTTCGCTGCACGGTCGGCGGTGTGAAAGAGGTGTTTTCGTCGCTCGATGAATCTACGCGCGGTCCAATGTATCAAATGTCGACAGCCACTGCCGGACCGTTTTCTGAACGCGGGCTCCATTCCCTGCCCGCATTGCAGGACCAAGGTGCAGACAATGCTGTTCCCGGCGCTGTTCCGAGTGGATCGGGTCGATGCCGAGTCCATCGGCCTGGTCGTCGGCGAGTCGAGCTGTTTCTTTCACGAGACGAAGAAGGCGACGGTTGCCTGTTCGAGTTGCGGCCGCTTCCTGTGCGGGCTCTGTGATGTCGAAATCGGCGGGGATCATATCTGTCCGAGCTGCATTGATTCGCAGATGCAGAAAGGGCAGTTGGACACCCTCGAACGCAGCCGTTTCCTGCCGCATCGGCTGGCGCTGTTTCTGGCCGCGTTGAATCTGTTCATCGGCTGGTGCACCGCCGGAATCCCGGGGATCATCGCGATCGTCTTCGGCATTCGCGCGTTGACGGCGCCGGCCAGCGTGTATGACAACTCGAGTCAGGTCAACCGCGTTGTCGGCGGCCTGTCCATCGGCATCGCCGCGCTCAACGTCCTGGGTATCGGAATCTTTTACGCCTCGTTGTTTGCCTGATGACGGAACCAGTTTACAAGCCATTGATTGCCGGGGTCACCTCGCTGGTCCTCGGCGCCAAACTCTACCGCACGGAGGAGTTCCTGCTGATTGCCACCGGGGCGGGCTTCAGCGAATCGTATCGCCGCGTCTATTTCCGCGACATCCAGAGCATCCAGATGATGCCGACCCGCTCGCAGTTCACCGGCGCGGTGATCTCCGGGGTGCTGGCCCTGGTCCTCCTGGGACTGGCCGCCCTCAGCCTGACCGCCAACGACGTTGAGATCGTGATCATCATGGGGCTGCTGATGGGCATCCCGTGCGTGTTTTGCATCGTCTGGTTCATCATCAACCTGGCGGCCGGCCCGACATGCCAGTGCGTTGTCCACACGGCGGTGCAGAGTGTCCGTCTGAATCCGGTCAACCGCATGGCGCAGTACGGCCGGATCATCGCCGAGATCGGCCCGTTGATTGAAGCGGCACAGGGCCGCATGGAGAGCGACGAGCTGCACGCGAAACTGACGGAAGCCTGGGATGAGATGACCCGGAACGCGCCGACGGGGCCGGTCACGCCGGCGGCCCGCCGGCCGCGTCGGTTCAAGCCGTCGCGCCGGCTGCAGGCGCGGTTGTCGCCCGCCGGCGGGCCGCGCCGGGCGACGCGGGCGAATCGCTCCGGCGCCACGCCTGACGCGGCGGCTGCCGCGGAAACGGAAGCGCCGGATGCGGACGCCGGCGGGCCCCTGGATGCCGGCGAGGGTTCGTAATGGAACTGGCACGCCAACGCTGTTTCAATCACGCCGACCGCGAAGCCGTGGCACACTGTCTCGACTGCGGGCATTTCTACTGTCGCGAGTGCATCACGGAGCATCAGGAGCGGGTGATCTGCGCCGCCTGCCTGCGGGTCGTCACCAAACGCCGGCGAAGCGGCGGCTGGTTCAACTCCATGAACGCGCTGAGCGCTTTGCTGGGGGGCGCCGGGCTGTTCATCCTGTTCCTTGTTTTCTACGTCACGGCGCTCTGCCTGTTGTCCGTTCCCGACATGTATCACCAGGACCGCAAATTCAGCGAGCTGCTCGAGGAATTTGTGATGGGGGATTGACGGATGCCGAAGCGCGCGAAACCACCCGGAGCCCTGCAGCTCATCGATGAGGGCGTGCATTTCCTGCGGCAGGCGCCGCTTTCGGTGATCGCCACCTATTACATCGGCGCCCTGCCGTTCATCGTCGGGTTCCTGTTTTTCGTGTCCGACATGTTGAACAGTGCGTACGCCTATCGTTACAAGGCGGATGCCGCGTTGTTGATGGTAGTGCTGTTTGTCTGGATGAAGACCTGGCAGGCCCGCTTCTGCGCCTTGATGTGGGGCGAGGCCTCGGGCCGGGCCATCCCGCGCTGGACCTGGACGGCCGCGGTCAAGCTGGCCTGGCGCCAGGCGGTGATCCAGGTCTACGGCGTTTTTCTCTATCCCTTCGGCGTGCTGCTGCCGGCGGTTGCCGTGGTGTTGTGTCTGAGTCTGCTGCTGATCTTCCTGGGCGGCCCGATGCTGGTGGCGGCAATTGTCCTCGGCCCGGTCGTCGGCGGGTTCTTCCAGGCGTTCACCGTGTTCAGCGGGCTGGACGACGAGGTCAGCCCGTTGACCCGGGCGACGCGGCAGACCGGCGTCTGGTTTGCTCAGCACATGCTGCTCTACTTCCTCTATGCCATCGGCATGGGGTTGTTGTTGATCACGGTCTGGATTCTGATCGGCGCCGGCCCGTTCCTGCTGAAGTCGCTGCTCGGCATCGAGACGATGATGTCGCGTTCGGGCTGGTCGGCGGTGCTCAATTCCACCGTCATCTCCGTCTCGCTCGCGGTCACCTACCTGATCGGCGATCCGCTGTTCCGTTCGATCTATGTGCTGCGCTGCTTCTACGCCGAGGCCCGGGAATCCGGCGCCGACCTGTTGGCCGAGCTCAAGGCGATTCGCCTGCAGGGCACGCGAGTGCTGGTCCTCCTGCTGGCCGGACTTTTTCTGCTGACCACCGTGGCGGCGTCGGCACAGGACGACGGCGTGGCCCCGGAAGAGTTGCGTGACGCCATTCGCCAGACCATGAAGCGGCGCGAGTTCACCTGGCGCATGCCGCGGGAGAAACTGCCGGAACAGGAACTGCGCGAGCAGGAGCTGGCGGCAGCCGGTCCGCTCCGCCGTTTCCTGATCGACATCCGCGAAGGCGTCAAGAATCTCGGCACCTCCCTGGCCGAAAGCATCCAGGGGATCTTCGAATGGATCGGCGACCTCATCAGGAAACTGCTGCCCAAGAAAAAACCGACGCCGGCCCGGACCGGACCGAATCTCGGCTGGTGGGAGGGCCTCGTCGGCCTGCTGCCGCAGCTCTTCATCGTTCTCCTTGTCGTCCTCGTCGTCGTGATCCTCATCGGCATCGGGTTTTTTATCGCGAAGGTTGTCGGACTTCGTCGGCGCGAAGGCGCCGACATGGAGGTTGAAGTCACGGCGAAACCGGTGACGCCGGACCTCGAGGCGGAGGACGTCAGCGCCGACGAACTGCCGGAGGACGGTTGGGTCCGTCTGGCGCTGGAACAGGTGGAGCAGGGCAATCTGCGGCTGGCGCTGCGGGCGCTCTATCTCGGTTGCCTGGCTTACCTTGGGGATCAGCATCTGATTCGGATCGCCAAGTTCAAATCGAATCGGGACTATCTCCGCGAACTCCGGCGCCGCGGCCATGCGCTGCCTGCGGTTCTCGGGGCGTTCCACGAGAATACCCGCGTCTACGAAAGCGCCTGGTACGGCATGCACGAAGTCACGCAGCCGATGCTCGACGCATTCCGCCGCAATGCCGAAAGGATACGGAACGATGAAACGGCGGAGTGACCGCGCCAAACTGACGGTGTTCGTTGTGCTGCTGGTCCTGTTTCTGGCGGCGATGGCGAAGTTGGTCGGGTTGCGTCTGAATCGCGGCGACATCTACAGTCCGTACTCGACGCTGCGTTCCGACCCGATGGGCTCGCGGGCGCTGTACGAAAGCCTGGACCGTCTGCCGGAACTCGGCGTCTCACGCAATTACCTGCAGCTCACGCAGGCGGAGCTGCCGGCCGGCAGTGTTCTGTTCTTCCTCGGCGCCGAGCGCCGCTATCCGCTGTCGATGGATGAGTTCGAATACGCCGTCTTCGATGAGTTCATCAAGCAGGGCGGGCGGGTTGTGATCTCCCTGGCGCCGGCGCGTACCGAGATTGTCGGCGGCATGAACCCGCGGCCGCCGCCGGGCATGCTGTCGCAGTTCGCGCAGCAGGACATCCTGTCGCGTCTCAAACTGGAACTGGAGTATCGCGGCCTCGGGAAGGACGAGTTCAAGGATACCTACGTCCCCGGCACCGCCGTCGGCACGCGGCGCGAATACGGGCTCAAACCGGTCTCCTGGCATTCCGCCTATGTCTTCAAAACGCCCGGTGACGGCTGGCAGACCATCCTGACACGCGAGGGGCAGCCGGTGTTGATTGCCCGGCAGCTGGGGCAGGGCAGTCTCGTCGTGTCGACCGACAGCTTCTTTCTGAGCAACGAAGCCCTGCGCCGGGAGCCGCAGCCGGAACTGCTGTCCTGGCTGCTGGCCGCCAAACGCACCGTGGTGTTCGACGAATACCACCTGGACGCGCGCGTCAGTCCGGGCATCGCCTCGCTGGCCCAGCGCTACGGCATCATGACGCTGATTGTCGGCCTGGCGTTGCTGGCGCTGCTGTTCATCTGGCGCAACAGCATGCCGCTGGTCCCGCCGTCGCGCACCTGGGGGCTGACTTTGCGGGACCGGACGGCGGCCGGCAAGACCGCCGCCGCCGGTTTCATCTTCCTGCTGCGGCAGAATGTCTCGCCCAAGGTCCTCCTGCGCGAGTGCTTTGCCGCGTGGGAGCGCACCGCCGGGAAGACGCGCCAACTGCCGCAAGACATTGACGCCGGCATCCGCCGCCTGGTGGACGACGACGAAGTGAACCGCGATCCCAAGCTGATCGTGGAAGCCTATCAACGAATCTGTGATTACCTGGACAAGAGGAAAGGATAAGACGTGGAAGAACACAGCATACGCGAAGTACTCGAGGCCCTCCCGCGCGTGCGGGAGGAGATCGGGAAGGTGATTATCGGCCAGCGCGAGGTCATCGACCAGTGTCTGATCACGGTGTTGACCGGCAGTCATGCGCTGATCGAGGGCGTCCCGGGCGTGGCCAAAACACTGCTGGTCCGAACCATGGCGCAGGTCTTCGGCTGCGACTTCAAACGCATCCAGTTCACGCCCGACCTGATGCCCGCCGACATTACCGGCACGAACGTCTACAGCTTGAAGACCAGCGAGTTCTCCCTGGTGAAAGGACCGATCTTCACCACCTTCCTGCTGGCGGACGAGATCAACCGGGCGCCGGCCAAGACGCAGTCGGCCCTGCTCCAGGCAATGCAGGAACGGCTGGTCACCATCGACCGCGACACCCATCAGTTGTCGCCGCACTTCACGGTGTTCGCCACCCAGAACCCGATCGAGTACGAGGGCACCTATCCCCTGCCGGAGGCGCAGAAGGATCGCTTCCGGCTCAAGATCCGAATGGACGCCCCGGATCGCAGCGAGGAACTGCAGTTGGCCAACCGCATGCTCGGCACCGATTCCCCGGAAGCCGTGCTGGCGCAGGGCAGCATCGAGCCGGTGCTGCCGCTGGAGTCGCTGGGCGGCCTGCAGAAGCAACTGGAAAACGTCCTGGTCAAAGACGAACTCGTCGTCTACATGGTCGATATCGTCCGCGCCACGCGTTCGCACGATACCGTCATGGTCGGCGCCGGCCCGCGGGCGACGCAGGCCCTGCTGCTCGCCAGCCGCGCCTTCGCCGCGTTGGAGGGTCGCGACTTCGTCTCACCGGATGATGTCAAGACCATGGCCTATCCGGTGCTGCAGCACCGCCTCGTGCTGCGGCCGGAATACGAGATTGAAGGGTTGTCCATCGCCGAGGTGGTCGAGAAGATTCTGCAGCAGGTGGCCGTGCCGCGATGATCGTACCCCGCTACCAACTACTGTTCTGGGTCGGCGTCATTGTCGTGCCGGGCGGTCTGGTGGCCGCCGCGGCGCCGCCGTTGACGCTGCTCGTCTGGCTGTTGGTCGGGTTCCTGTTGGCGGCCGCCCTGATTGACGCCGCCTGGGGGTTGGGACGGCTCCGGGGGCTGACCGTCAACCTGCCGGATGTGGTCCGGCTGACCCGGACGCGAGACGGCGACGTACCGCTGCAGATCATCAATGCTTCGCGGCAGGCGATGACGCTTCGGCTCGGTCTGCCGTTTCCCGAGCAGGTCGAACCCGGCCGCGATGATCTGGTCGTCGATTTGCCGGAAGGCCATGAGGAAGTATCGCTGAACTACCCGTGTGTTGGTCTGCAGCGCGGCCGCTATTCCCTGGAACGGTGCTACTTCGAACGGCGCTCGCCCATGGGGTTCTGGGCCTTGCGCGGCAATACCGCGGCGGCGACCGAATTGCGCGTCTACCCGAACCTGAAACGCGAACGGCGCAACCTGGCGGCGCTCTTCCTGAACAGCTCCAACCTCGGGATCCACGCCCAGCGGGTTGTCGGCAAAGGCCGCGACTTCGAGAAACTGCGGGAGTACATCCCCGGTGACAGCTATGAAGACATCCATTGGCGGGCGTCCGCCAAACGCGGGCACCCGGTGACCAAGGTCTACCAGATCGAACGGACGCAGGAGGTCTACGTCGTCATCGATGCTTCGCGTCTGAGTGCGCGGCAGGCCGATCCGGCGGACCCGGAAAACTGGGAGACGCAGCTCGAACGCTTTCTGACGGCGGCGCTGGTGCTGGGGTTGGCGGCCGAGAAACAGGGGGACAACTTCGGCTTGATCGTGTTCGGCGACAAGGTCGACACCTTTGTCCGCGCCCGCAACGGCAAGGCGCACTACGGCATTTGCCGGGATGCTCTGTACACCCAGGAGCCGCAGCTGGTGAATCCGGACTTCGAGGAGATGGCCCGGTTCGTACGCACCAATCTGACCCGCCGGGCACTCCTGCTGTTCCTCACCAACCTTGACGACCCGGTGCTGGCGGAGAACTTCACCGAGAATATCCAACTGGTCAGCCGGCAGCATCTGACGCTGGTGAACATGCTGGTCCCGCCGGGGGTGCAGCCGATCTTCACCAATCCGGGGGTCCACCGGCTGGCGGACGTTTATCGCCACCTCGGCGGGCACTACCGCTGGCACGAACTGCGCGAACTCGAACGCGTCCTGCAGCGCCAGGGAGTCCGGTTTCAATTACTCCAGAACGAAGGTTTATGCGCCGACCTGGTCACTCAGTATGTCGGCGTGAAACAAAGGCAGTTGATATAGGAGCGCAATCCTGAATTTCACTCTGGCACCTTTGCCTCACAAAAGCAGCATCGCGCGGACAGAGCGTCTCTGCGGAACTCCAGCCTGGCAAGAGAAGGTTACGAAGCGGATTCAGTCCTGGCGGGAGCGAAGCGCGGGGCGGCGAAAGAGCAGCCATGGCAATTGGGCCGTGCGCTTGCAGCGTTCGCTTTGGCGAAGGTGACGGACAGAATAGTTGAGGACAGAATGACTTGGGAAGAACCCGAGAATCTGATGTGACATGATCATCGACGTCAAGAAATTCGCCGCTGAAGAACAGCAGTACTGGGACGAACTCGATCGCGCGCTGACCCGCCTGGAGAGCGGCTCGACGTTTTCGATCGAGGACATCAAGCGGTTGTACTACCTGTATCAACGGACCAGTTCCGACCTGGCGAAACTGAAGACGTTCGCCGCCAATTCCGATCTCGAGGTCTACCTGGAAAGCCTGGTCAGCCGCGCCTACGCCGCGATCCATGCGACGCGCCGGCGCCGGCGGTTCCGGCCGCTGCACTGGCTGCTGGCGACCTTCCCGCGCGCGTTCCGCCGGCGATTCCGGGCGTTCGCCGCGTCCAGTCTGGCGTTGTTCGCCGGCGTCCTCTTCGGCGCCGTCGCCTTGAGCGTCGACACCCGCGCCAAGGAAGTCATCCTCGGCGCCTATCCGCATTTGCGCGTCGATCCGAGTACCCGCATCGAGCAGGAGCGCCAGCATTCCGGGCCGAACATGCTCGGCAATATCGGAACGGCATTCTACTTCACTCACAACACGCGCGTGTCCATTCTGGTCATGGGCGCGGGAATCACCTACGGCCTGGGGACTATTCTGCTGCTCTTCACGAACGGCGTCTTGCTGGGAGCGGTGATCCTCGACTACGCCGCGGCCGGGCACATCGGCTTCGTTACCGGCTGGCTGCTGCCGCACGGTTCGGTCGAGATCCCGGCGGTGTTGATTGCCGGCCAGGCCGGACTGGTGATCGGACACGCCGTGATCGGCTGGGGCGTACGAAAAAACCTGGCCCAGCGGCTGCGCGAAGTCAGCGGCGATGTCGTCACGCTGGTCTTCGGCACAGCGCTGCTGCTGCTCTGGGCCGGCGGCATCGAGTCCTGGTTCTCCCAGATCCATGAGCCGCACTTGCCGGCGTATGTCAAAATCACTGTCGGACTCATCAACTTCACCTTGCTGACCGTGTTCCTGGCTTTCGGCGGCCGGCGGCGAACGGCGGCCGACGACGACGAGTGGGAGGAGACCGCATGAGACTGGAGAAACGGAACGTACAGCGCATTCGCACGCCGGAGGGCGTGGTCTTCTCGCTGCCTCTGGCCGGGTTGATGAGCCGTGTGCTGGCCCGCCTGATCGACATGGGCATCATGCTTGCCGTCATTGTTTCGCTGTACTTCATCTTCAGCGTCCTCGGTGTGATCACCATGTTCATCTCGGCTCTCGGAACGGACGTGCTGCTGGCGATCCTGATGGTGGCGGTATTCTTCGTCATGTTCGGGTACAACATCATCTTTGAGTGGTTCTGGAAAGGCCAGACGCCGGGCAAGAAGGTGTTTCGTCTACGGGTCGTCGACGAGTTCGGTTTGGGGCTGCGCTTCAATCAGGTTGCCATCCGCAATCTGCTGCGGGTGGCGGACGCCCTGCCGATCATCCTGCTGCCGATCTGCTATCCGTTCGGCGTGGCGTCGATACTGCTCAGCCGCTGCAACCAGCGGCTCGGGGATCGCGTGGCGGGAACAATCGTCGTGGCGATTCCGCGACTGACGCAGCCGGATTGGGCGGAGATCCTGGCGGGGAAGTTCAACTCGTTCCGCGAGCACGCGCACTTGGCGGCGCGCCTGCGCCAGGCGGTCACGCCCAAGGAAGCCGAGCTCGCCCTGCAGTGCCTGCTGCGGCGGGATCAGCTCAGCCCGCCGGCGCGTGCCGAGCTCTTTGCTCAGTTCGCGGAGCACTTCCGCGAACGCGTGCGGATGCCGGAGGAGGCCGTCTTCGGTCTCTCCGATGAGAAATACATTCGCAATGTCGTCGAAGTCGTTCTGAATGTGCAGCACGAGGAAGCTCAGGAGTTGCCGGCGGCGGAACCGGCCGCAGACATTGCCTGACATGCGTCGGCCGCTGCCGCTGGGCCAGGAGCCCGCAGGTTGGGAAAATCGCGGCTCAGCGAAGCAAAGATCAGACGCTGCAGGGACTTGCCGGATGTTGCGCGGGATTTGAACAATTCTGCTGCTGTTTTGCGGCGCGCTGGTTGTTGTCGGCACAGTTTGGTATAGGATGAACAAGGACAGGGTCGCGCAATGGCTGGACGCCTGGCGGCGGCGTTTTGACGTTTGGGAATGAATCAACAGGACGACGGACGATGTACAACTCGGCAGCTCACTACCGCAACCTCTACGAAACGGTTCCGCGTGAATTCAGCTTCGACGGCCGGACGCCGGCGGAGGTGAAGCAATGGCAAGGGGCGTTCCGCCCCCGGCTGCGGGCGGCGCTGGGACTGGACAACATGGCGGCCGATCTGCAGGACCATACCCCGACGGCGGAACTGCTGGACAGCGAAGAACTCGACGACCACATCAGGGAGTCCTGGCAGATCCAGGTGGAACCGACGGTGCCGCTGCCGTTCTACCTGCTCAAGCCGAAACGCGTCGAAGGCAAGCTCCCCCTGGTACTGACGCCGCACGGCCACAACCACCCGCACATCTATGCCGGGATCGCGCATAACGAACAGGAAGCGCAGGCGATGAAGGACGGGGAGCGCGACATCGCCGTCCAGGCAGTCCGCGAAGGCTACATTGCCATCGCCCCGACGACGCGGGCGTTTGGCGAGACACGGACGCCGAAAGACATCGAGGACGGCCGCGTGTCTTCCTGCCGCATCCATTTGATGCACGGGTTGCTGGTCGGCCGCACTCCGATCGGCGAACGCGTCTGGGACATGTCCTGTCTGATCGACTGGGCCCTGGCACATTTGCCGGTGGACGGCGATCGCATCGCGATGACCGGCAACTCCGGCGGCGGCACCGTGACGGTGTTCGCGGCGGCATGCGAAACGCGCATCTCCGTCTCGGCGCCGAGCTGCTACTTCTGCACCTTTCAGGGGAGCATCGGTACGCTTCATCACTGCGACTGCAACTACGTGCCGGGCGTCATGCGTCTGGGCGAGATGTACGACGTGGCGGGGTTGATCGCGCCGCGGCCCTTCGTCGCGATCGCCGGCCGCGAGGACTCGATTTTCCCGATCCAACATGCGAAGGCCGCGTACGAAGAGCTGCTGCAGGTCTACACGGCGGCCGGCGTACCGGACCGCTGCCGGCTGTATATCGGCGAGGGCGGCCATCGCTACTACAAGGACGGCTGCTGGCCGTTTGTCCGTGAGATGTTTGAGGAGGCGACACAGGCATGACCCCGAGAGACATCATCCTGGCGAACATCGACCACAGCGGCGCGCCGCGACCGGGACTGACCTTCAGCGGCGACCGCATGAACGACATGTGCATGGCCTGGTGCGGGGCGCCGGCGGGCTATCAGCAGAAACGTTGGGTTGAAGGCAAGCTGGAGTACTACGACGACCCCTGGGGCAATCTGTGGGCCAGAATGAAGGACGGCTGTGCAAAGGGAGAAGTGACCCGGCCCGCCATTACGGACTGGGCGCAGTTGGATGATTACCGGCCGCCGGAATACGATCTCGACGCGTGTGTGCAGAACTTCCGCCGCGTGTTCGATCAGCCGACGGACAAGTTCAAGCTCGCCGGGATCGGCGGCTGGATCTTCGACAACGCCCGCTATATCCGGAAGATGGAAGTCTACTTCATGGACATGGCGATGTATCCGGAGGAACTCCGTCGGCTGCACCGGATTGTGGCGGATGTTTACGAACTGAAGATCCATGCCGCCGGCAAGGCCGGCGCCGACGGCATCATGATCGGCGAGGACATGGGCACGCAGAACGGGCTTCTGTTCAGTCCGGATATGTGGCGGGACTTCTTCAAGGAGGAGTATACGCGGCTGTTCGGCATCGCCCATGAATACGGCATGAAGGTCCTGATGCACTCCTGCGGCCAGAACTGGGCCATCGTGCCGGATCTCCTGGAGGCCGGCGTCAATTGCTTTCAGTTCGATCAGCCGGCCGTCTACGACATGCCGCTGCTGGCCGCCAAGCTGCGCGAGCACAAGGCGGCGCTCTGGTCCCCCGTCGATATTCAGCAGATCCTGCCGACGGGTGATCGCGCGACCATCGAAGCCGGCGCCCGCGAGATGTGCGAGACCTTCGACGGCGGTCTGATCTGCAAGGACTACCCCGATCTCAAAGGCATCGGTGTCGATCCCGAGTGGGACATGTGGGCCTACAACGCCATCCTCGAGAAGTACGGCGTCGAGAGGTAGGGGCTGCGCTTGCGCAAGAGACGGTCTGCCACTTGTCCGACTAAATTCCGGACGAACTTCGCGGCGAATCGCCGCCGCCCCGCGACCAATCTCCGCCTCAAATCTGTTGTCTTGACTCGGGGATCACATGCGGTGGCGATGCCACGGAGAGTCTGCTCTGAGAGTATCTCCCTGTCCCTATTCGGTACCCCCCTGTCCCTACTCGGTATCCATTCAGCAGCCACCCCTACTGCCTTAGCTTCAGCTTTTGAAGCTCAACCGCCAACTCTTTGTGCCCAAATTGTGCTGCAAGATCGATTGGAGACCGACCAAGGCTATCTTTTGTAAATTGCGCCCCCTTTGTGTGCAGATACTTCGCAAGTTTCAGGTTCACACAGAGCCCTTTGGTGGTGACATGCGAGTCGAGATTCTTTGCCTCATTCTCAAGCCCCTCGCTGTCCGAAGGTTCATCCACCCCGACGAAATAGGCATCTACTAGATGAATAGGCGTATGACCGCAAGAATTGCTCGCATTCACGTCGGCCCCGTAGTCAAGCAACACTTGGGCAGCTGGAACGCCGCGGCAATGATGCAGTGGACTGCTTCCCAATGCATCCTTTGCATGGATGTTGGCGCCCCCCTCCAGAAGCAACTTCAGGCTCCTCACGTCACCTGTTCTTGCCGCGAAGTGCAGAGCAGTCATGCCAGCACTCATGTCAAGCAATAGCAAGTCAGCAGGTACGCATTGATCCACATGCGCACCCGCATCAATGAAGGCCCTGATGACATCATGCTTCTGCGTTCTTACGGCCAGGAGCCACGGACTGATATCTTTCTGCCACTGACGGAAGCCTCCTCTTCGCCATCTGTTGATCAGCTCGGGGCGGCTCTCGATCAGTTTACGGATCGGAACGGCTCTGTCGTTGACAATCGAGTCCAGCAGAGCTGTGAGTTGCTTGTCTGTCGCACTTGCTGACCGTGGAAGCGTGCCACATCCAGCAGTAATGCTTGCGCAAATCAGGATTGTAAAGATGCGACTCATTGTTCCTTCGCTGGCGCCAAGAAGTGCTTTTCTGGACACTTGAAGCACTCCTCTGTTTGCAGCTTCCATTTTGTTGTGACGAAATAGTCGCCCGTCTTCTTTTTCCAGAGAATAGGACCTCGCGTCCTGCGGCGCTCCGAGCGGGGATCGACTGGTCCGGAGATTTCCATTTTGCCCCACTTTGAAAAGCAAGTATCACAAACACACGGATGAGAGACGATGTGGAATTTCACGCCTTGGGGACGCTTTTCATCCCATGGCCTATGGGGAGATTTGCGGGGTCTGCGGTTAATATAGAGGGTTTGTTGATAGGTCCAGAGCCAGACCTTCCATTCGTCTTCGGCGCAAGCATCATCGCAAGCGCCTAATCGCTTACAGTTGCGCCTTTTCAGCTCTTCCAGGCTTTTTGGGCGACTGTTGAACTTCCAGTCAAAAGTCCGAAAGGCCAATCCCGCGCAGTTGAATTCTGTAGTCTCCACGGTTTTTCCTGTGTCTGGATCAGTAGGAATAATCGGCTCACCAGACAGGGAAACGATGTCACGTTCGTATGCCTTCCGCTCTCTTTCGGTTATTGATCTCTTCAGAGCGTGACCTATTGCCTTGTCGGACGGTTGGATTGAGCTCACTCCCTTCGTCTTCGCCTTCCGCTCGACTTCCTCAAGTAGATCGATCATCTCAACAACAGCGCTTTGCTCATATTGGGTCGTGCCTTCCTGCAGTCCAGCCGCATCAACCCCTATCGTTGGGTGGTTGCTGACATACGCATACCGACCCAACGAGACCCCCAACGGATCTCTCTGCGCAAACAGCCCCAACTCAGCATCATACGTCCTTGTTGGACTCAAGCCGAACCTCCCGTCAGAGTCCTTCAAAGTGATCCAGTTGGACTGATACCCAAATCGATTCGGAATATCCGGACCGGAAGTGGATTGCCCCAGCACCTGGCCGAAGGCGTTGTATTCGGTGTGGCGGATGACCGTTCCCGCGGCGTTGGTCTGCTTGATCACCGATCCGTTGTGCGAGAAGGCATCATGAGCGTAGTAAGTGGTTCCGCCCGTAGTGATTGCACCGCAAATTCGACTGCCGATCCCCTCATACGTCGCATAACCGGGCTTATGGGGCGGTAAGAGGGGGATGCAATTTGTCGGATTTGACACAGATCTTGTCATGTAGAAAGCCCGAGATTTCGGCGGTCACCAACGGCCGCTGTAATGCAGCAACATAGTCCGGAATCGGCCGCGATGCCAAGGAGAGTTCGCTCTTCTGAAAGTGTGCTCTGTACTGTGGGCATCCTAAAGGCCCTGTCTTTGGGGTGGTGTTGTTTGTTTCATTATGGTCGTCCTATGACATCCTGCCGCCGACAGCAGTTTCAGAAATTGACGGTTGAAGGTGGGTGAAGGAACGAGATCAGCTGCGGTCGCTTCTTCGGCATTGGTGGCGTTGATCGTGAGGGCATCCATCTCTGCGAGCAACAGTCTGAGAGCATCCACTCCCGTGCGGTACTTGGCACCACGTGCCAACACATGAAGCGGTGTATCTCCCTGCTTGTTGCGGCAAGTTGGGTCTGCTCCCGCTATAAGGAGTGCACCAATTGTCGCTGCGTTTGCCGGGTACGTACACGCACAGTGCAAGGGTGTGTTTCCAAAACCATCGATCGCTGCGACGTCTGCTCCCGCTTCGACCAAGACTGCGACAACGCTAGGCTCGCGGGCACAGTGAAGAGGGGTCCTCTTTGATTGATCTCTTGCCTCAAGTTCTGCCCTGTTTTGGATCAGCACTCTTGCTAGTTCAGGATTATCGACGCAATGCAGCGGCGTCTCCCCCAATTCGTTCCTCTCATCTACGTCGGCACCGAACCGAATAAGGAGAGCCGCCTTGGGGGCTGACCACAGGTTGTGCAGATACCCTCGTTTCGCGTTTGCGCCGGCTTGAAGCAGAACTTCGGCTTGCTCGGGGCTGGCAAACCAGAGCGGAGATGTCGTGATCGCGTTAGTGCCGTCAGGGGACGCGCCAGCAGCAATAAGGAGCCCAATCACGTCCAGTCGAGCGTCTTCCGTCTTTGGTCGTACGGCATATTCAGGATAGTAACACTGGCGTGGTATGCATGCCCAAGACAAAGGCGACATGCCAAGACTATCAATTTCACCTGGACTATGCCCTGCGGACAACAGGAGGGCGACGACCTTCTCATCGCCGGTCCATGCGGCAAGAGAAAGAGGAGTGGTGCCCGTGGAGGTGGGCTTGTACCAAGCTCTTTGACTGAGGAGAATGCGGACGATATCGTGCTGCTTCCGACAGATGGAGTACTCAAGCAACCCGCACGATAGCTCCCCCCTAGCGACATCTTCCGCGTCCTCGCCCGGCAGTTCACAGTTGCCACCGGTCAGTTCCTGCCGAGGGACAGTGAGACTCAGACTGAGTTGACTCCGATCCCATTCTGCAATGTACTCGACAGCCTTGACATCTCCCACCCTAACCGCGTCTATGATTGACAGCTGCGATGCTGCCAGCCGATTGCCCAGCATCCACACAACACAAGCAACCACTGCCAATAGAACCGCAATGGCCAGGGAGACCAGTGTGCGTCGATTGCGGACGGGGAAGCGCAACATTGATCACCGCTTCTGCTTCTTCCCGTAGGGGGAAGGCTTGCGGACGATATCGAACACCATTGCGCTGTCGCGTACTAGCGGCTCGCCTTTGGTTGTCTTTCTGATCTTCCGATCATACCACCTTGCTTTTTTCTTGGGTAACCATCCTTTACTGGTCAGGACATCGAGTATCTTGAATTGCATGTCCTTAAGTATGGTGTCAGTCAGAAGTTCCGTGTCGATGTTATAGGCCCATACTTTCTT
>CAYLNH010000154.1:0-16829 GCA_964384625.1 uncultured Lentisphaerales bacterium
GAGGGCTTCGGTGCGATTAAACCGACACCTCCTGAAGCCGGGACTCATACACGGAGGCGCTTCGCGCCGAACTCAGGAGCGGCGACCAAATGTCCCAAACACGTCTTGATTCAGCGCCATTCGGCCCTGCCGTGTTAGCGGCTATAGTTTTTGGGGAAATGCTATAACCCGTCAAGACCGGTGGAGTGTGACCGCTTCAAACAGATCGACCGCGGAGCGGCTGCTCCGTTTCTTTTGCTTGGGCTTGCGGCTTGCCGGCGGAAGCCATGGCGGGCGACGGTAAGTTCATTGTGCTTCACACTCATCGAACTTCTGGTGGCCCGCGAGCCGAAGTTACCCGCCAGGGGACGGAGGCCGATTCGAATACGCTCTAACGCAGCAATTGCAGCCAGTTTCGGTGACGCAGCAGACACTCATGAATTGTGTGAGCCAACTCCCTCATGGTCCGGCGGATCCGGATATGCTTGCCGTTGAGCTGGTAACCTTGCGGTTTCAGAGGCTGACGCTCGCGGCTCATTGGGCCAGGCCGAGGATACTTTCCTGTCCCAGATAGAAGGTGCCGGCGATGCAGGCTGTCATGAGGCAGGCCAGGGTAGCGGCCAACAGCGCGCGGAATCCGACACTGGCGATATCCGCGCGTCGTTCCGGCACGAGTGCGGTCAGGCCGCCGACGAAGATGCCCATCGACGCGACATGGGCGAAACCGCAGAGCGCGTAGGTCGTGATGACCACCGATCGCGGGTGGGCAATTGCGCCTTTCTGCACAGCGCCGGCGAGGTGCTGATAGGAGGCGACTTCGGTCAGCACCAGGCGTTCGCCGATGATCGCCGAGATGACCGCGGCGTCTTCCAGCGGCACACCGAGAACCACGGTGAACGGATAGAAACACCACCCCAGCATTTTCTGCAGCGACAGATCCATGCCGAAGCTGGCCCAGCCGAGGACGGCGTTGATCAGGGCAACGAGTCCAAGGACGGCGATGAGCACGGCAACAATACCGAAGATCATCTTCATGCCGCCCTGGGCGCCGTTGACAATCGCGGCGAACACGTTGTCCTCTTGTTCGTAGTGCGGCTCAATGCTCTGTCCCCTGGTCTTCGGCTCTTCTGTTTCGGGCAGGAGGACCTTGGCCATGGCCAACGCCGCGGGGGCGGACAGAATGGACGCCGAGATCAGGTGGCCGGCAATCGTCGGGAACTGCTCTTTCAGGAAGCTGACGTAGAGGAGAAGAACATTGCTGGCAACGGTGGCCATGCCGGCGGCGAGGACGGTGCAGAACTCAGAGTGCGTCATGTCCTTCAGGTGCGGCCGTACCACCAGGGCCGATTCGATGCCGACAAAGATGTTGCTGGCGGCACACAGTGATTCAGCGCCGGAGATACGCATCAATCGCGTGAATGCCCGGGCGAAGCCTTTGATTACCAGGGGCATGATGCGGACATGATAGAGAATCGCCATGAGCGCGGAGAAGAAGACGATTGTGGGCAACGCCTGAAACGCCAGGATAAACCCCAGCGACCCGTCTTCACCCGGCGGGATTGCGAGTGAACCGAAGACAAAGCGGGTGCCGGCGGCGGAGCAGTCCAGGATTTTGACGACGATGTCGTTCAGCCACAGGAAGACCGAACGACCGCCGGGCACGACGAAGATGAACAGACCGAACAACAACTGCAGGCCGACGGCCCAACCGACGGCGCGCCAGTTCATTCGGCCGCGATGACTGGAGCAGAGCCAGGCGAAACCAAGCAGAACGAAGATCCCGAGAAAACTGATGACGTTATAGATGCTCATATCTGCTTACCCACGTTTGGAAACGAGCAATATAGGCGGGGAAAACGGAGATGCGAGGGACCAGCGGGATCGCGGCAGCGCCTCGAATCCGGGCGAGTACCATTCGGCGATGCCAAGGGATGTAGCGGACGGTTTACGAGGTGTGGGATGCTCCCGGCAACGCGAATACTCAAAACAGATGCACCCGACAGAAGTCCTGCGGACCGTCTCAGACAGTCTGCTTCCGAGCGTGGCCGCGGTCGTCTCGACCGCGCATCCCCGACTTCCGTCGGGGACATCAAAACAGAGGTCAGACGGATCGGAGCCGTATGCAATACGGCGCACCCAGGCTTGGGGGCAGCGATTACTCTGGTTCCGGCAATGCATACGGGCGAGGCAACGTCTGTCGAATCGGAGCCGCTACGCGGGCCGATCCTACTTTCTCGGACAGGGTCACTGACCGTCGGCAACAAGTTTGTCCTTGAGTTCGCGGAATTTCCTGCCGCCGTCGCGGGAGTTGGCGTGGAAGCCGGTGTTCACGCCGGGCAGAAACCATTTCTGACCGGGCTTCAGCCCCGTCAGGTTGTGATAGATGCCGAGGCCGCCCATGCTGTGGACCGTGAGATCGCCAACGGTCAAACCGATCGCGGTGGGACACTTGATGCGCACGGCCAGATTGGCCGGGTCGTAGTAGCTCAAGGTTTGCTTCAAGTCGTCCAGCGTCTGCCCGTCGGGGACTTGTCCGACCGTCGGGCCGAAACTGCCGTACATGGTCGGGTCGACACTGTGATGCAGCATGGCGTTGGACGGCGAGTCGGCGAGACAGAGCGCGACCTTCGGGTGCAGCGCGGCCGTGGCGACAGCAAGCGCGCCGCCCTGACTGCCGCCGGCGGCGACAATGCGGTCGGGGTCCACCAGATCCTTACGGGTCAGCAGATAGTCCACCGCGCGCACCATGGTGCAGTACCAGGTCCGGGCGACGTAGTCGTCGCGACTGTCGAGGGGGCCCCACCAGGGCTGGTTGAACGGGATGTCCTTCTGATCCGGCTTGAAGCCGCGGATCAACGGATTGAGATTCACGAAGCGCGGGTCCGCTTTGATCTTCGAGCCGTAGACGCCGTCGGCGCCGCGATTGATGCGCCAGCCTTTGCCGCCGGGGTGGGAGCCGACGATCGCCGGCAGTGGTTTCTTGACGCCCATCGGAACTTTCAGCAGGCACCAGACGCGCTGTTTCTTCCACGTGTTGAAACTGACCTCGTAGAACTCCCAGTCTTTGGTTTCCGGAAAGACCCGTTTTACTTCCGGCTCCAGCGGGATCTGCTTGAGCTCCGCCAGCGTGTCGTCCCAGAATGTATTGAAATCCGGCTGCACGCTGTAGACCGGTTTGTAGTTCTTCCAATCGTAGAGCATGCGGTAGCGGTTCATCCACAGCATCTGGCCGTCTTTCGAGATGATCTGCACGAATACGTCGCTGACGCCGGGCATGGTGAATTTCGGCTTGTACGAGACGGTGTATTTACCTTTCGCGTCTCGTTGATCGGGCTTCACGTAGATTTCTTCAAGGAGGTGCTGCTTGCCGAGCGCATGCCGCACATCGATCTTCACGCTACCGTCAAAGAGGTCCTCCTTAAGCCACTGGAACGTTGTGACGATCTCAACATCGGTATCCTTTTCATAAATCGCCCATGGCCCGCCGCACTTCTGCTGATTCGAAGCTTTGACGTTGAGTCGCGGGAACACCAGGAAGTTTTCGGCACGAGCGACGGGCTCCGCTGTAAAATGGATGGAGTTGGCTGCATGCCCTTTGCACTTGATCAGCACGGCCAGGCGTTGCCCGCCGTCCGGTGTCGGGACTTTTCCGACGCGGACCTTGTTCTGCGTGCTGATCGCGTAGCCCGACTTGTGGACAATCACGCAACCGGAAGAAGCGCGCGGCTTGCCGGCGTTGGCGTGGGTGATATTCGTCCGGCAACCGGAACGGCCCTTGAATGGGTCGGCCAGACGCACGACGGAGACATCGTCACTGAGGAAGATGACCAGGTCGTGGTCTTCCCTTTTGTTGAAGCCGGCGTACAACTCGAACTTGGGCAGCGTCCAGCCGGTGATCAGTTTGGTCAGAAACAGACCGTCCATCACCTGGCCGTTCTTGCCGAGCAAGGCGTCGTGCGCCAGATTTGAGAGCTGGGTGAACGTTGCAGTGTCGTCTTTGCCATGTCGAAACAGAATCGCGCCGTGCTTCTTGCCGGCATGCAGGAATTCGGCCTCGCGAATTTTCCAGGACACCCAGCCGCGCGGCAGTTCGGCGCGGGCCGAGAAGTCCTTGCTGCGGTAGGTCATGACGCCCTTGTCGACGTCCCAGAAATCGGTTACCATCTTTTGTCTTCCTTCCTGCGCCCGGGCCAGAGCGGTCAGGGCCAATCCGAACAAGAGAATACGCCATGTCAACATAGTGATCGCCTCAAGAGTCCTCTGATGAGTTGCGGAAGGAGTATAGCGGCGATATTGGCGGGAGTCAACCGGGAGGCTAATAGAAGCAGGCGGAGTACGGCGGGTTGGCGGCGCAGTGACCGCCCTGAACGAAGCCGTCGGTGTACCCGGGGCCATAGGGTTGGTCGATGTGATCCAGGTCGAAGTTTCCGTTGTCTTTCCATGCCGCATGGCCGTCGCCGAACAACCGGTTGATTCCGGTAATTGCCGGCGGCCCACTGTCGACATCGGGGAAATTGCCCGCGGTTCTGGGGCCGTACCGGCCGTGATTATAGCCGTAGGTGTGGTCGCAACTGCGCAGCCAGAAGAGGTCTGCCATGAGCACACGATCGGACACGAGTTCGCGATTGATCAACTCATCGGGCGCTGCGTTCCTCGCCTTTGCCGACCATTTGCCCACCTGCCCAAAATAGCTGTACATCCCCGGGATATGCCCCATACTGGAGTTCCAGAACGCCGGCACGCGTTCAGCCGCGAGACCGAAGTTACCACTGGGGCAGAAGTAGATGCCGACGCCCTGGTGATTGTCGAGGTCAAACGCGGCGACGTAGTCGTTCATCTCATACGGATTCCAGAACTGTCCGCGGCTGGCTTGCTGCAATTCCATGATGTTCGGATATCGACCGCCGTACTTTTCCACTGTCTCCAGGATCTGGCCGCTGTTGTCGTCGGCGTAGTTCATGATACCCATGCCCCATTGCCGCAGGTTGTTCATGCAGACCACGCGGCGGGCCTGTTCTTTGGTCTGCGCCAGAATCGGCAGGAGCAACGCGACGAGGATGGCGATGATTGCCACGGCGGTCAACAGTTCGATCAGTGTGAATTTCCGACGCATTATTTCTTTCCTCTGATTACCCGGTTCTGGTCTCCACAGCAGCCAGCTGGAACAATTCAGAAGCCTTCTACTGTCGGCCGTCGTCGTACACCATCGCAAGCAGTTCCAGCCGATGCCGCTCTTGAAGTATGTGCATATCACGCTTCACCGTTTCACCGAGACTAGGATATGGAAGGGCTTGGGGCATTGCAAGTTGAACCTGGGGTTGGCGTCCCGTCGCCGGCTCAGACTGAGGTGCGGGGTCTCACAGATGAGACGAGAAAATCCGGGCATGTCGGACAACAACACCGACGCAGGCGGCCTGCGGCACGGCCGAATTCGACATTAGCATTGGGCGGATCGGAGGGAGTCGAACCCTCGTCTTCCGGGTCACATCCGGAAATCATCGCCGTTAGACCACGATCCGCTGGTCGGAGTGCCAGGATTCGAACCTGGGACTTCCCGCTTCCGATGCGGGTACCCTGGCCAACTGGGTTACACTCCGATAGCAATGCGCAACGCATTGTTGGCAGGCGTTCCTTTGGAACGAAGTTTTGGTTGTAGCGTGAGCATCCCTGCTCACATCTGCGCGGTCGAGACGACCGCGGCCACGTTTGTATCGTGAGCATCCCTGCTCACGCATCTGCGCGGTCGAGACGACCGCGGCCACGGGTTGCGCTTCGCGCTCAGGAGCAGGATTGCGCGGTCGAGACGACCGCGGCCACGGGTCGCACTTCGCGCTCAGGAGCAGGATTGCGCGGTCGAGACGACCGCGGCCACGGGTTGCGCTTCGCGCTCAGGAGCAGGATTGCGCGGTCGAGACGACCGCAGCCACGATTGGGTGCCTGACGGCATTAGTCGTGAGCATCCCTGCTCACAGTACATCTAGAGTTGCCAGATCCCTCCTTGAGAATTGTTTGTTGAGGTGTTGAGTATTGATCATTCCGGCCACCGGCCGGCTTTGGTCCGAGCACCAGGATTCGAACCTGGGACTTTCTGCTCCCAAGGCAGACGCCCTGCCAGACTGGGCTATGCTCGGAGCGGATCCACCGGCCAAGGAGACCTGGGGCTCTGCCCCAGCCCCCGCCAGGAGGCGCGCCGCCCCCTCCGCGCTTCGCGCTCAGAATCCCGGCAAGCTGGGCGTTCGAGGGCTCACCATTCGTTCCCGGCATGTTCGCGCTTCGCGCGTTTAAAACAAAACCGCCCTCCAGGAAGCCGGAGGGCGGATATTCGAAACCTGATATGGGGTCAGGTGTTTATCCGGGATGCGGGCTGCGAACTGCGCAGACTTCACCCTCCGGCGGGGCCGGGGGATGTGGATGCGCGTTGTTTACAGCGTTGTTCATCGCGTGTTCCTTTCTGCCGGCGGATACGGCAGCGAGAGATGGTTCTTTCACAAGCAAGGCCACCATCGTGTTTAAGCGGGACAGATTCCCGGCTTATCGGAGTGGAACGGGATTCGCCGGACAGATTGCCGCGTGACCAGCCGGAAGCGGAAGTCGCGGGGCAGTTCCCGGCGGTGCGGGAATGACCGAAAGGGATTACTCGATATTCTGGGCTTGTTCGCGGATGCGTTCGAGTTCGGTTTTGAAGTCGACCACGGCGATGGCGATGTCCTGGTCGGAGCACTTGGAGCCGATGGTGTTGATTTCGCGCACCATCTCCTGGATCAGGAAGTCGAGTTTACGGCCGATGACGCCGTCCGCATCAAAGAGAGTGAGCATCTGGTCGAGATGACTGGCCAGCCGGGTCGTTTCCTCCGTGATATCGGCGCGGTCGGCGAAGAGCATAACTTCCTTGAGCAGGCGTTCTTCTTCGAAGGGGACATCGGCTTTGAATTCCTGCAGGCGCTGTTCGAGTTTTTCGCGGTAGGCCACAGGGACTCGGGGGGCGAGTTCAAGGATTCCGGCAAGGACATCCTTGAGAGTTTTCCGCCGGGCGATGAGGTCCTGCTGCAAGGCCTTGCCTTCGACTTCCCGCGTTTTCATGAGTCCGGTCATGGTTTCGGTCAACGCTTCCATGGTCATGGCCCGCAGTTCTTCCTCGGGCAGCGGCGGTGCGCCCAGGGTGAAGATATCGGGAACTGCAAGGAGGTCCTTCAGGGTTGGCGGCTCGGCGATCTTGAGCTCCTCCTGCAGCGTCATCAGATTCTGCCAGCAGGACCTGGCGAGGGGCAGGTTGAGCTGCGTCTCGGTCGGCGTGCCGCCTTCGTCGGTGAAATCGACGAGTACATTGACGGCGCCGCGGTTGATCCTGGATTTCAGGACATCCCGGATATCGGGTTCGAGAAACATCAGCTCCCGCGGCAGAGAGACGCGGAAGTCGACCTGTTTTCGGTTGATCGAACTGGCCACGATATTGACCTGCTTGCCGCTTCTGCGGCTTTCACCACTGCCGTATCCCGTCATGCTCAGCATATCAAAGTCCTTTGCTGCCCGGCTTCTCCCCGCCGGTTGGCCATAGTATGCCGCCATCGACGGGAAAAATCCAGGGGACAGACGTTTCGAGCCGCAGAAAGTCTCGGGCCCCGGCATCCGAGCACCTGCTGCCGGGTCGTGAGCAGTCCGCGAGTGGGTCTTCAGCCTTACTGCCACGCGGGCCCCGGCCCCCCAATAGAAGCAAAAGGGCAGAGCTTCGAAAAGCTCTGCCCGATATAATGAAAGCGACGGCTGGCCAGTCCGCCGCTGTCTCCGCCGTCAATTCTTCTTGGCGGAGCCGTAATGACGATCGTAGAAGCTGTTGACGGCCTCAACCACTTCATGCAGGCACTTCTCGCCGAAATAGCGGATCTTCATCAGGTCCCGTTCGCTCTTGGCGGCGAGTTGGGCGATGGTTTTGATGCCGTCGTTCAGCAATGAATTGGTGCTGCGGGTGGACAGGCACAGCTCCGTCACCGGGTCGGAACAGGCAAGCAGTTCCTCGCGCTGGTAGCCCAACGCCCCGGGTTTGAGGGCTGCGGCGTTGATGGCGGCTTTGATTTTGCTGCCGTTGCCGGGCACCGTACCGGCCTGAGCGGCGCGCCGCATGGCTTCGGCGCGTTCCAGGTTCTCGTCCTCGATCATGCCGCGAAGCTTCTTCAGCGCCTGCATCTGGATCTGGCGCACGCGCTCGCGCGTCCGTCCGATGAATTTACTGACTTCCTCGAGGGTCTTCGGCCGGCTGCCGTCGAGCCCGTAACGCATGATCAGGATGGTGCGCTCGCGGCGATCGAGTTTTTTCACCAGATTCCGCAGGCGCTGGATGGATTCGCTGTCTTCAATGATCATATCCGGGGTCACCGCGGAGGTATCCGGAATGATATCTTCGAAGCTGCCGTCCTCGCCCTTCTGGATGGGGTCATGCAGCGAGAACGTCTTGAAATCGGCGAGTTTAAGACCTTGCACCGTGCGCTTGGTGAAGTTCAAGCGTTCGGCGATCTCGGTTTCCGTCGGCGGCCGTCCCAGTTGTTCGGTCAACTGGATGCGGGCGGAACGGATTTTGTTGATCTTTCCGGCCGAAGCCACCGGCACCCGGATGGTGCGGCTCTTCTGGGAAAGGGCGCGGCGCATGGATTGTTTAATCCACCACGCCGAATAGCTGCTGAACTTCGCGCCTTTGGACGGATCAAACTTTTCGGCAGCCCGCATCAGCCCGATATTCCCCTCACTGATGAGGTCGAGCAGCGGCAGGCCGAAGCCTTTGAAGTCGTGCGCGATCTTAACGACCAGGCGAAGATTCGCCTTGATCAGCTTCTGCCGCGCGATGTCGTCTCCTTGTTTGATCCTGGCTGCGAGTTCAACCTCCTCTGCCTTGCTGATAAGCGGGATTTCCCCGATATCCTGCATATAGGACTTCATGGGGTCATTCTTGTACATACGCGACCAGATCCTGCCTCCTTATTAGAACACCTTCCTACATTCTACCGACAACCAAACCATTCCACAGATTCGACCGGCACGGCGGCACAAGCTACCCCCCACATTCGGGGACGCGCCAGCGAGCGGTCACTTACAGTATAGGAAAGTCCGTGGTGAGTTCAAGACCCCTGAGGCGGTTTTTTATAGAAAATTTATACCATCCGAAAATGTAACATGTGGCGCAACCAAGGTTTCGACAAATGGTTACACGGCACCATGGCGACCGCCGGCGAAGACGGCCGGCGCCAGCCTCACAAGACCGCGCGCGGCCTATTCGTCGGACGTCTCTTCTTCGACGCGCAAGCCGGCCAGTTTTTCCGTATCGCCAAACCACGAAATCCCGCCGCAGCGGGTACACATGGCGCCGGTCGTTTTGACGTTTGAGTCGCGGTAGGTCCAGAACTTCGTTTTGCCCGGGCGAAAATACACCAGGCCGGTACTCTGGAGCCGGCCGGCGACGACTTCGTCGTGCCCGCAATAGGGGCATTGGGTGGTGACCGTTTTGACCTCCCTGGTGCTGGGGAACACCTGGATGACCCCGTCCAGGTCCTCCTTCAGGAAGCGTGTGGAATCACCGACCTTACGGTAGGTGATGCGGCCGTCCCGCATCCAGCGGTAGATTGTGGGTTCGCCTACCTGCAGATAGGCCGCGGCCTCACGAATGGTATACCACCGGGGTCCTTCCGGCTTGGAATCCGCCGCCATGGCGACCTCCTTTCAAATTATCGGATTTGCGATCAGCTCCATATAAAATGTATCGCAAGCAATCAGATAGTCAAGGGGGTGGCGGGGCCTTGCTTTCGGCGGCATGGGCGGGTCTAGGGGGCGTTCGGCCGAGCAGCAGCCAGATGCCCAGTGTGCCGGTGACTGCCAGCCCGACTCCGAGGCCGGTGAACCAGAGCGGCTGGAACTGGTGCGCGGTTCCCGGCGACCAGCTATATCCGGGGATCGGGATTTTGGCGGCGGTGAAGACGAAGGCCGTCCCGTTGGCGGCGGCGTGCACGAAGAGGCACGGCCAGAGCGATTCCGTCTGCAGCCGCAGCCAGGCCATCGCGATTCCCAGGATGAAGGCGCCGACAAACTGATAGGGATTGAGGTGGAAGACGGCGAACATGGCCGAGGACAGCAGGATTGCGGTCGTTGGCGTGTAGCGGCGGCGGAATCCGTCGAGCATGAATCCGCGGAAGAAGAGTTCTTCCGTGACGGGGGCAACAATGACGAGGACGAAGAACGCGGCCGCGCCGCTGCTGAGGAGGTCCTGCATGATCTGCTTGATGAGGGCCGGCGCGGGGAGGAAGTACTGGATCAGGTTGTCGATATCCGAGACGACGAAGGACCAGCCGACGGCGAGCATCAACATCGGTACCAGCGCCGGCAGGGGAAAGGCGCGGAAGGGCAGGACCTCCTTGACCGGGCGTTTGGCCCAGAGCAGGCCGAGGACCAGCAAGATGGCGAAGATAACGAGGTTGACGGCGCCGCCGACCCAGGCATTGGCGGCCTTCAGGGCGGCTTCATTGAGCTCGATTCCAGTTTGTTTGGCAAGGAGCAGGCCGATGGCCAGGATCACGCCGCAGACCAGGGTGAGCGCCCAGAAGCCGAACAGGAACAGGGCTCCGCTCCAGCATCCGGGCACGGCCTTTGGGTCATGTGCCGTTTGGGTGGCGAAGGATTCGCCGACATTCTCCCGGAGCCGCTGGAAGAACACGGTTTTGCAGTTGCCGCAGACCCAGTCTCCGGCAAACGCCATCATTTCGGCGGTGGGCCGGGTTCGGCGGCACTCGCGGCAGGTCGCGCTTGGCTCCGGCTCGGTCTCCGGCGATGGCGGCGGTACGGTGTCTGACATGCGTTACATTTCGGCGCGGGTTGCCAGCTCCTGTGGGGCGATTCGCGGCGAGTGCGCGCCGCAGCTTGCCGTACCGTCATCCGGCGCTTCAGTGCCCTCCGGCAACGGGTAGAACCCGAATTGGCGCAAGAGTTCGAGTTTCGGCAGGACGTTGTTCTCCAGGTCCACGTGGAAGAATCCAGAGAAGATATCCGGATTGTCCATGATCAACTGGAAGTACTCCTGATGATCGGCCGGGATCTCGACTTCGCCGCCGCGACAGATCTCGTGGCCGGTGAAGACAAACTCCGGCAACAGATACGGACAGAACTCCAGTTCGACTTTGTCGGACCATTCTTCGTACAACGTCGTCTGCGGCAGCAGCGACAGCAGGCTGGGCAGGATGCGCGCGCCCATCATGCGGAACGACACCATCTGGAACAGTGACTGGTTAAAGTCTTCCATGGTCTCAAAGGGGAAACCCCAGATGTAGAACGTGTCCACCCGCGGAAAGATGTCAACCGCCTTCGGGACGAGATCAAGCACCTGGTCCGTATTGAACCCCTTGCGCGTTTCCTTCAGGATCTTGTCGGAACCGGACTCAATACCGAAGCGCAGTTCGAGACAGCCGCTGTCGGCCATGGCCTGCATCATCTCGGTGTCAACCAGGTTGACGCGGCCGAAGGCTTTCCAGTCGACGTCCAGATCCGCTTTCTCGAGCTCTCGGCAAAACGCCATCACCTGTTTCTTGCCGGAGACGAAGAACTCATCCTGAAACAGGAACAGATCCACGTCCGCTTCCTGATTCAGAAATTTCATCTCGGCCACAATGTTTGCCGCGCTGCGCGAGTAGCTCTCCAGATTCCAGACGGGCGCGACCGAACAGAAGGTACAGGGATAGGGACAGCCGCGGCTGGTCATCATGCCGTAGCCCGCGTATTTCTTCAGTTCGATTCTCTCGAACGCCGGCAGTGGAATGCTGTCCAGGTCGGTGATGCGGTCCCGGTCACGGTTGTGCCGGATCGAGCCGTTGGCGGCGCGGAACGAGATGCCGTCGACCTGGTCCAGTTGCTTGCCGTTTGTCAGTTGCTGCACGAGTTCGACCCCGGTGCGTTCGCCTTCGCCGCGGCAGATTACCTCCACCCACGGGAAGCGCTGCAGGATTTTGTCTTCGACGCCCTTTGAACCGACACCGCCGAGGACGACCTGGCAGTCGGGGTAGGCATCGCGAATGGCGCGGATGGCCAGCATGGTGAACGGCAGCAGATTGGCCATGCAGCTCAACCCGATAATCGGCGCCGGGTTCTTGAGGAATTCGAGAAACGTATCCAGATCGAATGGGTCGTCCGACGGACAGGTCTGGTAGTCGCGAAAGTCCACGCGGAAGCCGGCATCTTCCAGCGCCCGCGTCAGGTACAGACAGCCCAGCGGCACATGCAGTTCGCGCTCGATCTCCTCGCCGTAGCGCATGAACAGCATATTCAGATTGACCAAGGTGATATCAGCCATGGATTCCTTTCGGTGTTTGACGGACCTTAGATCGGGCGACTCCCTCTGCTCGTATCCAGGCGTAGCAATGGCATGAGGGAGGAATGTTGATTCTCAACGGCCCTAATCGTTGCCCCTGCATCATTCCCTTGGAACACCCCGGTATCCTTTAGTCCCACGGCGACAAGGTCAATGAATTCATCCAGTTGACGAACGGGGATCTGATCCAGCAGGTTCTTCTTATGGTTGGCTAGTTCCAACCCGATGGCGACAGCAGCACCACTGCGTTCAGTGAGTAGTTGCGCGCGGAATTCCTGATCCACAGCGGCTTTCTTTACCAACACGTCCGCACCTGTAGATCCCGTTCGAGCCACGCATCACTCCTTTTCCAACCGGACGCCCTTGGTTGGCTCGATGCGCTCCGGTCGTTCGCTGCCTTCCGCCGGTTTCTGCGTTTCTTCCGCCGGTGGGTTGGGCCGATCAATACGGGCGCCGCCGGCAGCCGGCGGTCGCTCGCCGCAACCAACCAGGCCGGCGAACCCGACGGCGACCAGCATGGCCGCTGCCGCTTTGCCGAGGAAGGCGGCGCGGTGTTCGGGTTTCACAGTTGTCCGGTCGATGGTGCGCTCAAGTTGTTCGCGAGGAACGTTGTTGAGCATGAGGGACTCGGCCGGTTCCAGCGACAAGTCAATCTGCCGGGCAGCCGCAGCCCGTTGCTCCAGCAGCAATTGCCGAAAGTCGGGATCGACGGCTGCTTTCTTGATGAGGACTTCAAGCCCTCGGGGAATCGGCGGAGGAGTTGCCATGGTTATTTTCCTGTTTTGGCCCGGGCATCCGTTTGGCACCGACGGCGCAGTTGGCCCAGTTCTTTGCGTGCTTGCGTTTCCAGCTGTTCGGGCGTCAGTGAACTGACCTTGTTCCATTCGTCAGCCCACAGGACCTCGAAGAAGCGGCGCAGATGCCTGGGGTTCTCAATGGTTCCGACCAGTCTTTTCATGTACGGCTCATAGAGACAGGCCCCCAAGCTGTTTGCGGTCAAGCGCGTCGGCCGGCGCTTGTATTCGATCAACAGCAGGTCAAAGGCTTGGGGGGACCCGGATTCCCCGAGGACCCGCACCAGCCGTTCCGGCAGTTGCTTACCTTCAAAGCGTTTGGCAATAATCGGCATGACCTTGGACACCGACCGGCGGAAGGCATCCCAGTAGGGGCTGTCACGCATATCCAGGCCCCGGCCCGGCAACCAGTCGAGGAACCCACGGACCAATTCTTCAGGAGTCAGCGACGATGCCTTGATCGGCGCCGGTTTCGGTTTTGGGGGTGCACGTCGGCGTCGATTTGCCTTGCGGCTGCGATCGCGGCTGCGCGGCGTCACCGACTCCGGGTACTCCGGATCGCTACCCCAGCTGTCGTCTCCTCCCAGCGCACAAGGCGCCAGTGTGGCCAACATTAACGCCGCCACGTGTCCAAGGAAAACATTCCGAAGCTGCTGTGGCACCGTGGTACCGTCAATCGTCCGCTCGAGCTGGTTACGGGGAATCGAATTGAGCATGGCCGCTTCCGCCGGCTCCAACTGCAGGTCAATGTCAGCGGCGGCGGCAACGCGTTCTTCGATGAGGCGTTCACGGAAGTCCGGGTCGACGGCTGCTTTCTTGACGAGCACTTCGATGCCGCGCGGGATGGGAGGCGGTTTCATGGTTGACTCACTTGTCCAAGTCGTCCGGCCGGATGCCGTCGGTGGGTTCCAGCCGCGGCGGGCGGTCCGGCCGTACGCCGCGCGAAAGGGGTTCGGTGGGTGGTTTGGGCTTGGCTTCTTCCGGCTTCGCCTGCTCTTCCGGCTGCGGCTTGGGTTTGTCGGGCCGCACGCCCTTGGTCACCGGGTCGCACCCGGGGAGGACGGTAGCGCCGATTGCCAGGAGCATGGCCGCGGCCACGCCGCCCCGAAATGCCTTGCGTTGTTTCGGCGGTACCACCGTGTTGTCGATAATGCCCTCAAGCTGCTTTGCCGGTACGGCGTTCAACATCATGGCTTCAGCGGGATCAAGATCCAGCTCGATCTCATTAGCCGCCGTCGCGCGCTGCGCCAGCAACAGTTCCCGAAACGAGGGGTCGATCGCTGCTTTCTTCACCAGCACTTCAATGCCGCGCGGGATGTCGCCGACGGGTTTGCCGCAACCCGGCGGTCGGCCGCCGACAATGGTGGTGTTGACCGCTTCCTGTTCCGCCGGTCGCTGCTTCTTGCTCATGGCTGTTCCCTGCTACTTCGGTTCATCTGTTGTCTTTGTGCCCTCGGCGTCGTCCCCTGGTGGTTGGGCCGGTTTGACGCGATCCGGTTTGATCCCCAACGTTGTCTCGCGGCGTTTACAGCCGGTCAGCACCGAGGCACTCATGGCCAGCAGCATGGCTGCCGCGGTGGATCCCAGCAGGACCTGCCGCAAATACGGCTCAACTCTGGTTCGGGCGATGATGCCTTCAAGCTGGTGGCCGGGAACCTTGTCAAGGACCTCCTTCTCCTGAGGACTCAGTGCCAGGCCGATGCTGGCGGCTGCTGCCCCCCGTTGATCGAGCAGGAGCGTTCGGAATTCACGATCGACAACGGCCTTTTTCAACAGGACTTCAATGCCCCGCGGTTCGTTTGGCGGACCCATGTCACACCCCCAGAGTTGGATGTTGGTTTACTATGTCGACGGACACAGACAAATGCAAGCGAAATGCGGGGGCTCTGATTTGCCGCGACTGAACTGGAAATCGACGCGGTTTGCGTGTACTATTCCAAGCAGGTGGGATGGAATCGCTGATAACCGATGCCGAGGACCTGGGTCAAGCGGATATGAAGCTGAGCTGCGAAGCATGCGGGCAGGAAACCGACGTTCCTGAAGGTAGTACTCCGCCGCGGGCCTGTGGTCATTGCGGCCGGACGTTTCCGCCTAAGGGCACGCAGACAACGGCAGGGCAGTTACAGCCTTTGGGCCGGAATCAGAAACCGGTCGATCCAACCACAGCACCGGCGGAATCGCCTGCACCGGCGCCGAAGCCGCCGAAGAAGATACTCAAGAAACTGAAGCCCAACCCTTCGGCGCCAAAGCCGGGTGCCGCGCCACCGGCCCAACCGCCGGCGGCCGCTCCCCAGCCGAGCGCCGCGTCGCCGGCCCCCGCTCCCCAGCCGAGCGCCGTGCCGCCGGCCCAACCGCCGGCCCCCGCTCCCCAGCCGAGCGCCGCGTCGCGGGCTCAAGCGGAGCCGCCGCCAGCCGCTCCAGAGCTGCGGCCGCTGGGCAACGCCAAGGCCCCGCCGCCGCCGGCCGCCCCGGCGCCTCAGGCCGAGGAGCCCGCCAATCTGCGGCCGCTGGGCAAAGGCTCGATGACCTCCGGCCGCGGTGAGAATTCCAAACTGGATGCCGACCTCGAGCAGAAGCCGGTGGTCGCACCGGAAGTCGCCGCCGAACACAAGGGCATGAAGGTTGCCAAAGCCGAAAACGCCCTCGGCGTTGATCAGCCGAAGGGCCCCGAACCCGAAAACGCCCTCGGCGTTGATCAGCCGAAAGGCCCGGAACCAGATTCCGTTGCCGCCCCCAAACCGGACCCCCGGCCGATGTCCGACAAGTTAAAAACCAAAGGCAGCAAGTTCCAGACGGTTGCCCCGTTGGGAGAAGGCGCGGCCGACGGCCTGCAGATCGACGCTGAGAGTGCCGATGTCGACGCCAAGATCGATCCGAAGCCCTCCGAAACCGGCTCCCGACTGAAAGTGAATCGTTCCGGAGGGTTCGTTTCCGGCGATGTCCCCAGCGACGTCAAGAAGGGCGCGAAGGTTGTCTATCTGACC
Organism: uncultured Lentisphaerales bacterium; assembly: GCA_964384625.1. Taxonomy (GTDB): domain Bacteria; phylum Verrucomicrobiota; class Lentisphaeria; order JABSQK01; family JABSQK01; genus CAYLNH01. The sequence continues at coordinate 16,095 of CAYLNH010000154.1, forward strand.
GCGGACCAGGGCGTTGTGGGCGTGCTGCATCCGGTTGAACAGGCGATGCGCCAGAGCTTCCGCAGTGAACGGCTGCCGCACGATTTCGTCACGCCCGACGAAACGGGGCAGCAAGTCGGTGAATTGCGGGACGACGACATCCATGTCCATCTGCACGTTGCCGACCGCGACGCGGCGAGCCGGACCGCCTCGATCGAGGCGCGGTATGAGGACGGCAGGGACCGGCACAAGATCATCCAATTTAGCGGCAAACGACTGCCGGACAGCACGCCGGAGCAGTTGGTGGTCCAACTGGATGTCAAAACATTGAAAAGCAAGGTCGGGTATCCCTTGTGCAAGCTTGCCGGCGAGCGCACGCTGCTGAACCGGCAGGCGTTCCAGTTTGTCACGTTCAGTTTTGTTCTCGGTCTCCTGGGGTTGATCCCGTATGTCGGCTACCTGGTCTGTCTGCCGGGTCTGCTGCTGGGGTTGACCGGCCTCGGGCTGATCCTCGGGCGCGGGTTGAAGGGGAAGAAGATCATGGGGTTTCTGGCGATCCTCCTGAATCTGACGGGGCCGTTTGTCAGCCTGGTGTTCACCACGTATCTGCCGATGATCAAAGAGCTGATCGAAAAAGCGCAGCAGGGCTGACCGCTCGGTTGCCGGGATAGAATGTACGCCCCCGATTACTGCCCTTCTTCGCCTCGAGTCCCGACTCTCAAGAGGTTGGGAACCTGCGGTACTTGCGGATCTGTC
>CAYLNH010000155.1:0-16711 GCA_964384625.1 uncultured Lentisphaerales bacterium
CCCAGACCGCATCCAGGAACACCGGCGAGCGGGCCGCATCACCGACGTTGGCGAGGTTGTCGAACCAGGCGTCCGGCCAGAACGGTTCGCTTTCACGGATGTAGGCGTGGCCGCCGGCATCCTGGTCCCGGCTGTAGTACCAGAAACCGTTGAGTCCGTAGCTGCCTTCCCAGCGGCGGTAACGCCAGCTCAAATCAGCGCGCCCGACGGTATGCGTCGTGGTGTTGGGGATATCCGTGGCCGGACAGAAGCTGACGGCCAGGATGTCTTCCATGTAATCTTCCATCGGTCCCAGCTGCACCCTGGCATGCCGGCACGGAAACGGTTTCCCGTTGTTATCCGCGCAGAACATCGTGAATGCCGCCTGCCACTGTCGCAGGTGATTGAGACAGACGGCGGTGTGGGCGGCCTGCCGGGCGCGGCCCAGGACGGGCAACAGCAACGCCAGCAGGATTGCGAGAATGGCGATGACAGTCAGAAGTTCGATGAGCGTGAACCGTTGTTGCTTCATTGTTCCCTTCCTGTCCGGATCGGGCGTACCCCCGGCAGGCGCTGCTGCCGGGGGTACGCCTTGCAGCGTTGTTGTCTGTTTCGGTTTCAGTCCGTCACCGTGACGTTGGAATACTGCGCCCGGCAGACGGCGCCGTCCTTGTGAGCGGTAACCGCCATGCCGACGTAGACCTGGGCGTTCATGGTGATGTCGACGGCGCCGACCTTGACCCAGTTCGTGCCGTCGGCCGACTTGTAGCCGGTGAAGGTATTCCCGGCACGCACGAGTTTCGTCCAGTACGGCGCGGTGATTCCGTCGTCCGGATACTTCTTGCTGGTGCCGCCGCCGGTGCTTTGGCGATAGTCCAGGGAGGTCCCTCTGGCGGCATGCAGGACGACGTTGGCCTGTTTGGAATTCGGGTCCAGCGTTTCGCGGATCATCAGGCCGGCCTTGGCCCATTCGTTAGGGTTGGTCATGCTGTCGATCTTCGCGACGATCCGGCCGTCGCCGTCGAGGGTACGGTAGACATAGTGGAATTCGTCGGCGCTGTGCCAGATGTCTTTGCCGGAGCCCTCGACCGTGTAGACACCGTTGCTCTCGGTCATCGAACCGGCTTTGGCGACCGCACCGATGTCCTGATTCTGCCACCCGGGTTCAACGACTTCGTTGACGGTGATGTTGACCGCCGCGGATGTAGTGGCGGCGCCGTCGTCATCGGTGACCTTGACGGTCAGAACATGATCGCCGGCGGCAGCGCCGTTCCAGCTCCAGGAGTAGGGCGCGCTGGTGTCTTCACCGAGCCTGGTGCTGCCGGCGTAGAACTCGACCCCGGCAACGGAGCCGTCGCTGTCGGTCGCCTCCGCCTGGATCGTGATTGCATCACCCTCGTCGTACGTGGCATTGCCGGCCGGGTTGGTGATCGCCGCCGTCGGCGCCTCGTTGGCGCCGCTGCTGCCGCCGTATTCGAAAAAGTCGATGTGTACGTAACTGCCGCGGCACTCGGCGGTGATCGTGTGGGCCGCGTTGGTCAGCCCGGTCAGTTCATAGACCAACACCTGTTGCGTACCGTCGCCGCGCAGGTTAATGTCCCGGCTGTTGGCGCCGTCGACAGCGACGCGGATCGTGCTGCCGTTGACGGCTTGCTTGCAGTAGAGTTTGATCCAGGTGCCGGTAAAGGTCAACGCGGCTTTGGCGCCGACCGTTCCGGACCAGTGCAGCGTGTTGTTGTAGGCGCCGACGGTGTACCGGTCGTTCTGATCCAGACCCCACGTCCCGGTGTAGACCACCGCCGCGTCGTTGTCGTCGACTTTGACGCCGTCGCCGGCAACCGGGTTGACCATGATGCCGACGGCGCTCGACGTGGCCGTGCCGCCGGCGTTATCCGTGGCTGTCGCTGTCAGCGAATGGCTGCCGACACCGGCGCCGGCCCAGGTGCAGCTGTATGGCGCGCTGGTATCTTCACCAAGCTTGCTGCCGTCGGCGAAGAACTCGACTTTGGCGATCGTGCCGTCGTTGTCCACGGCGTTGGCTTCGAGCACGACGTCGTCGCCCTGCGTATACTCCGTGCCGTCCGCCGGGGCGGTGACGGCGATGGTGGGCAATTCGTTCACCGCGCCGTTGACGACGACATCGACGGCGGCGGCAACGCTGTCGGTGCCGTCGCTGATTTCGACTTCGAGGGTGTAGGCGCCGGCGGCGCTGAAGGTGACGGCGCTGGCATCGCTGAGTTCGGTGCCGTTGGGTTCGAACGTGACGTTGCCGGGCCCGGCGGTTTTGGTCCAGGTATACGTCAATGTGTCGCCGTCGGGATCGCCGGCCACAACGAACACGTTGGTGCCGGCGGGCAGGGTGATGGTGGCCGGGTTCGCCCACGGCTGCGACTCGATCACCGGCGCCTGGTTGGCGGCGGGCCGGTTGAATTGGAAGTAATCGACGTCCAGCAGGGCGCCGCTGCCGCCTTTGAAGACAAGAAAGAGGTCCTTCACGCCGGCGGCGCCGGAGACGGCGCAATTGACCTCGACGAAGTTGTTCCAGCCGCCGGTGCCCGGGACGACGACACTGGCGATCAGCGTGCCGGTGGTGCTGCCGAGCCGCAGTTCGATGGTGCCGCCGCCGGTGTTGCTGGCGACGCCGGCGGCAAAGCCGGCCGCGCCCGTGTCGAAGTCGACTTGCGCGTACTTGGCCCAGGTCCCGTTCTCGATCGAACCGATCTTCTGACCGGTGCCGCCGCTGTAGATGCCGATGCCCTGGGAGTCGTCCTTGCTCTCGGCTTCGATTCGCTTGAAGGCGTCGCGCGGATCGTCGGGCGACGTGCCGCCTCTGGCGCGGGCCCAGGTGGTGACCATGTCGCCTTCGAACCAGTCGTTCACGCCGCCGCCGAAGACGTGGAGGTTGCCGTTGATCATCTTGCCCCCGGGCGACACCAGTTTGCCCGGCAGGTCGTAGAGCCGCTCCCAGGTGTTCTTGTCCGGATCATAGCGGTAGATGGTTTCCTGGCCGCGCGGGCTCTTGCTGCTGTCCACGCCGCTGACCGTCCAGATCTTGCCGCGGTACGTGAAGGTGGCCCACTCATGATGGGACCGGGCTTCCGGAAGCTGCGGATAGCCCAGGTTCCAACTGTCGGCCGCCGGGTCATAGACCTGCACCGTCCTGGTATCGCCGTCGTGCTTGTGGTGGAGTTCGCCGCCGATCAGCCAGATCTTCCCGTTCAAGGCAACGCCCGCGGCATGCACTCGTGGATTCGGGACAGCCTTGGCGCTGGTCCAGCCGGCTGCCTCATTGGTCAGGTCGAGGACAAAGTGATGCGCGGTCGTGTTGTTGTTGTCCACACCGCCGGTAAGGACGTGGATTTTGGTACCGACGATCACCGTCGGGCCGGCCCAGTGATTCTCCGGCAGGTCCGGGCCGCGACGCCAGCTGTTGGTCCTGGTGTTGTAGACATCGACGCGTTTGGTGCCGCCGTACGACTGACCGTCCGGCTTACCGCCGCAAACCCAGATCTCATCGCCGTATACGGCATCGCCGATGGTGAAGTGGTTGCGCCGGGACGGCAGTGTGGAGATGTCTGTCCAGGCATCCGCGGCCGGGTCGAAAACTTCCACCTGGCCCGGGCCGCTTTTGGAGTTGTGGATGCCGCCCATGACATAGAGCTTGCCGTTCACCACGGCGTTGGCGTGTTCGCCGCGCTTGCGGTTCAGGTTGTCCCGTTTCACCCACTGGACAGACTGCCCCTGTCCGAGGCTCTCGTAAACCCAGGGCTTGGAACTGCCGGCATAGACATCGCTGCCGACAATGTCCAGGTCGCCGTCGCGATCCATGTCGAGAACGGCACTGGAATAGAGTCCCTTGCCGGAGACGATGATCTGGGGACTGCCGAAGCCGCCGCTGCCGTCGTTGTAGAAGACCTGGATCTGTTTGGTGCCCCACGGCTGGCCGGTGACGACGTCCAGGTCGCCGTCGTTGTCGATGTCGGCCAGCTTGATCTGGTGCATGCGGTTGGTGCTGTCGACGATTCTGGTCTTCGGCCAGTCGGTGTTGTCAGTGTTGCCGGGGTTCTTGTACCAGGCCAGATAGTGATCGCCGCCGTTACGATAAGATTCCGCCGGCCCCATGACCACATCGTTCCGGCCGTCGCCGTCGATGTCGCCGATGGCTTCCTTGGTGTTCTGGTTCACCGTGTGGTAGTCGGCGTCCAGCCTCAGCCGGGTATAGCTCTGGGTCCGCGGATCGGCCGGCGACTTCAGCCAGTAGCCGGTGAACTCGATGTCCGGCAGGTTGTCGCTGTCGAGTTTGCCGACGGCCAGACCTTCGGACGACGAGATATTCGTGTCGATGGATTTCCGCGTCCAGGAGGAGATCGAGTTGTTGAAAAAGATGTGGATCCGGTTCGGCGTCAGACTGCGGCAGATGATGTCGATCTTGCCGTCGCCGTCCATATCCGCGACGTCCATGTCGTTGATGTGATGCCACGGCTGGGTGCCGGCGGTGACGCGTTGATAGGACCAGGTGTTGCCGGCCCGGCTGTGGCCGGGATTGATGAATACGTAGACGTCCGCCTGTTTGGACGAGCCGGAATGGTTGTCCGAGCTGACCGCCAGGTCGAGGTCGCCGTCATTGTCGAAGTCGGCGAGTTTGCCGGCGCCCAGGAACGAGCGCAGCGGATGGTTCGGGTTGAATTCATGGCGGGTCCAGGTGCCCTGGATTGTGTCGGGCGCCTCGAACCAGGCGAAGGTCGCGCCATGCGCGTGCTTGCCGCCGCACATGACCGCAATATCTGCCTTGCCGTCGCCGTTGATGTCGCCGGCATCCAGCGCCTGGATGCCCGGAACCGTGCCTGCCGACGCGTCTTTCGGCGCGGCAAACGGAGTTTCCCCCAGCCAGGCCGTCGTGGTCAACAGGATGATTGCCAACAGTCCCCACCCGTGTGCTCGCGAGAAACGCATGCGATTCTCCTCCATCTGTGTTCGTGATTCGTCCCGGGGTTTGCACGGAGGGAATAGCGGCAGGAGGGGGTGGTGTTACAGCAGAGCCGTCTTTTCTGCCGATCAGCGGCGTCGGTCCCGATTCAACGTCGGGCGCGCTGCCGGATGTCCGCCCTGGACAGGGCGTAGTCGTAGAAGGCCAGGCGGTGGAACTCCCCCTGCCAGAAGCGCTTCGCGGCGGCTGTATCCGGGATGGGGTGTCTCGCGGAAAACCCGCGGCCGAGGGTGTTCGGCGAGACTTCCTGCGCCAGAGCCAGGCGGAACGAAGGATCCCAGCTCGACAGTGTGCCGGCCAGTTTGTCGGCGGCAACGCGTTGGCCGTTCACCCAGATCGCGGCCTTGCCCGTTTTATCACGGACAAAGACCACGTGCATCGGCTTGGCCGCGGCGACCGCCGGCAGCTCCGGGGTAGCGACGGCCGGCAGGCCGTTCGGCGTCTGCTCACTGCGCCGCAGGCGAACCGCCAGCGCCGCCGGGGACTGGTCCATTTCGCCCTGCCCCAGGGATACGTTCCGGCTCCTGGAGTCGGCCGAAATCGTCACAATCCGGTCCATGCCGATCTTCCTGGTCAGCGGATTGACCCGCAGCGGCCGGATCCAGGCCTCGATGCTGATCTCGCCGGATTGCCGGCAGGCTTCGGTGATTGCCGTCGCCGGCGCGGTCGAGACGATGTCCGCCGGCGCCGACACGCGCAGGCCCCCGGCCAGCCAGGCGACATTGCCGGGCTGGCCGATGCGCAGATTCAAGTCGGCGTCCGTGCCGATATGGTTGTGGATGATCCGACCGGACGTCTCGTCAAACTCATACAGCGCCAGCAATCCCGGTTCATACAGCCGCAGCGGGCGATTCGGGGCGGCGACGGCAAAACGATTGGCGGTGACGACAACGGCGGCGCCGGACGTTGTCTCGCGCAGCTCCACTTTGCCCCGGCCGACATCCAGACGTGTGCCGACCGATCCCGCCCGCAGCGTGAAAGCTGTACCCAGCACGGTGGCCGTAGCGTGCGGTGTGCGAATCACCAGCGGCGCGGTCTGCGGCTGCACGTCGGCCCGCAGTTCGCCGCGGTCCAGGACCAGTCGTTTCGGCGCCCTGCCGGTGAGACGCAGCTGCGAACCGGCGGCCAGGGTCAACTGCGTGCCGTCCGGGAACCGCAGAGAAACCGTGCTGGCCCCGCCGCTGCGGACCTCCTGGTTGAGGCGCAGTCGATCAGCGGCACGGACGTTGGCCGTGTCTCCCCGGACGGCAACGACTTCAACGCCGTCAAGGTCCGGCTGCGGCCCGGCCCGGCGCTGCCGGGCGGCGCGGATCCAGAAACCGATCACCACCAGCAACGAGGCCGCCGCGGCCAGAAGCAGGATACGGCCGCCGCGGCGTCGGCGCGATGGTGCCGGCGGCCGACGGCGGGGCCTGGACGTCCGTAAACGTCTGTCGCCTTTTCGGGACAGGACCTCCTGGACGACGCCCGTCGCGACCTCCGTGGTGTCTTTCGCCTGCAGCGCGGCGATCACGGAGTCGACAATCTGCTTTTCGTCCCGGGCGCCGCCGAGAGCGGCGCCGAGGGCTTCATGGATTGCGGCCTGCCGGGCCAGGAGTTTCTGCAGCTCCGGGTCGGCCGCCATGTCCTTCTCGAACGTGCGGCGGTCGGCATCGGGCATTTCCGCGGCCAGCCAGGCATCGATTTGTTCTTCGCGGGTCACGTGCCGGCCTCCTTCAGGGCGCGTTCTTCAATGCACTCCCTCAACGCCTGCCGCAGCCGGAACAGCGTGGTCCGGACCCAGGCGCTGCTCTTTTCCATGGCGGCCGCGATCTCTTGCGTGCTGTGGCCCAAGGCGTATTTCAGATCGATCAGGCGCCGGCTGTTCTCCGGCATGTCGGCCAGGCATTCGTCCAGGTGCGCCAACTCGGGACGGACGCGTTCGGGTTTCGGGTCGGCGGTCAGTCGAAACTGCCGGTAGCGCTCCCGGTTTGCCTGTTCCCGGGCGTAGCGCTGCATCTCGGCGCGCACGAGGTTGTGGGCGATGGCCTTCAGCCAGGCCCAGAAGTTGGTGCCGGCTTCGAACTCGTGGATGCGGTGGTAGGCGAACACCAGCGTCTCGTGCGTGATTTCGTCGATTGCCTGCGGGATCGGCAAGCGCAACGCCACGAACCCGCGAACGCGCCGGATGTAGAGCTGCATCAACTGCTCATACGCCGGCAGTGAACCGGCCTGGACCTGTTCAATCAGTCTGGTTTCGTCCATGGAAGCTCCTGGAGCTGCAGCATCGCCGGCTGACCGCGATCGCGGCGCTCTCCGTCACGCCGTCAGCCTGAGCAAAACGGCCGGAGAAGAACGGAACGTGCCGCACGATCCATATACCAATAGCACGAGGACCCGCGTTTGTTACACCGCCGTCAAGACCGTGCCCTGTTTCACCCGCAGCAGCGTCATCCCGTCCACCGCCGGCAATTCATTCACGCCGGTACAGGCCAGCAGCACCTGCCGGGCCTGACGCAATGTCCCCAGGAATGCCTGACGCCCGCGCTGATCCAACTCACCGATGACGTCGTCGATCAGGAGAATCACTTCGCCGGCATCCTTGCGGTCGAGGAAGTATCGCGCCTTGGCCAGCTTCAGGCTCAATGCCGCCAGCCGGCATTGCCCCTCCGAACCGAAGCTGCCGAGCGGCTTGCCGTCGAGCCGGAAGGTGAAGTCGTCCCGATGCGGTCCGGCATGGGTCAATCCACGCAATCGATCGCGCTCCCGGTTGCTGGCCAGCACCTGCAGGATCTCCTGCTCCCGGCTGTCTTCGTGTTTGCCGCTGATCGACGGCTGATAGCGGATCTGCAGTTCGCTGGCGGCCGGCAGGAGGTCCCGGCTGGTCTGTTCCAGGACCTCCTTGAGTTCGTCGAACAGGGCGTTGCGGTGGTCGATGATCGCGGCGCCCTCGCGGGCCAGGATCTGGTCGAAGGCGCGGGCAGCCGCGTCCGAACCGCTGTCGCGCAGCAGGGCGTTGCGGGATTTCAGTGCGCGGTCGTACTGCTGCAGCGACGTCAGATACCCCGGCTGTAACTGGCTCAACGAGATGTCCAGAAACCGGCGGCGATCGCTGGCGGAGCCTTTGACCAGTTCGATGTCTTCCGGGATGAACGCGACGGCGAAGAACCTGCCGATGAAATCGCTGGCGCGTTTGATGTTGTCGCCGTTGACGCGCAGCCGGCGGCTCCGATCCTGATACTCGAGACCCAGTCGATGCACCTGCTCGCCGACTTCGACTTCGCCGTAAATCGTGAAGCCCCGGGTGGTCCAGCGATTCAGATCGCGGATTCGGTTGGTGCGGAACGAACGCAGGATCGAGAGGAAATAGACTGCCTCGAGGATATTGGTCTTGCCCTGGCCATTGTCGCCCACCAGCACGGTAATCCCCGGAGCGAACGCCAGGTCGAGGCGTTCGTAGTTGCGATAGTCGGTGAGTTTCAGTCGTTGCAGCATAGGGAGGGTAATTTAACACGAAACGGGCCGCCGGCAGGAGATTTATCAACAGAATCGCACATTTGCGGGGGCCGTTGGCCGCAACCAGAGATGGTCCACTGCCCAACGTCGTGGACGCTTCGCGGCGGCCCTGGCCGGACCGGCGCGTGGCCTCCGCCCCTGGCGGGAAAACTTACGCCGCGCCCATCCAGGCGGCGATGTGCTGCTGCCGTCGGTTGATTTTTGGCCTGGCGGACCTAGCTTATCTGTCTCGAGTGTTTACGGGAGAATTGTGCCTCAACTCAGGTGCTTGAGGAGCCGTTTGTGTCCAGCGATATTGCAGCAGCAGACAAACTGTCGGAAGCCACCGGCCGCATCAAAGCGGAGGTCAGCAAGGTCATTGTCGGGCAGGAGCGCGTGATCGACCTGCTGCTGGTCGGGCTGTTCAGCAACGCCCATTGTTTTATGGTGGGCGTGCCGGGACTGGCAAAGACACTGATTGTGTCGACCCTGGCGCGCGTGCTCAATCTCTCGTTCAAGCGCATCCAGTTCACGCCGGACCTGATGCCGTCGGACATCACCGGGACGGACATCGTGCAGGAGGACCCGGACACCGGGCGCCGCAGCTTCGAATTCTTCCGCGGCCCGATTTTTGCCAACATGATCCTGGCGGACGAAATCAACCGGACCCCACCGAAGACGCAGGCCGCGTTGCTGGAGGCGATGCAGGAACGCCAGGTGACGGTGAGCAATCAGACGTTTCGATTGGACCAGCCGTTCTTTGTGCTGGCGACGCAGAACCCGATCGAACAGGAAGGCACCTACCCGCTGCCGGAAGCACAGCTGGACCGGTTCATGGTCAATATCCTGGTGGACTACCCGTCGGAAGACGAGGAGTTGACGATCCTGAAGACGACAACGGTGGAACAGGACGACGAGGTCGAACAGGTTCTGACCGGCAAGGAGATCCTTGAACTGCAGAAGATTGTCCGCCGGGTGCCGGTGGGCGATCATGTATTTCGTTATGCCCTCGACCTGGTACGCCGGACGCGGCCGGAAGAGCGCACGGCGCCGCATTTCGTGAAGGAATGGCTGGAAGTGGGAGCCGGGCCGCGCGCCGGTCAGTTCCTGGTGCTCGGGGCCAAAGCCCGGGCGCTGATGGAAGGGCGGTTCTACGCGACCACCGAAGACATCGAATTTCTTACCCTGCCGATCCTCCGGCACCGGCTGGTGACCAACTTCAACGCCGAGTCCGAAGGCGTTACCAGCGACGACATCATCCGGAATCTGGTCAAGGAGGTAACACCCCCCAGCGAAGCCGGCTAGCTTGGTGGTCCGCGGCGGGAGCGTTCCTTCCAGGCAACCAAAGCCCGCGTTTGTCCCAACCTTCATCGCCGCCGGACCGCAGGTCTTGGGGCTGCCGCCGGCAGCCAAGCCGCGGCAACCGGCGGTTTCCGGGCGGCGCCGGGACGGGCACAAGCCCGGAAACAACGGTTGCGGCGAAGGCGAGGAGTGCAAGGGTTTTCTTGAGACGCAATTAGGTTGTAGCTGATGCCTGCCAGAGATGTACTCAAACCGGAACGCCTGAAGGTCTTCAAACGTCTGGAGATCATGGCGCGGCGCGTGGTCGAGGGGTTCATTACCGGGCTGCACGAGTCGCCGTACAAAGGCTTCGCGATCGAGTTTGCCGAGCACCGGCAGTACGTGCCGGGCGACGATCTGAAGCATCTCGACTGGAAGCTCTTCGCCAAACACGACCGCTACTACATCAAGCAGTACGAGGAGGACACGTCGATGCGCGTCTACCTCGTGCTCGACACGTCCGGGTCGATGCGGTACACCACGGCCAAGCACTCCAAGCTTGATTACGGCCGGTTCATCTCGGTCGTTCTGACGCATCTGCTGCTGCACCAGAACGACTCGGTCGGGCTGGTGACCTGCGATTCGAAGATGAACCGATATCTGCCGGCGCGCTCGTCGCCGGGACATCTGCGCAACATCATGCAGGCGCTGGATGCGGTACGGCCGGGGAACGATACCGGCCTGGCCAATGTGCTGCACGGGATTGCGACGTTGATCCGCCGCCGCGCGTTGATTGTGATCATCTCGGATTTTTTCGACAACATCGACGAGATAACGCTGGCGCTAAATCATTTTGCCCACAAGAAGCACGAGGTCATCCTGTACCAGGTGCTGGACCGCAAGGAAGCCGACTTCCCCTTCCGCCATCTGACCCGGTTCGAGTCGCTCGAGAGCAACGAGCGCGTCCTGGTCGATCCGCTGCGGCTGCGCGGGGAGTACGTCAACCAGTTTACGAAGCACCAGAAACGATTGCGCACAACCTGTCATAACCTGCACATCGATTTCGTCCAGATGTTCACGGACGACCCCTTTGAGCGGTCCCTGGCCGAATATCTGGCGCGCCGGCTGAAGCGATGAGTATCCTGCAATATTTCCTCAATGAGTTTCTGCTGTTCGGGGCGCTGCTGGCGCTGGTGCCGGTGATCATCCACATTCTGCACCGCAGCCGCTATCGCGTGCAGACGTGGGGGGCGATGATGTTCCTCCAGGAGTCCCTCAAGATCCGGGCGCAGCAGATCAAGATGCAGCAGCTGGTCCTGCTGATCCTCCGGGCCGTGTTCTTCATGCTGCTGGCGCTGGCGCTCGCCCGTCCCGTATTCAGCCCCGAACGCCCGGCCGTGGCGGCCGGCGGTGACGGCGAAACCGAAACCCCGACCACGCACGTGTTGATCATCGATTCCTCGTATTCGCTGCAGCAGGGCGGCCACGAAGCCAACTTCTTCGACCGCATCAAGGAGACCGCGCAGCAGATCCTGCTGCGGCTGAACAAACGCGACAATATGATGATCATCCTGGCCGGTCAGAAGCCGCGGCTGGTCGTGCGCCAGCCGACGACCGATCTCGATATTCTGCAGCAGGCCATTGCCCGGCTCCGTCCCGGCGCCGAAAAGGCGGACCTTGTCCTGGCCTGCCAGCGCGCCTTCCATCTGCTGGAATCCTCGACCAAACCGAAACAGCGAATCTACGTTTTGACGGACCGCCAGAGCGGCAGTTGGCCGGCGCCGGACGACCCGCGCTGGGAGGAGCTGCAGCAGCACTACGACCTGCTGAAGATCAAGCCCGCGATCTACGTCTACCCGCACCAGCCGGAGAGCCCGCCGCAGAACGCGTTGATCCGCCGGATCTACAGCGAGTCGCCGATCATCGACGTGTTCCGCGTCAACCGGTTTGTGGTCGAAGTCGAAAACCTCGGCAGCCCGCGCAAAGTCCGGGTCGACTTCTTCGCCGGCGGCAGGCAGGTCGGCGAACGCGAGGTCCTCCTGCAGCCCGGCGTCAACGACATCGCCTTCGACTGTACCTTCAAGACCGCCGGCCCGAGCTACGTCTCGGCGCGAATCCCGCATGATGAGATCGCTATCGACAATGAGTCGGCGCTGGCGGTCTTCATTGTCGAGCGTATCCCCGTGCTGATCATCGAGGGCCGGTCGGGCGCGGACGCATTCCGCGCCGACGCCGGCATGCTGCGGGCGGCGTTGACGGCTGCCGCCGAGGAGAACGAGGAAACGTTGATCCAGCCGACGGTGCGGAATCAGGCGGACATGGACCAGATGGACTCGGCCTATCTGTCGCAGTTCAAGTCCGTGATGCTGGTGAACATCGCATCCATGTCGTCGTTGTTTCAGGCGCGGCTGGAGCGGTATGTAAACCAGGGCGGCGGTCTGCTGATCGGTCTGGGCCCGAACGCGGGACCGGAGAGTTTCAACCGGCTCTACGATCATGACGAGGGCCTGCTGCCGGCGGCGCTGAGCACGGCCGTCGAGTGGTCGGAAGTTCCCCTGCGGCCGTCATTCCCCGCCGGCGATCCGGGAACCGTGCTGACCATCTTCAACCTGCAGCGGACGCGGATCCTCAGCGACGTCCGCGTCCATCGCCACGTCCGCTGCACGCCGGCCCGGAGCGCCCGGGTGCTGGCCCGGTTTGAGAGCGATCCGTTTCTCGTGTTGAAGAGCTACGGCCAGGGCAACGTGATCCTCTGGACCACCACGCTGAGTGCGGAATGGACGAATTTTCCAGTGACCGCCGACTACCTGCCGCTGGTCCAGGATCTGGTTGTCTTCCTGTCGAGCAAAGTACAGCCGCCGATCAATCTGAAACTCGGCGAAATGCTGCTCTACGTGGCCAACGAACGCGATCCGCAGAAGCCGGAATCGACGGCGAACCGCAAGGGTGAAATCCTGCTGCCGTCGCAGGCCACGCAGCCGTTGACCCTGTCATACGGCGACGGCCAGTGGCTGGGGCAGTTCACCCGAACACTGCAGCCGGGCGTGTACGCCGTTCGCTTCGAGGACTTCCCGGAGGTCTATTACGCGGTTAGCGTGGACCCGGAGGAGGGGGATTTGACGGTGCTTTCGCCGCGCCGGCAGGAGGAGATCGCCGCCAGATTGAACGCCGTGTTTGTCCGCGATCTGAACGATTTGCTGACGCGCATGGACGAGGAGGCCAACGCCCGCGAGTGGTGGCAGGCGGCGATGCTGCTGGCCCTGGTTTTGCTCATGGCGGAACTGTATCTGGGCTGGAGGTTCAACGAGTGAGGCTGTATTTCGACAGCGGCGTGCCGGTCTGGCTGGTCGTCCTGGTCATTGCGGTATTGGGTGCCGGCGTCATTCGTCTTTATGCCCGGCACCGGTTGCCCAAGCCCTACCGCTACTGGTTGCCGTTCCTGCGGATCACGGTCATCGGCCTGTTGGTTCTGACCTTCCTGCAGCCGGTCGTGGTTCGCGTCTGGCGGGTAACGGAGCGCGGGCACGTCGCGCTGTTGATCGATAATTCGGGGTCCATGTCCATCCGGGACGACTATTCGCTGCCGGAGCAGGTCGAGATCGGCTGGGAACTGGACATGTTCCCCCGGCGCCTGCGCTGTACCGCGTTTCGGGAGCCGTCGGCTGACGTGCGGCGGCTGGAGAATCAGACTGCCGCCGCGGGCCAGGCCGTCGGCAAGTGGCGCCGGGCCGATAAACAGAAACGCGGCGGCGACGACGCCCGGGCCGGGCTGGCACAAAGCCTGAGCCAATGCCGCGAAACGGCCGAAGACCTGCAGGAACGTCTGGCCGCCGCGATCGCGGAGTACGACTATTTGAAACCCGGCAGCCGGCCGTCGCGCAACATCGAGAAGAACGTTCCCAAGCCGGAGCGCGGCCGCACCGGCGGCGGCGGCCTGATCCTCAAACGCTGGCATCGGCTGGACGGCTGGGAAGTCGCCCGGCTCACCGAGTCCCCGCGTTTCAAAGAGGCGGCCGACGACGCCGAGCTGATTACGCAGTTCTCGGCGCCCCGGAATGTCGGCGATAACTACGGCGGCGTGATCCAGGGCTATATCCATCCGCCGGTCAGCGGGGAGTATGTCTTTCTGTTCTGCAGTGATGATCAGGGGCAACTCTATCTCAGCCCGACCGACGAACGCAATGACCGGGCGCTGATCGCCGAGTGTCCGGCCTTCAGTGAGTTCGGGAACTTCAACAAATACCCCAATCAGCGAAGCAAGCCCATCGAACTGGAACAGGGCAGGATCTACTACATCGAGGCCGTCTTCAAAGAAAACGCCGGCGAGGACCATTGCGTTGTCGCCTGGCAACGGCCGGATGACAACCTGGAAAATCCGATTCCCGCCGACCATCTCAGTCCCTACGGCACCATCCCCAGACGCCGCGTCGGCCCGGCTTTCGACAAGGTTGCCGGGGACAGCCGCAAAGCCCTGACCGCTCTCATCGACGCGGTGAAAAAGGCTGAGGCGCAAACTGCAGTGCTGGCCAAAATGCAGGCCGGGGGAGCAAAACGCGCCCAACTGCAGACGTTGGCCAAGGACATCGCCGGATTGAGTCGGCTGGCGGCGCGGGTTGTCCGCAGCTATAACCAACTCCAGACATCCGCCGACGTCGAACTGGCGGCATCCCGGCTGCCGGAGGTCAATGTCGCGCTCGACCGGTTCGTCGCGATGCGACGCAACGAGATCATCCAGCAGATCCTCCTGCACAAACCCGTCCGGCTGCTGCGCAAACTCGAAGGCCGCGGAGAAGTGGATATCTTCTCGCTCGACGAAAAACTGCGCGTCATTCGGCCGACAAGCTTGACGGACCTGCGCTGGGACTTGCCGCGAACGAGTCTCGGCACGCGGCTGGGCGAGATCTTCCGTTACTACGAGGACCAGCCGGTTGCCGCGGTGGTGATCCTCAGCGACGGCAACAACAACGCCGGCAAAGCGCTGCGCGAAGCCAGGGAACTCGCCGCCCAACGCGATGTCCCGCTGTACACCATCGGCATCGGCGCGGAACGACCGCCGCGCGATGTCGCCATCGACCATGTCGTCTCCCCGCTGACCAGCTTCAAGAACGACATGGTCAATGTCAGCGTCGTCCTCAAGCGCGACGGTTTTGTCGATCGCCCCATCACCCTGAAGATCGTCAGCGGCGGCAAGACCATTCATCACAAGGTGATCCCGCCCGGCTCGGAAAGCCGGATTACGGTGGATATGTCGTTCGTCGAAAAACGCAGCGGCATCCTCAACTACCGCGCCCAGGCGGAGAGTTTCATCGACGAAGAGCTGAAGCAGAACAACCGCAAGGCCTTTCGGGTCAACGTCCTGCGGGACCCGATCAAGACCTTGCTGGTCGATGAGTTTCCCCGCTGGGAAAGCCGCTACTGCAACATGATGCTGCAGCGCGATCAGCGGATCGATATCGACACAATCTTCATCGGTTCCCTGCCCGGCGGCGTGCTGACGGCGGGGGACAACGGCTGGCCGCCGAGCCGGGACGCGCTGTTCGCCTATCAGATCCTGATTATCGGCGATGTGAACCCGCGACATTTCTCGCAGGAGCAACTCAGCGATATGCACGACTTCGTTGTCGAACGCGGTGGCGTGATTGTGTTTATGGCCGGTCCCAACTACATGCCGGACAAGTACGCGGCGACGCCGCTGGTCGATCTCTTTCCGGTCCGCATCAGTCGCCGGACCGGCGGCGAGGACGCCGGGATCGTTCAGCATACTGCTCAACTGGCGTCGGAGAGCCTCTACGACCCGCTCGTCCAGATCGGCAGCACGCCGGAGTCCTCGGCGCGGTTGTGGGAGGAATTGCCGGCCTTGAACTGGGTCAAAGGCGGGGTCTCCGCCTCGCGGGCCGCGGATCGGCTGGTCGACACCAGACAGGGCGATCAACCCGTCATGCTCAAAACCAATGTCGGCCTGGGCAAGGTGCTCTATCTCGGGAGCGACTCGTTCTGGCGCTGGCGCTATCGCGCGCGCTGGACCTACCACCACCGCTTCTGGGGCCAGATCCTCCTGTGGGCCACTCTCGGCCGCGAAACCGGCGCCGATCGCTTCGTCAAACTGACCACCTCCCGACCGGAATACACCCCCGGGGAAACCGTCGAAATCCGTGCCCGCCTGCTCGACGAAAACGAGCTGCCGATCAAGAATGCCGAGCCCCGGGCCGAAGTCTTCTCGCGGGAAACCGGGCATATCGTGAAACTCGTGACCCTGGAATACCTCCCGGATTCCGGCGGCAAATACGTCGGCTTCCTCCGCGATCTGCCCCGGGGCAAATACCGGATCATCCCGGTTGTCGACCGACTCAAAGACAGGAAGATCACGGCCGAAGCGCAGTTTGCCGTCCGCGACCTGCCGACCAGCGAGTACGTCGATCTCGCGCTGGACGTCGGGACGCTCAAGTCTCTGAGCCCGGTCTACCGCCCCTACGACAGAGCCGGTGAGGTCCCGGACCTGATTGCCTCCAATGACCTGGAACGCCTGCGCCGGGAAGAACGCGAGGTCTGGGACTCCTTCTGGGTCATCCTCTTCGCGGCCTTCGTCCTCGGCGTTGAATGGCACATGCGCAAGCGCTGCCAGCTGGTGTAACCCGCCGTTCAAGCTGTACCGTGAGCAGCATCCGGGTCCGTGGCCGCGGTCGAGACGACCGCGCCCGCCGGAGACGGTACCTTTTCGCGGCGGGTGAAGCCGGATCGGCGCGGCGTACGTTTTCCAGCCGGAGAGCGGGTCCAGGCATCCGGCCGGCGGCGTTGCCCCCGCACAGCGGGGCAAGCACGAAATTTATCCCGCCAAGGCGGGACACGATGCTCGCATCGCTTGTTCGACGGCGCCTTCCCGGACCGGCGCCTGGCCTCCGTCCCTGGCTGGAAAACTTACGCCGAGCCCATCTAGTTCCGAATGGCGCTGAATTAAGATGATCTTGGGACAGGCAATGTCTTTTCCGTGTA
>CAYLNH010000156.1:0-16646 GCA_964384625.1 uncultured Lentisphaerales bacterium
TGCTCCGGAATTGGCAAAACGTTTGCCAATTCCGGAGCAAAGGGCGGGAGAGCCGGTGTGCCGGTTGAACTGAAGGGGGTGTAGATCCTCCCCAAGCTGAGCTTGGGGTCTCTTCTCGAAAAGCAGGAACCCGCTCTCACACCCTTTTCGCGCCAGGTGAAGCTAACGCGGGTCCCTCTCAAACTCGTTTAGCTGCGTATCGCCGCCAACCCGTTTCGCGGCACACCTGTAGCCTACCCCGGCCCGACTGTGTGAGATCGCCTCCCAAACACCGGCCGCCCCGGCCTCCGGCCCCCCCCCGCACCAACTGCAGACAGGTCGCCCGTCCTTCACGCCGCCGATAAATTCCCGGAGATCCGCTTGCAATCCGTCCCCTTCGGCGTAAAATATATCTAGATAACTGGAGGAATTGCCATGACCCGGGCTGAGACGCCGGCTGCCAGACCGAAATATCGCCGGATTACCGACTCCCTGCGGCGCGGCATCCGCCGGGGAAAATGGACGGCCGGCGACCGGCTGCCTACCTGTCGGGAGTTGACCGAGCAGTTCGGCGTCACGCCGATGACCGTCTGGCGGGCGCTGGACGAGCTGGAGAAGGAGGACCTGGTGTACCGCGTGCAGGGCAGCGGCACTTACGTGAGTGAGCCCACCGAATCGCCGGAGACCGATCTGGTTGGGATGATCATGCAGACCGCGGGAGACACCTTCGGCCGCATTTACGGGCAACTCCTGCGGCAGCTCGGCGCCGCTCACCGGCACGCGATCGCGACGGATATCGGCGGCTACGATCACCCGCCCGAACAACGGCGGGCGGCGCTGCAGCGCTTCCTCGATCACGGTCTCAACACCTTGATTGTCGACGGCCGCACGTTCACGCCCTTCCCCTTGCTGCGCGACTGGCACCGGGCGGGAGGGCAGCTCACGTTCCTGCTGCGCTGTGAGACCACCCTCGCCTTCCCGGATGCCAACCAGATCCTGTCCGACTGGGAACTGGGCGGCCGGCTGGTTGCCGAACACCTCCTTGGCCTTGGCCCCCGCAAACTGCTGGTTGTCTCGCATGCGTATCCGGGCGCCGCCACCCCGTCCCTCGGTCCCGAGTACCAATACCACTGGGACATGCTCCGCGGCATCAAGAGCGTCCTGGCGGCTGCCGGCCTGAGCGCCGACGGCGCCCTGCGCATTGTGCTGGACGCGCCGCAGACGGATGCCGACAGCGAGATTCGGCAGGCTTTGCGCGACGGCTATCACGGCGTTTTCTGTCTCGGTGATTTCCGCGCCCCGAAGGTCTATGCGGCCGCGGCCGCGGAGGGTTTAAAGGTCGGTCGAGACGTGGCGGTCTGCGGCTACTACAACACGCCTTGGGTGTCATCGCTTCACCCGCAACTGACGTCGGTCGAGATCCGGGAGGACCTCCTGGCGACGACGGCGGCGGAAGCCGTCGAGAACGGGTGGCAGGGCGAACGGGTCCTGGTCCCTCCGAAGCTCCACGAGCGAGAGTCGACAACAGATGTGTAAACACGTTCAAGCGGATCTCATCGTCGTTGGCGGCGGGATCGCCGGCTGTGCAGCGGCCGTGGCGGCCGCCCGCCTCGGCATCAAGGCAGTGCTGGTCCAGAATCGGCCGGTTCTCGGCGGCAACGCCTCCTCCGAGATCGGGTTGTTGATGGCCGGCGCCGATCGCGACTTCCCGCATGCGCGTGAAACCGGGATCGTCGAGGAAATTGATCTGGTCAATCGTTATCACAACCACGAGGTCCAATGGCGTAATGAAATTTCCGACGTAACGCTGGAGCACCTGGTCACAGACGCCGGTGTCGAGCTCTATCTCAACACGCACGTACACGAAATTGAGCTGCGTGATGACGGCACGATCGAATCCGCAGCCGGGGCTCAGCAGGCCACCGAAAAGACGTTCCGGTTCCAGGCGCCGCTCTTTGTTGACGCCACTGGCGACGGCACGCTGGCGACCATGGCCGGGGCCGAAATCATGACCGGCGGTGAATCACGGGATGCGTTCGGCGAGTCGTTGGCGCCGGAACAGGCCACGCACGTGACGCAGGGCTCCACCCTGATGTATCGCGTCAAGGACATGGGCAAGCCGGTTGCCTTCAACAAGCCGTCATGGGCCTACAGCTTCCCCGACGCCGACGATCTGCCGGTGGCGATCAAGGACCTGGACAAACCCCAGCTCTGGATTGAGTACGGCGCTGAGCTGAACACGATTTTGGATGCCGTGCAGATCCGCGAGGAGCTCCTGAGAATCCTGTATGGCGTGTGGGATCACATCAAGAACCACGGCAACTACGGCGCCGAGAACTACGTACTCTCGTGGGTCGGTTCTGTTCCCGGCAAACGCGAAAGCCGTCGCGTCGTGGGGGACTACGTACTGAGCCAGAAGAATCTGACGCAGCCGTCGGAACTGCCGGATGCCGTCGCCTACGGCGGCTGGCCGATCGACGTGCACAACCCGGCCGGCTTCTACGCGGAGAAGAAGTGGCTCGACTATACGCACCTCGACCAGCCGTACCCCATTCCCTATCGCTGCTATTATTCGCGCGATGTCGACAACCTCTTCCTGGCAGGTCGGATCATCAGCGCCACGCATGTGGCCCATGGGTCGACGCGGCTGATCCGGACGTGCGGCGTCGGCGGACAAGCCGTCGGCACAGCCGCGGCGCTATGCATCAAGTACGGGATGTTGCCGCGCGCATTGGGCCGCGATCACATTGCCGAACTGCAGCAGGCTCTGCTGAAGCACGACTGCCACATTCCGGGTATTCGCAATCAGGACCCCGATGATCTGGCGCCGCGCGCGCAGATCCGTGCGTCATCTGAATTCACTGACCCGGAGAGCGATCACGCGTACGCCGCGCAAAGCGTCGTCAGCGGCCTGTCACGGGGCACTGTCGACGCCGAAAACCTTTGGATGTCAGCGCCCATGTCGATCGATTCCGAACCGTGGATCGCACTGCGGTGGGACGATCCGGTCAAGGTGAGTTGCGTTCATTTGACCTTCGATACCGGAGTGCGCGAACAACGTTTCTTTGATCGCCCGGTTCTGGGCGCTGTTCGCACCTGTGTGAAAGACTGTCTGCTTGAGTACGCCAGCAAAGGCGGGGATTGGCAGCCGCTGGTCGAAGTGTCCGGCAATTTTCTCCGGCACCGAATCCTGACGTTTGACACCATCACGACCCGGGCACTCCGGGTTCGCATGACCGCAACCAACGGAGACAAGCATGCACGGCTCTATGAGATCCGCGCGTATGCCGAGAATTGACTAACCATGAATACTATCGGAGCATCATCCATGTATCGCCAGAAAGCCGCAGACCGGCTTGAGAACGCCCCTCTTCTCTTTTCTGTGCCGCTGAAGGAAGAAGACTACGAGGCACAGATCACCCGGGCCTTTGAACATGGAGCCACGCACATCGCGATCCGCGGTTTTCCATTTGAGTACGACGAATTTCTGCCGGACAACAGCGATCCCTATCCCAACTGGTCCCAGGGCAACTTTGCGCTGTTCCGCGTCTTCCCGCCGGACGGCGTCGCTGAACACCTGCCCGCGGGCATGGTGGATAAGAACCGCGCCTATCTGGACGCACGAATGGCCGTCATCCGACAACTCGGGCTGCGAGTGGTGATCAACGGGACAGAGCCGTTGTGGCTGCCGGAGTCGGTGTGCGAAGCTCACCCGCATTGGCGCGGCGTCCAGTGCGAACTCGGACGCATCGCCGCCAAGCCGTACTGGTGTCCGTCCATCGATGAACCCGAAGTGCTCGAGCTCTATCGCGAGTCCGCTCGGCGACTCTGCGAAGCCTGTCCGGAGATCGACCGACTCAGTTTCTGGACCAATGACTGCGGTGCCGGCATCCCGTGGTCGACCTACAGCTACCCCGGCGTCAACGGCCCGTCAAAATATCGACAGCGGAATCCCGGTGAACGTGTCGCCGGCTGGCTCGGCGCCATCCGCCAGGGCGCCATGGACGCCGGCGCCGACGTGCGCGTGAGTGTCAACTCCTTCAGCTTTCCACCGGGTGACGAAGCGGCCATCCGCGCCCGTCTCGGCGACGACCTGTATCTGAACAACGTCAACGGAAACGGTCAACGCATTACGGCGGCGGGCGCCAACAGCGGCGGCGGGGTAGTGGGCACATCCACCAATCCGGTGTTGGGTCATTTCGATCGGCCCGCCTTTGTGGAAGGGCTGCAGAAGGTATTCGACGGCAGCGATACGCGGATGCGTTCCATCGGCATCGGCGCCAGTACCGTAGACGAGACGTATCAACTGCTGGAAGCGTTCCTGGATCATCCCGGTAACGGCGTGCTGAACCAGCATGAGGTCCTCCTGGCGGTGGCCCGCAAGCAGGCCGGGGACAACCATGCCGACCAGTTGTTCAAAGCGTGGGAACAGGTGGAGAAGGCCAACCACTGCCTGCGGCAACTGCGGCAACGCGGGCTCTCACTCAGCTTGGCATTCGGACTTACATCCTCGCGCTGGCTCGTCCGGCCGCTTGTTCCCGAGCCGCTGAAACTGACGGACGACGAGACCGCGCATTACCGGCACATGCTCTTCAGTTGCGACAGCCCGGAGGAAGAAGCCGACCTCTGTACCATCCTCGGCAAACCGGTGTTCATCGGCGACAGCGTCGTCTGGATGACCCGCTGGTGTATTGACGAAGCCCGGAAACATCTGCGCGCCGCCTACGCTCTGGCCGAGCAGATCCCGACCGACGGCGATGCGACCCGAAGCAAGCACCTCGCCCTGTACAAGGCGCAGATCAAAGCCCTTGATCTGGTCAGTGAATGCGGCCGCCTGACGATCATGTACCAGCATGCGCTGAACACGACGCACATCCCCCGATTCGCCGCCAACCCGCTCGATTTCGACGACAACATCCAATACGATCAACGGGCGTTGGAGCTGCGGAAGATCGCGCGCCTGGACCTGGACAACACCACGGAGTTGATCGATCTGCTCAACGCGTTCGGTCCCAATGAAGTCCTGGCCCAGGCGCCGAGCGCGGAAGAGGAGTCGGTCTTTAAGTATGGCCCGGATTTACCTACACTCTTAGCGCAGAAGCGCGCCATTATGCTCGGTCACTGGCAGGACTACGAACGCCTCTGGCCGACATCGAAACGATACGAATTCGAACCGTGTCCCCGCGAACAACCGGGCCCGGAACCCACAGTCGTGCGCAGTGAGATGGGAAAGGGGTAAAACCATGCGCTCTTCCACTGGCCATAATCAGTCAAAAGCAAAGTTCGCGATCATCGGACCTCCGGCCTGCCAGGCAAAGCGATCCCGACGTGTCCGGCAAAACTCACCAATCGAAGCGGGAAGGGTGCGAAGCCAAACACAAACAGCGTTTACGCTGATTGAGCTGTTGGTCGTAATTGCCATCATTGCCGTCCTGGCCAGTCTGCTTCTGCCGGTACTCAGCCGCGCCAAAGAACAGGGGCGGCAGGCAGTATGCCTCAGTAACCTCAGACAGATCCTGACCGGGGTGTCCATGTACGGGATGGACTACGACAGTGTGGTCCCGATCACCACCGAATGGAGCCAGTCCTTCGGGCCCAAAAGATACGCGTTCGACTGCATCAACGCCGGCCTCCATCTGCCCGAAGAATTCCTCTATATGGCCCGCAACTACTGCGGCGCCCCGCAATACAACATCCCGATGACCAAACCGCACCCCAGCCATCTGGGGGTCTTCTGGTGCCCTTCCAAGGAGTTCAAGAAAGAACTCAAGATCGGGAACCAGCCCTATGTCTCCGGCAGTGCAGTGGCCATTCACTACGCCCGCAGCGGGCAGGCGTATCCTTTGCCCGTCAATATCCAGAACGACGGTAAGGCACTGTACGGCGGCGAACACGATACCGGGCCGTTCCGGCTGAACCGCAGCAAAGACCCGAGTATCTGGCCGCTGTTCTTCGACGAGAAAGTCTATTCCGACGACCGCTACGGCGTGGTCGATAACCATCCACGCGTGTTGAACGCCGTCTACCTCGACGGCAGCGCCGCCACCCAGTTGCCCGACCCGGGCTTCCGCGGCAACAACTACGGCCAGAACAACGGCGATTTCGTCGTCTGGTACCTCCCCTACGTCCGCCATTCGCCGATGCCGTGGTGAGGACACTCCGCTGAGCCCTCTTTGACCTGTGTCGCCCAGCAGTCCCCCGGCGTTTTGAGCAGCGCCGGGCGCAGCTCAAAGGCGAAGCATATCGGTCCCGCCTGGGCGGAATGAATGAAACTCGGACCGATCAACCGCATGCGTTTGCCGGCGGCAGGTGACCTACTTGAACAGCAGCTTCTTGCTGCCGACGGTGGTCAGCGGCCAGTCGTCGGTGCGGAAGGAACTGGCGGGGAGGCCTTCCCTGTTGAAGAGCGTGACGTTCTGGTCGCCCGGCCAGTTAACGAAGCAGTAGCGTACGGCGACCGGCTTCTTCACGTTGGCCGAGCTCACCACAATCGCCTTGCCGTCGATCTTGGCGTCGGCCGAAACGAACTGCTTGTCGGCGCCGGCAATGGTAAAGCCCTTGAGCGTGCCGCCGCGCGCCGTCAGGCCGCCGCCGACGTGCTTGAAGGACAGGCGGATAGCGTTGCCTTCGGTCTTCATTTTGTCGTACAACGGCCCGGAGTAGACGACGTCCTTGCCGTAGGCAACATTCATCGCTGCCAGCGCCAGGCGGTCGCCGACGTCCTGTTTCTTTTGGGGATGTTCGTCCCGCTGCATGCCGATGTCGAGGGTGACGACCATGGCGGTATTGGGCAGCGCCAGCGTTTCGCGCTGGGCCTCGCGCAGTTCAGCGCGATCGACCGGGCCGGCATCCAACGGTGCGATCTGCACGTAGAGGAACGGGAAATCGCCCTGCCCCCAGCTCTTGCGCCAATCGCGAATCAGCGTGGGAAAAAGCGTGCGGTACTCATCGGCGCGCGGCGCGTTGGTTTCGCCCTGATACCAGATAGCGCCGCGGATGGCATACGGCATGAGCGGACGGATCATACCGTTGTACAGCCGCGTTGCGGAATGCTGATGCATGCCCTTCCGGGGGTTCCCGGCGGTTACCTTGTCCCAGTGTTCCATGATGTATTTGAGCTTCGGATCGCCTTCCAGTGATTCCCGGCTCAGCCAGGATTCCGCCGGGGTCCAGCCGACGGCGGCCTGGATCAGAGCCACGGGGACATCCAGGTCCCGACGCAGTTTGCGGCCAAAGAAGTACGCCGCTGCCGACCAGTTTTTTACGTGCTCGCCGTTGGCCGATTGCCATTGGCCGCCGACTTTGTCCGCCGGCTTGGCCGGCAGCGCGCCGCGCACCGCAAAGCGCCGCAGCTTCGAGTCCCCGGCCGTTGCCGCGGCGGCCTTGCCGCCCTCGGCTTTCTCCAGTTTCATGGCCATGTTCGACTGGCCGCTGCAGACCCACACTTCACCAACCAGGACGTCCTTGAGGATCACCGTGTTGCTGCCGGCAATCTTCAGCTCGAACGGGCCCCCGGCCTTCAGGGCCTTCAGCCGGACGGACCAGCGCCCGTCTTTGCCGGCGGTTGTTTTGGCTTCGCGCTCCGCGATGCTGACCGTGATCGCCGCGCCCGGAGATGCGGTGCCCCAGACCGGTACGGCCATGTCGCGCTGCAGCACCATGTGATCCCGGAAAATGCCCGCCGGTTTCACCTTCGCGTATGCCGCAACCGAGAACAGTAGAAGTGCGAGAATCATGAATGTAAATCGCATCGTTATCTCCTGGTTGAAGTGGAGTGTTGGAGTATTGGAGTGTTGAATGTCGAAAACTCAATGCACCACATCGCTATCTCCTTTGTCGAAAGCTTAATCGTGAACTTGATCGCCAATCTTGCGGTGCTCTCGACGATGTATCATGAGCATCCCTGCTCATGCCCTCAAAGGACTTAGCGCTTCCGCAGAAACTACGTGGTCTTTTGCGGATCTCAACCGATGACATAGTTCCACTTCGCGATTTGCTCTGATGCGGTAATCCTGATGCTTCGCATTTGTGTCTTGCTGAGTTTAATTCCCTTGCAGAAGGGCTTGTCGTTGGGAATCGCCTTGACCTGCAGGCCGGTGGTGGTGGCAGTGGCGTTGATGCATCCCGAAACGACGTCGTAGTTGCACAACGGCTCCCCTTGCGGGTTTCGACTGATCTGACTGAACAGGCGATGCTCGACCGGATTCCATTTGGACGCGCCGCCGGGATAGTGGCAGACCTGAATACGAATACAAGGAGAAGAAAGGGACTGCGACTTTCTGGGGGATGATCGTGGACCGTGGACCGGGACTTCTCTCGGTTCCCCAGGCTGAAATTTCGCAACCCGATCGTCAGCGACTGATGTGTCTTATGTGCGTGTCATATTTGCCGACAACTCCTCCTGCGGGAGGTAGGCGTTCTGGCAGCGCAGAGACTGCACCAGGGCCTTGGTGTCCAACTCGTCGGCAGCCTGTCCGGTTTGCATCGACTGCACTGCGGCCGTGCCGGCGGCCTGGCCCATCATGCCGGCAGCCGGCATCACGCGGATGGAGCCGTGGACCTGTTCGTCCGATGAATTGCAGCGGCCCGCAACCCACAGGTTCTTCCAGCCTTTCGGCACGATGATGCCGTAGGGGATGCCGAAGCACTCGCCCGGCCCCAATCGGCCGGTCTCGTCCTTCTCCTTCTCAAAACGCGCGTACTCCGCGTCCGAACCGTCGCGCACGTGAATGTCGACGAACTTGTTGAACACGCCAATCTGATCCGGGAACTGGCGGCGGGCAATGTAGTCCTCGTAGCAGAGCTCGTACTCGCCGACAATCCGACGGGTCTCGCGTACGCCCATCAGTGCACCGGTGGTTACCAACTCCATGTTCTCGCAACCGTCCACGTACTTGCGATAGAAGTCCAGGTACTCGAACACCAACTGCCGGCCAAGGACCATGCCGCCGCTGCGCCCTGCGCAGGTGAGCGCATTCTTGCCGAACAGGTGGCCGCCGTTGAGATAACCCAACTGCTCACCGACACGCGACAGTCCCGGCAGATGCCGGTCGCGCTGGGTGAAGTGGCCGTCGGCGATCGCTTTCTCGACCATCTCCTGCTGCCGAGGCGCGGCCCGGGTCCAGTCGATGTTGGCGTGCAGGGAGCACAACGTGCCGGGCATGAACGCCGGATTCGTGCGGCACTCGACGCCGCACAGGTCCGCCAGCACCGCGTCGCCCGTGCAGTCCGCAAACGTTCTGGCCGGCACGAACTGCAGCCCTTCGATGTTGTTGATGATGATGCCGTCCACCGTGTTGTCGGTGGCGGCGGCATCGATCACGGTGGTGAAGAAACGGACTTCGACGCCGGCATCCGCCATCAGATCATCCAACAGTTTCTTCAGCGATTCGGCATGGAACTGCGTCCAACAGTGGTAGTCCCGGCGCCAGAAATCCGGCGTCACCTGCGGCGGCAGCTGCCCGCGTTCATACAAGGTCTCGACAATCTCCAGCATGACGCCGCCGACCAGATTGCGTTCACCGTTAGCCATCGGGTCGAACGCCGTGACCAGGCCGGAGGTACCCATGCCGCCCAGGCAGCCCATCGCTTCGACGACGAGGGTTCTGGCGCCGAGGCGAGCCGCACTGATGGCCGCGGCGCAGCCGGCCGGGCCGCCGCCGGCAACAACGAAGTCATACGGTTCACTGGTGGGAATCGTGCGGGTAAACGTGTAGCTCATGGTAAATGGTCCGTCGTGAATGGTTTGGCGTGAATGGTTATTGCACATTATATCGAACTCTCTGCCAAGACCCGATTGAGATATGCTGAAAAGTTTGCATATTATGCTGAATCATGAACATCCTGGAGACACCTGAGAAGGCCATTGCCGCCTTTGAACGCTTCACCGGTCTGCGCGTCACGATTCACGACCTGGAGCGCAGCCTGGCGCCCTATTTGCAGCCCAATCGCTATGCCCACTACTTTGGTCTGTGCCACAAGGTGAAGAGCAGCGTCTACGACCCGTTCTGCGTTTGCCTCGAAGTGGATCGTGTCCGGCGGGATGCGGGCGGCATGCCGGATGGACGCTGGCACATCTGCCATGCGGGCATGGTGGACTGGGTGGTTCCCGTGATCGAGGACCAGAAGCTGGTCTGGATGATCTTTGCCGGCACCCGCACACCGGGCCCAAGATTGACTCGCGGCCACACGGATGCCGACAGTCGAATGCATGAGCAGGTCTGGATGAATGACGACCTGCGCCCGCCGCCGGTGGACAACGACGAGGCTGAGGAGCTGCTGGAAATGCTGCGGCAGCTCGCCGCTCGCCTCAAGGAATGGCGCGAACAATCCCGGCATGAGGGGCAGGTGGAACGTCGGCCGCCACTGCAGCGCGAGCACGCCATCCGACTATTCGTGCACCAGCACTGCGATCGGCGGATTCAGGTACAGGACCTGGCGGACCACCTGCACTTGAGCCGCAGCCGAACGGCGCACCTGGTGAAGGAGGTCTGCGGGGTCGGTTTTGTCGAACTGGTCACCGCTGCCCGCCTGCGCCGCGCCTGTGAACTGCTGCGCTACACCGACGATCCCGTGGCCGACATCGCGCTGCGGGTCAGTTTCGGCAATGTCTCTCACTTCCATCGTGTCTTTAAAAACCGGGTCGGTACCACCCCTCGCCAGTACCGGCTCCGCTTTGAGCGGGGATAGTTGGCGGAAATACCGGCGGCGCAGCAGTCCTCCGATTCCCGCCCCGGCTCCCACCGCATCTTCCGGCGCCACGAACGCAACCTTCGCCTGCAATCAGGCCCAAACAAGCAGAGGACAGGGGACGGAGGACTTTCTGAACATGTTAGCTTCGGCCGACCACGAGGTCCCTTTCACTCCTGCGCAAGAACGTAGTGAAAGAAGTCGAAGTCGTTCAGGTCGATAGCCAGAACTGAGAGTCCGACCAGCGGGACAAAAGAGATAGCGGACAACCATCCTCGCCTACCTGATCGCATGCCCAGAAGGAAGGCGATGATACCGACGGCGAGATAAAGACCGGTACTCACGGCAACCAATACTCTCATGCGCGCGCTCAACGCCCAGGAGTCCCGGATTGTTACCACGAAGAGCAACGCAATTGCGCCTCCCAAAGCAGCGTAGACCATGAGCAAGTCCCCCTTCATGGGCCGCAGACCACGGTTATGTGCGTTGTATTGATATAACACATAGAGGATAACAGCGAACACTGCGGCAACAGGTATGCCAAACGCGATCTCTTTGGCGTTCTTGTCCGTCCCAACAAAACCATGCACCGCAAACAAAGAGTAGCAGCATCCCCCCGGCGATTCCGATGAATAGTACCCGTTTCATCTTCACCGTTCTGCCCCCTCCTTCTCCGCTTCCTCCTTGGACTTTTCAGCAGTCTTGCTGCCAGAGCTCCATGGTTTAGCCACCTTGCCGACAAACACGAGGACGATCGCCGCAAACAGCGGGTACCACGTTCCTTTGTACGGATGGAACGTCCACCGGCCGTTTACCGAGTAGAGCTTGTCGTCTTGAACGGCGTTGCCCTGCGAGTCGACGAACTTCGCGCCCGCAGCCTGCAAAGTTTTGAGAAGCCTCTGCGCTTTTGCCTTGTCCAAATGCTGAACTGTGCCGTCAGGATAGCCGGCATTAATGCCGCGCCAGTCGTTCATGTAGACGATGCCACCGAAGCACAGCGGCGAATACGCCAAATGGTTTCCGGGTCGATCCATGACCACCGGGATCTCCGGATCGCTGCCCTCGATATCAACCAACAGATAGCTGCCGGACGCCGACGACCCGAACCCCGGACAGGCACCACTGTTGATCTGGCTAAGGACCTCCTTGCGCCCGGTTGCGTCATCAGTGGCGGCATATTCGATCATGTGTTCCTTAAGCCATCCGGCACAGGCAACCATGCGCCCTTTCCCCGCGGCGAAGTCGGACGTCACGAAAAGCAGCAGCCACAGCTGCCAGATAATCAGAACCGCAGCAGTCAGATAACAGATGGCCTTCATGACACGCATGGCACTTCCCGAGTTGAACACCTTCTGTAAGATGCCATGAATCAATTGGGAACCCAAATGCAGCGGGTCGATTCAGATCCCTCCCCCGTTCCAGCAGAACCCCATTTACCTGGTTCAACAGAAAAGGGACCTCAGGGATTATACTGAAGTTCTTGCGATGGCCAAGGGACACCAAGGGATTCCCCGGATCCAATTGCCCCCTCTCTGTCCGGCCCCATATGGAGCAGAACAAGGCAGGTAATTGCATAGATCTAATTGATATTAACGTGTTGTTTTTCTGCTATTATGAAAAATAAGCGGGTTGATATTGACAGTCCTGCCAGTTGAAGGCATCTTGTGGGTAGGAGATCATACCATGGAACGGAGAGTTTCCATCTTTCTCGATGACTGGCTTGCAGATGACCAGCGCAAGCCGCTGGTATTGCGTGGTGCCAGGCAAGTGGGCAAGACCTGGCTGGTAAGGGATCTGGCAGAGCGCCACTCAAGGCAACTGGTAGAAGTGAACCTGGAAAAGCGCCCGGAGCTTGCCGAGCATTTCAGTTCGAAAGACGCGCGTCGAGCCATCGCCGATCTTGAGGCTGACTTGGGCGTGAGTATCGCGCCTGATTCGGCTCTGCTGTTCCTGGACGAGATCCAGGCGACTCCCCAATTGCTTTCCTTCCTTCGCTGGTTTTACGAGGAACTGCCGGCATTGCCCGTCGTGACTGCCGGCTCGCTTCTCGATTTTGCCCTGCGCGATCATGACTTCAGCATGCCTGTTGGCCGGATCATGTACTGTCACGTCGAGCCGATGTCGTTCTATGAGTTCCTCATTGCCTCCGGGAACGGGAAACTCCTTGAGATGCTGGAGGCCGCTGCTGAAGGCGACGAACTCAGCCCCCGCCTGCACACACGCGCCTTGGAACTGTTCTCCGAATATTGCATTGTGGGCGGCTTGCCGGAGGTCATGGCACATTGGGTCGAACACTCTGATGACATCCGCCGCCTGCAACTTCAGCGGGATCTGATCGCCGCCTATCGCGATGATTTCAACAAGTACCGTGAGCGAGTACCGGCGAATCTCCTTCGCCGGGCAATGGATGCCGTGCCTCGGCAGTTGGGCGATCGGTTCGTCTACAGTCAGGTGGATGCGGAAGCCAAGCACTATTATCTGAAGCAAGCTGTTGAACTGCTGGTACTGGCTCGGGTCTGCCACCGGGTCGAGCACACTGCGGGGAACGGTCTGCCGTTGGGAGCAGAAACTAACCCACGCCTGTTCAAGATGCTTCTGGTTGACATCGGCCTGAGTTCCGTACAACTGGGGCTCTCCCGTCTCGAGTTCAGGGACGTGGATGCAACGGTGTGGGCTAACAAAGGAGGGCTTGCCGAGCAGTTTGTCGGCCAGCACCTGCGTTGTCTGGCCGCGCCTTGGGAGGATCCGCGGTTGTTCTACTGGCAGCGCACCGGCGGCCGTCGTGGGGAGATTGACTACATTCTCCAGCACGGCAGCAACGTCGTCCCCCTCGAGGTAAAATCCGGCAGCAGTGGCGCCATGAAATCACTCCATGCATTTATGGCGGGCAGAGGTTTGGACCTGGCCGTCCGGTTGGACACCAACCCGCCGTCAGTGCAGGATCTCGATGTCCGCACAACCACTGGTGACCCTGCTCGGTACAGACTTGTCTCTCTCCCCTTGTACATGGCAGAGTCCATCCCTGCCGCATTGGATCACTTCTCGGCCGGCTGAGCACGGAACCGGCGAACCTGTGCAGATTGCTCCGTGTCGCAGAGCATTTTCGGCATCGATCGGAACTGGAAAAAAGAAAGGGAGTTAGCCATTAATCCAGGGATTATTCTGAAGTTCCTGCGATGGCCGGGGGCAATTCAAGATGGAAGCAACCGCTTGTTGGCAAACGCCTTCCCGGAATGCGGTTTTTCAGGTAGGCCTGATCTGGGAATCCCTGACTGCGAAGCATGTAGACGACAAACATTCCATCCTCAAAACCCAAGAACGCAGCCGAAGTACCTGGGCCCTCTTTCCCAAGTCTCCTACTGGCGTAAGCCAGCCGAAGCCTTCAGAAACAGAGCCCGCCTTCGCACAAGGCTTCGGCGCGCAGCCTTCTTCGTTTCCGTTTTGACGCAAAACAGAAACGCCAAGTCTCCTACTGGCGTAAGCCAGCCGAAGCCTTGGCGAAGGCTGGTGGAGCCTAACATATCCCGTCAAAAAACTGTCCGGAGCTTGGTTATTTGTAGGTTCCGGACAGGGCCGAAAACCCGTTTTTCGAGTTGTTTTGGAACGGGAGTGGGGATGGACTCAAGACAGGGATCAATCTGCTAGCGATTCGTTTCCCGAGCTTTCTTTGCCCGTTCTATCGCGCGCATCAGGTCGTGGTAGTCGAAGCTGTGCCTGACGTGATCTGGTGCTCTCTTCAGCTCATTCTCGAACGGCGCCGCCAGTTCCGGCGAATCGCATATTGCGCCGGCAAAGCGGTAGTTCACGCCTTCGGCAGCAACGTTCTCCCTGAGCCGCGCGATCGTACCGGCGTCCCTAAATAAAGGATTGCTCACGTAGAGCCACAGGTAGAGCCATGAGCTGTTCCCTTTTGGTACCGAAAGGATACGCTCATTTTTCTCAATCCACAACTTTCAGGAATATCTCCCTCGCTCCTCCTCAGGGAGCCATTCCATCCGGAAATCAACTACCTCAGCTGGGCGGAATGTTGCCAGGGAGGTGTTGTCTTCGCGACACTGGTCGATTAAGTCTGTCATGTTCGTGTACACGCGTCCATTCTGCAGAACAAGCCGTCTCCGTGTATGCCAATCAGCATCCGTTCCAACGGAATTGAGGATCTCAATCTGATCCAAATCCGGACAGGAGAAGCTCTCCGGTCGGCAGTCCTCTTCACGCCGGCGCAGGGGAAGCGCGATCCAGGTAAACTTCGGGAACTTCCTGTAATCTTCCAACTTGCGGAAAGGCAATGGATAGACACGTACCCAACTCCCGTCCTCAAGTAGACCCGCCGTGCAGACAACCTCATCGTACTTCCTTGATAGCTGCGGATACGTCTTGACTGTGACAAGGACTTTAGTCTTCTCCATCCATCCCATCCCTTCTTCTTACAGATTCACAGGCTTCAGTTCGGCCTTTGCATTCACAGCTTCAGCGACGCAGGAACGGTGACACATCTTGGGATCCCGTTCGTAGCACATTAGGGCTACGCGTCGGTGTTTCTTCAGAAGCTCGACAATCTGGTCGACTGACTCCTCAGCTTCCTTCAACGTTGTCCGCTTGTACCGGTCAAAAAGCTTCCGGTAGTCGGCAAGCGTCTTCAGAGACTTGCGATCCTGCGAGAGAATTCCCAATTCAGGGATATGCACATAGGTGATGCCCACCGATTCCGCAGCATTGTGAAGCGTCCGCTTGGAGAAGCCGTACTTGCGGCTGAGGGCATTCTTTCTGACGTCGCACAGAACACGAACATCTGCTTGGATCAGTCGATTCAGAAATGCATCCAGGGACAGCCCCTCGTACCCCACGGTCAGGAGAGCTGTTTCCTTCTTGCGAGGACGATGTCGTTCAACTACAGCCAGTTCCTCGGCATTAAGGACCCTCGCCGCAATCTCACTCCGGATCGCATAGTAGGGGAATTCTCTATAGACAGCTGAAACTAGCTCGTCTCCCCTCGGTGCACTCCTACCTACAACCGCTATCGCTTCTCGGTCTCGACCCAACAGTTCTTTCCTGTAGTCCTCACCCGAACTGAGCAATCGCCAATCCTCTGAATCTTCGAGAACACCGCCAGCGACCAGCTTCCGCTTATCCGCATATGACTGGAAAGAGAAGCACCCATACCGATAGGGCACGAAGTCGTAGCTTGGCTCAGCCTGACGACGCGCTACAAGGAAGAGCAGTTTCTGGAAATCCGTGCTGCTAGCCTTGCCTCCGAGCTGAGACAACAGCGAAATCAACAATTTGCGGCGGTAGAACATTACCTGGATCCCTTTCTCTCACACACAGTAGTATCATTCTGTAGAGAGTTCAACTACGTGGTCAAAGTCCGGGGATTCTGGGTAGTAGAAACGTGGTTTGTAACCCAAAAGTAGAAAGGGGGTTAGCCATTGATTTATGACTAACTCCCGAGATGGTGGAGGGTATGGTGTCCTGGTCCTAAACGACCAGGAACCAAGGTAATTGGAACACGTTCCGGGGTACGGTCGAAAACCCTTTTTCGGATTGTTCCGGCGTGGGGGCATTGCAGGTAGTTTAGCTTGCCTTCAGCGACTTCCTTGAATACCGTATAAGATACTTGTCTGACCATGAAGACGCTCCGATGGTTTTAGAGCACTTGTCCAATACGACGTGAAGCAAACGTCTCGCTAGCGACCAAAAGAGTAACTCATATGCCATCATTGCATAAACGGCTCACCACTTTCACAGTCTTCGCCGGACTTCTCCTCTGTTTGCCGGCCGCAGCCTTCGAGCATGGCAGATGTGCGCGCTTTCAACCTGGAAAATCAAGACTGTCTGGCTGGGAGTTCTATCGTATCGAGAGGCAGCAGGGCAAAGAGGCGCCGGCGATCGTCAAGGCTTCAGACAAATTCAGCAATGACGCCTTCATGTGTCGTGTCTAGCTCCGGGGGTGTGATTCTCAGGGGGTTGAATCAGATAGT
>CAYLNH010000157.1:0-16622 GCA_964384625.1 uncultured Lentisphaerales bacterium
ACACAACCCTTCCACCGCCTGCCGCGAGCCGCGAACCCCGGGCAATCCGTGGCGGCAAGACTTCCGCCGCGACCATCTTGGTGTATCGTCCCGGAAATCCGGGAGCGTAGCTGATTCCGATGGGTCTTCGCTGCTCTGCCAGGCAGTTGAGGCAAAGCGACACGGAATATCGTGGTTAGCGACTACCGAAGCGGAGCGCGAAGAGGCGCGGAATCACGCCTCGGGTTTATGGGACGAGACACTAGGCAACGGGGGCGGCGGCGCCGGTCAGTTCGGGATCAGGTTCGTCGTGGTCGGGGACGTCGATCCAGCGTTGGGAGAGGTTGCCGGTCTGCGGACTGAAGTCGACGGAATTGAGTTTGCCGGCGAAGGTCAGGGAGCCGGCGCAGATCTCCATTGTGCCGTCGGATTCTTCCCGGACAAACGGGGTATGGATGTGTCCGCACAGGGCCAGGCGGATACGGCCGTTGCGATAGGCGTTCTCGAGGCATTCACTGTTTTTGCACCGGCGTCGCCAGGACAGCCTGTAGCCGTCCGGGTCAAACAGGGGGTAGTGGGAAACGAGGATATCCCGGCCGTCGCCGGCGGCGAAGTGTTCGCCGATCCAGGTTTCGGTCCGGCGTGTAATCTGCCCCCAGGAGGCATACAGCGGGGCCGGCACAGCCTGGTTGACGAGCAGAAAGCGAGCCTGTTGAAACGCAAACGACAGGGGCAGCTCGTCCAGGGTCCAGCGTTCGCGGTTGAGCATGTGGAACATCTGCCGCAAGCTCTGCTGGCATTCCTTGCGGGGAACGTAGCAGTCGTGGTTGCCGGGGACGTAGAGCAGTTCGAAGCGCTTGTCGGCCGCCAACGGCGCCAGCGCCTCGAACGCCTGCTCAAACTCGCTGGGCTCACCCAGCGTGGTAAGGTCGCCGGTGCAGACGACGATGTCGGGGTTCAACTGCTTGATCAGGGTGACGGCGCGTTCGACCCGGCCCCAGACATGTTTGTGCCGGCGGCGCAGGAAATGGTTGAGCGTGCCCAGCAGGCGTTTGTCGAAGATGCCGCGCAGGTCTTTGACGCAACCGCCGGCATGGATGTCGGAGAAATGGACTATCCGCATGGCAACGTCGGTGCGTTCAGTGGCGGCAGATCTGCCGTAGTCTACTGGCCGAGCGCCGTCAGTTCGTCCATCAGGAACTTGGCGATGTTGTCGGTCGAGAACGGTTCCAGCCGGTTCTTGGCTTTGTCCGGCCGGACATAGAAGTCGTGATAGCCCTGGTACAAGCGCAATTCGTCGCTGCCCATGCCCTTTCCCTGAGCGCCGGCAATGGCGATTCGATGGAACAGGCCGAGGCGGATGACTTCGGTCAGCGGAACGGTCTCGGTACCGATCGGCGGCGTCTTCATGTCCTTGTTGGTGCGATGCACGACGACGACCATACCATACCGCAGGATCGATTTGATGATGACCTTGTCGCCGTTCTTGTACTGCACCTTGCGAAAGACATAGGGCTTGACGTTCCGGTTCTTCGGCACCAGGTCATATTCGATGCGCTTGCTGGAGACGGGGCGCTCCGGTTTCTTGTAATCATCCGGGAAGTCGCCCTGGGTGTCGGCCACCAGGAAGTGGTATTTCATGGCGCCCTCAAGACCCTGCGTATGGCTGTCGAACCAGGCCCGGCGGGCCTCGAACAGGGCGTCTTCCTGCGGGGCGAGATCCTGAATCTCGCGAACCTTATCATTGATGCCGCCGCCGGCGGCGGCCATGTCCTCGAACATCTGTTCCCAGTCTTCGAATTCAACCGTACTGAGTTCATCTTTGACGCGGCCGAGCGGCTCAGCGCGGAAGACCAGGAATTTCCGGTCAATGGCGCGGATCTTCGGCTTGGCGCGGTCCAGCGGGGTCTGCCGCATCAGGTTCCGGATCTCGGGCTTGACGCTCTTGGTATAGCGCTTCTTGTCCATCTGCCATTTCGTCCATTGGTTCTTGGCCTTGGTGAATTTCAGCGCTTTGGTGAGTTCCAGGAGGGCGTTGCGGCGTTCGCTTTTCTCCTCGCTCCACTGCGTTTTGATGCCGCTGAGCACACTGGAGATCTCGGTATGCTTATCGCCGTAGAGCCCGGCGAGTTCGGCGACAATAGCTTCCATGTCGGCCTTGGCTTCGGCCTTGGCCTGGTCGAAGTCGTACTCGCAAGCCGCGATCTTCTGCTGCTGTTCGAACTCCTTCTTGTCCTGAGAGCGGAGATAGCGGACGTAGTATTCGGAGATCAGGTTGTCGCGGTACCAGCGGACGGAGCCGGCCAGGGGGTCGGCGGTCTTGCTGATATTCTTGGCGAAGAACGGGATGTCCAGCGGCACTTTGTATTGCTGGACGTAGAACTGCGTCTTCGCTTCGACGTTGCCGCGGGCGTAGTTCGAGAACAGGCTGCCCGGGTGATCGTCGAGGAACTTGGTGAGCTGGTTGTATGCCTTTTCAGCCTCTTCGCCTTCGGGCGCGGCATCCGGCTTGAGATAGACCTCGAGTGCAAGATAGTCTTCACGCTCGGTCGGCGAGGCAACCTTCTGCTCGAGATAGAGGGCTTTCGCCTGGGCCGAGCTTTTGAAGTTGTACTTGTTGTACTGGATGATAAACCAAGTGATCAAACCACCGAGAATACCGATGACCAGCAACAGGAACACGACGGCGACCTTGCCGCCGCCGCCGGCTTTGGCCGGCGCGCCCGGGGGGCGGTAACTGCCGGTCGACGCCGAACTCTGTCGAACGCTGCTCTTTCTGCTGCCGCTTACTTTAATTCTACCTGTCTTTTTTACGCTCATTTTCCTCCCTCCGCCAGAGGTGGCATGGGCATCTTCTACGGGTTGCTCCACGACTTGCGCCAGCGCTGGCATGGCCCGGTGCCCGCCGGTGCCGCTGCGGCCGGCGTTCGTCCCTGTCTTGAGCCGCGTCCTGGACTTCTTCAGCGAGCCGGTCGGCCGCTTGGTCCGGGATGCCGCCTTGGCCTTTGCATTCTTGGCCGCAGGCATTTTGACGCCGGTCTTTCTGCCGTGGTAGGTTTTCTTCTTCTTCGCCGCGCCGCCGGGACTGTAACCTGCCGGTTTCTGCCCGCGCAGCACGAAGCCGATATCGAGGACCAGTTCTTCCGCGTCTTCATAGCGGTCTTCCAGCTTCTTGGCCATCATCTTCTGCACGATGTAGGTCACTTCCGCCGGAATCTTGCCGTCGAATTGACGCAGGTCCGCGACTGGTTCATTCAAATGCTTGCGGGCGATCTCGGCGGCCGAGTTGCCTTCAAACGGGAAGGCGCCCGTAAGCGCATGAAACATGGTTGCACCCAGACTGTAGATATCGCCCCGCACATCCATCGGCTGGCCCAGTAACTGCTCCGGGCAGATGTACTGCGGCGTGCCCATGACTTCGTCATCGTCGTCGATCGTTTCATGGGCGGCTCGCGCCAGACCGAGGTCCGCCAGTTTGGCAACGCCGCGGTTGGTCAGCATGATGTTGTCCGGTTTGATGTCGCGGTGGACCAACTGCTGGTTCTTCCAGGCGAAGTCCAGGGCTTCCGCGATCTGCTGGATGATGTTCAAGACCTGCTCCCAGGTCAGCTGCTGCTGCTCCTGGAGGAGGTCCTTCAGTGTTTTCCCCTCGACGTATTCCATGGCGAAGAAGTAGATTCCCTCATCTTCGCCCACCGCATAGGACTGCACGATGTTCGGGTGATTCAGCCGCGCCGCGGCCCGGGCCTCACGGACGAAATCGACGATGAACTCGCTGTTCCGCGAAAACTGTTCCATGAGGATCTTGAGGGCGACGGGGCGGTCCAGGGACAGCTGGTGGGCAAGATAGACGGTTCCCATGCCGCCGTTGCCCAGCGTGCCCTTGATAATGAAATCATTGATCATGGCGCCCGCTGAAAAACGAGTCTGCGGAACGACCGTGATGCTGCCGCAGTGGCCACAGCCAACCGGCTGGCCGCATTCGGAGTCGTCAATCGATACGATTTTCTGACAGTTCTGACATTGAAACCGCACGGTCCACCTCAACCTTCGTCCCAGGCCTTCGACGCCGTTTGCGGCGCCCGGTCACAGCCGTCGGCAACCGGCGCCTTGCGGTACCAATTGCCCGGCCCCCGTTACGGGCTGGGGCGAAAAGTCTTTAACGATACACTGAAACTCCCCAATTTGAAGTCAATATATTAGAAAAAGACTAAATAGTCAAGGGTCCATTCTCCACTCCTGAGGCGGGGTTCGGGCGTCCGTGAAGGAATTTGGCCGGCGGGTATTAAGGACCTCCTGCGGCCGGCAAGCCGCCGCAAAATTCGGTTGCATTCCCCCCGGCGGATGTTACATTACGGGTCATTGGAGGCATACTTATCCCTTTTCCGTTCCGGATCAGGTGAGCGATCATGGCGTTACTACGGAGGTCCAACCAACGCGGGAGGGCGCTGGCTCGTCGTTTCCCGGCTAAGCATGTGGTCATTCGCTTCGGCGTCTGGGCTGCCGTGCTGCTCGGCGCCGGTTTGCTGCTGGCGCTGTTCGCCGTCGGCCTCGAAAAGCTCTTCTACTCCCGCAACCCGCATTTCACCTTGCGCGACGTCGATGTCCGCCAGGCCAAAGGCAGTCTCGAGCCGGATTTCATCGAGCGCAAGCTCGCGCTGGTCCCCGGAGAGGACAACATCTACGATCTCGACCTGGAGGATCTGCGGCGGAAACTGCTGCAGGACCCGATTATCCAGGAGGCCGAGGTCTGCCGGGTGCTGCCGGACAAGCTCGAGGTCACGGTGTACGGCCGGACGCCGGTGGCCCAGCTGGTGCGCCGCGGCGGCCTGCTGATCGACGCCAACGGCTATGTCATGGCGCCGGGAACAAAGGAAGAGATGCTCAACCTCCCCGTCATCGTCGGCGCCGGCGAAGCGGTCGCCGCCCGGGAAGGCATCCAGGTTCAGGACCCCGACCTGCGGACAGCCCTCGATTTCCTCGCCCTCAAAG
Organism: uncultured Lentisphaerales bacterium; assembly: GCA_964384625.1. Taxonomy (GTDB): domain Bacteria; phylum Verrucomicrobiota; class Lentisphaeria; order JABSQK01; family JABSQK01; genus CAYLNH01. The sequence goes on from CAYLNH010000157.1 coordinate 4,972, forward strand.
CCCGGATCAACAACGGCAACTGGCTGGATGTCCAGTTTATTCAGTGCAACCCGCAGCACGGTCAGTTGATCGTCTACCTGCGGCAGAACAAGGAGTGCTACCTGCTGCCGGGGGCGCGACTCGTGCTGCCGACCCGGAATCTCAAGGACGCTCTGGTAAACAGCCTGCAGATCCTGCAAGTACGCTCGCTGGCGCATCAGCCGACCGGCCAGATCCTGGCAATCTACGACCGCATCCCTGTACTCCCATATCGGCCGTGAGCCATGCCCATGTTGTTGTGCGTTCTTAACCGGAAGTCATGTGCCGGCTCGGTGGCGCGCCGGCTGCCCCGGCTGCAGGCCGTCATGGACGAACTCGGCATCAACCGCACGATGCTCGATCTTACCGCGCCCGATTACTTCCAGTCGCTCTGCGAAGCTCTGCGCACGACGGCGGCGGATGCCGTCCTCGGGATCGGCGGCGACGGCACGCATTACTCGACCATCAACGACCTGATGCGGGTCCAGAGCGACAGCCCCGAGCTGGCCCTTCCCCCCTACGCGGTGTGCCCCTTCGGGACCGGCAACGACGTCGCCAAATCCCTGGGGCTGCAGCCGGGCCGCCGCCATTACCGGCGGATTCTGCAGACGGCGATCGCAGGGCCGACCAAAGCGCTGGACCTCGGCCGCTTTGAAGACCAGTGCTTCGTCGATATGATGAGCTTCGGGATGGACGCGCACATCCTGGCGGTCCGCGATCGCGGGGTGAAGCAGGCGCTGGCCCGCCGGCGCCGTCTGGTCCACGGCTACCTGATCTACGCCTGGGCTGCCTGCCGCGGCTTTCTGCAGCACCCCCGCTGGCAGTGCCGCGTGACCGTGGACGGCAAGCAGTTGTACGCCGGCCGCGTGACCAACATCTTGATCAACAACTGCCCGATCCACGCGGGTGAATTCGAGCTGACGCCCGGGTCAACGATGGATGACGGCGCGCTGGATGTGGTGGTCAGCCCCGGTCTGCTCCGGTATGCCTGGCGCTATGTGCGCGGTTACCGGTTCAACCCGGGATTCGTGCGGCCGCGTCCGGGCCGTTTCCAGGCCCGCGGCACAACCATCGAAATCGAAGCGGACACGCCGATCCCGATCCAGGTCGACGGCGAGTCCGGCGGCGACCGGACCCGAGCGGCAGTCACCGTCAAACCGCAGGCCGTCCGGTTCCGGATTCCGGTGGATTGACACCGGGAAAGAACTCGACTATCGTTTTCAGATTCAACCTGCACAGGAACCGGGCGTGCCCGACGGCATCATGGCAAAGAAACCCCCGACACCCAAACTCCACCCGCTCGACCAGGAAGACCTGAAGATCGCGGTCCAGCAGTTGGAACACCCGGGCTTTGCAGCCCGCGTGGCCGACATCATCGGGACCCCCTTGGACAAGGTGATGAACGCCCTGCCGGAAGCAGCCAGCAAGTCGATCAACCTGGTCAGCGAAAAGGCCATGCGGGTCGCCCTCGATCTCAGCCTGCGAACCATGCGCAAGGGCCGCTGCGACGCCTCGCCGCGCATGCACAAACTGGCCTCGGCCGTTACCGGCGCCGTCGGCGGCGCTGCCGGACTCGCGGGGTTGACCGTGGAGTTGCCGGTGACCACGGCGATCATGTTCCGGGCCATCGCGGATATCGCCCGGGCCGAAGGCGAGGATCTGAAGGATCCGAAGGTCTGTATGGCATGCCTGGAGGTCTTTGCGCTGGGCGGACCGCAGAAGGGGGATGATACGGCCGACAGCGTCTATTTCGGCGCCCGCGTCGCCCTGGCGCAATCCGTTCGGGAAGCAACCAAATACCTCGCCAAAGGCGTCGCCACCAAAAAGACAGCGCCGGCGCTGGTCCGGTTGATCACCAAGATCGCGGCGCGCTTCGGCCTGGTGGTGTCGTACAAAGCCGCGGCCCAGATCGTGCCGGTCATCGGCGCCGTCGGCGGAGCCGCAATCAATACGCTGTTCATGAACCACTTCCAGAACATGGCGAAAGGCCATTTCACCATCCGCCGGCTGGAACGGAAATACGGGGCGGATACCGTCCGGCAAGCCTACGAACATGCGCTGGCGGAAGAACGCCGGGAAGACCGGACGATCGGTCCGAAAGACGACGAACCGGGACCGACCATCGACATCGAGTCGGACGACGATGACGAGATCATTGAGATCGCCGATGTCGAGATCATCGAAGACGGCGACGTCGACAAGATCGAGTAGACCGGGATCGCGTCGAGACAAGGGGATGCTTGATGTTCGCCGGCTCGACCTCCACAAAGACCGGTTCCGGGGCGGCACGGTTGACCCAAAGAACCCCCAGGACCGGGGGCGAATGCCCCGCGAAAGAATACCGAAAGCCCCTGCCTGCCGCAGCTCGCGGTGCTGAACGCGGCTTGACCCGCAGGTCAGAGGAGTACGCCGTCGGCTGTCAGTTGGCGCCGGAGTGACGCCGGCGCCAGTGTCCGCGGGGAACAGGATTCCCGCACCGCCAGGGCGGCGGCAGTGCCGGCGGCTTGCCCCATCGCCATGCAGCTGGGCATCATCCGGACCGACGCCAGGGCGTCGTGCGTGGCCGAAAGACAACGGCCGGCAACCAACAGCTGCTCGACGCCCTGCGGCAGCAGACAACGGTACGGCACGCCGTAGCTTTGCCCGGGCGGCGGATTCCGGTCGGCATGTTCGGACTTGCCGCCCGGCCGGGGCTCATGGATGTCGACGAAACAGGCATAGCGATAGACCTGATCGTCGAACTGCCGGGCGTTCAATACGTCGTCGATGGTCAGTTGATACTCGCCGTTGATCCGGCGCGTTTCGCGCACGCCCATGGCGGGGGCGGAGGTGATCAGGCTGATGTTCTCGCAACCGGGCACATGCCGGCGCAGGACGTCCAGGTTGCCCCACAACTTCCGCCGTAATGCCGTCGCCGCCCGGCTGATATCCTCCGTCTTCGTGCCGTCCGCATCATGCTCGTGCAGGCAGTTGAAGTAGGTCTCCTCCGCGTGCAGGTAATTGTCGGTACCGGCAAGGACGAAGTCGTTGCCGACCTCTTCCCGGGCGCGTTCCACCAGTTCGGCGTGATGTTCCAGGGCGTAGGCGCGGGCGGTGGGCCAGTCCATATTGAGGCATTTGAAGAAGGTCGTCATCGGCTGCAGCAGGCCGTCGCCGTCACGTCCGAGTTCGAAGGGCGCCCCGGCGCGGGCGGCGACATCGCCGTCGCCGGTGGCGTCAATGACGACGCGCGCCAGCACGGCCTGCCGCCCCGATTTGCTCTCGGTAATGACACCGCGAATGCGGTCGCCGTCCATCACCGGCGCCGTGATGCGCGTGTCGAAGGCGACGGTCACGCCGGCGTCGAGGACGAGTTCATCCAGGACCTTCTTCATGCCTTCGGGGTCGAAGACCAGCCAGTAATTGCACCAGTCCCGGCGGGGGCAGACAATGGGATCCTGCGCCAGTCCGCGGTCGACGAGGCACTGCAGGACCTCCCAGGGGATGCCGCGGAGAATGAACTGCTGCTGGTCGTGATAGGGGCCGAGCCGATTGACCATGCCGGCGGTCGCCATGCCGCCCAGGCAGATCTGGTTTTCGAGCAGCACGGTCTTCGCCCCGGTTCGCGCCGCCGCCAGCGCCGCCCCGACGCCGGCCGGCCCGCCGCCGCAAACCAGGACCTCGGTCTCCTGCCAGACCCTGGTCTCCCGTGCTGTTTCCTGAATTGTCTGCATGGGATGCAATATGCGACGTGAGCTTGCCGCTGCAATTCTCCCAGGCAATTCTTTCGTGATGCGTCAGTTCGCCGGCCTGTCGCAGTGTGCCCCATCACCTGCACGCCGCGCCACGCCCACGCGGGGCGCAGGCAGGGAGGCCTGAACGAGGCCCATCAGGCCGGCGGGGTGCGAACGCGGCGGTAAAGGCTAGTGAGCGCCCAGAGACTCAAGGCGGCAACCAGTGTTCCGACAATCACCGCGTTCCACAAACCGGCGACAATCCCCGCATAGCCCATGACGAACGGCGCGACGATCAGCCAGATACCCAGAATGACATTGAGCCAATCCATGGTTCGGGCAAGGACTGCACTCGTCGTGACGGCACACGTAAGGCTGAATCCGATGAGCAACGCCCCGACGATGACGCTGTTCCAGAGCGGCGCCGTGACATGGGCGTAGCCGAGCGCGAACGGGGCCGCAATCTGCCAGAGCCCCAACAGGGCGATTACCGGGTTGATTTGTTTTGATCTGCTCATAGGTCCGATCTCCTTTGTCTTTCCTGCTTGTTATGTTCTTCAATGGCTTTTGTTCGGCAACGTGCCTGCCCGGCCCACGCAGGGCCCGGCAGTCATCGCTTCATGGCAATAGTCTGGCGGCTCCAGCCGGTTCGCGGCATCGGCAAGTATTCCTATTCGTCCATGGGAAAACCCTTGCCGCCGTTTTCGCCGGTTGCCGCGGCGCGGGCGTTTCAGGGTTTTGGGGTTTGGAATTGGGTATTCCCCCGGACGCCCGGCAGGAGCAAGACCATCCATTTTCTATGGAATGGAAACCAGACGTTATGATTGGTTCGTGGGCGGGATCGTGATTGCCTGCCTGGCTGTTGGCGCGCTGCTCGTGGGACTGCTGTTGCGGCGGAACGCCCGGCAGCACGTACTGCGCTTGCTCGAGTGGTTGGGCACGATCGGCGTCTGGGGGCCGGTGGTGTTCATCCTCATTGAGATTGTTGTGGTCCTGTTCCTGTTGCCGGGCTTCCTGTTCACCATGGGGGCGGGATTCCTCTTCGGCCCGGTCTGGGGCACGGCCTACGTCGTGATCGGACACACACTCGGCGGCACTCTGGCGCTGTTGACGGCCCGGACGTTCTTCGGGCGCCGCCTGACGGGATTTCTCAAGAATCGGCCGCGTCTGCGTGATCTTGACCGGCGTCTGGTGAAACACGGCTGGAAGACGATCATGCTCACCCGTCTAATTCCGTTCTTCCCGTTCAAGCTTTCAAACTACGCCTTCGGCGTCATGCGGTTTCGGGTGCGTGACTTCATCGTCGGCACGGCTCTCGGGACGATTCCGATTTCCGCGTTCAATGTCTATGCCGGCGCCATGGCGGCTGACCTGGCGACCATGGATTCTGTCGCCGGCCGGGGCGCCGGCGGCTGGCTGGCCCGGGGATTCGGGTTAGTGGTTCTGCTCGGCGCCGTGTTGCTCCTCGGATACATCGGCCGCCGACGCCTGCAGCCGGAAGGTGAAGGGGAGCAGGAATCACCGATTTCCGGCTGACGGCAGGATTGCATGAATCCCGGCCGGGCGGCACCGGCGCCGCCCGGTTCAGTGCCGGTATTGGTTCATAAAGCGTCGGTCGATGAAGTTCTTCACCAGCCAGGCCAGGCGGCCGTGCCAGTACCAGTTGCCGCGCACCGCCAGACCGGTGCCGTCGCCCAGATTGAGGATGAGCAGGAACTTGTCCTGCGGCTCGTACGCCTCGAAGTCCGTCCCGTGAATCGCGGCAAGCAGGTTGCGCTGCAGAACCGGGGCTTGGCGGACGCCGAAAACGCCGACCTTCGGCAATGTCCGCGGCGTGAACAAGATGCAGTCGCCCGCGCCGAAGACGGCGCGGTCCTCGACGTACCGCAGATACCGGTCCACCGCCATCCCGTCCGGTCCCAGTCCCAAAGCCGCCACCGTCGGCGACGCGATCAATCCAGTGGCCAGCACGACCTGATCGAAGGCCAAGGTCCGGTCGTCGCCCGTTCGAACCGCCACGGCAGCGCCCCGGCGGGTCACGGCAACCGCGCGCACGCCGCAGCGGACCTCGATTCCGCGGTCCGCCAGGATCTCCTGCAGTTTCCTGCCGGCGTCAGGCGGAAACCCGGGCGCCAGATGTTCGCCGCGATGCAGGAGGGTGACGGCCGGCTTGCCGCCGGCGTCGCGGCACAGCGCTTCGGCATTCGCGGCGATCTCAATGCCGGCCGGCCCGCCGCCGACAATGCCGACGCGGCAGGACCTGCCGGCCCGCACCCGGCCTTCAAGGACCTGCCGCAATTCCGCCAGCTTCGGGATGGGCTTGACCGCCCAGGCCGTTGCCTGTGGATCCTGGATCCCGTTTGTATCCACGGCGCTGCCGACGTTGAGCGAGAGCAGGTCGTAGGGGATGGTCTCGCCGGCTTCGGTCTGCAGCTCTTTCCGGTGGCGGTCCAGGGCGACCGCCCGCGTCTGGCGAAAGGCGACGCCGTTACGGTCGCACAGGTCCTGCAGCCGGATCGTGTCCTGCTCCGGCGAATACCTCCCGCCGAGCATCCCGGTGGCCATGCCGGAATACCAGAACATCCCCGGATCAACCAGAATGAGCTCAACCCCGGCAGCATGGAAGTCATCCGCCTGCGACACGATCCGCAGATGTGCATGACCGCCGCCGACAAGAATGATTTGCTGGCCCATTGCGCGTCTCCTCTGTCCGCCGTGCCGTCGACCCGGATTTGCCTGGACGAAACCTAATCCCGTACCGTTGCCTTGTCACGGTTTCCCCGTATTCTCCGCGTCATGCGTCTCTGACGGGGGGTGGCGTCTGCCGGCGTTCCCACCACCGGCAGGAGAGCAGCACGCGGGGCCACTCCCCGTGACTGACACATGACAATCTCGGCCACGGTCGGGATGGCGCGGATGCGGCGATACCCGAGACATCATGGGAGCAGGAAAGTCAAGACGAGCCCGGAACCGGGCCTCACTGGCGTTTCCGCGAGAGCAAGTCGGCCGGGCGGCCTTTGAGCGAGCCGTCGCGGGAACGGGCCATCCTGCCGTCTTTGGCCGGCTGCCTGGCGACGGCCTGAAGCATCTTGGCGTACGGCAGGTTCGGATCGCCGAACGTCTTCATCCAGGCGAGGGTCCGCGCGTGCAGCTTCTCGCGCAGCTCCCGCTGCGCCGGATCGGCATAGAGATTCCTCTGTTCGTGCGGGTCGGTTTCGCGGTCGTACAGGCGGTTGAACCGTTTGCCGTCCGGCCCGAAGGAATAGGTAAAGCGTTTCGTGTAGATGCCGCGCCAGTCGACCCGGTCGTAACGGCTCATAAACAGGGGGATGCTGTCGACAACGTCATCGTCGCCCCGACGGATTGCCCCGGCCAGATTCTGTCCCTGGCAGGTGCCGGGCACATCGGCGCCCAGCAGCCCGAGGATAGTCGGCATCAAGTCGAGGGTGCTGACCAACAGGTCGCTGCCGCGCGGCTTGAGCCCCGGCGCGCGCAACAGCAGCGGCACCCGGCAGGCGTCGGCTTCCGGTCGGCATTTGTGCAGATTCGTCCGGCCCTCGCCGCGCAGGCAGTCGCCGTGGTCGGAGGAATAGACGATGACGGTGTTGTCGAGCGCGTTTGTGTCTTTCAAGGTGTCCAGGAGCCGGCCGAAGTTGTCGTCGAGGTTGCTGCAGAGCGCGTAGTAATCGCGCAGCATCTTGCGGTTCCCCGGGGTATCCGGGATCGTCGGCCGCAGCTTGATCGCCTTCGGATCGTAGCGCTTCGCCGCGTCCTTCGGCGCGTGGTAGTTCCAGTAGCCGCCCCAGTTGTGCGGCGGATGCCAGGAGACGAACAAGACCCAGGGCCGGTTCTTGCCGGCCGACTGCTTGAGAAAGGTGATCGCCTGATCCGTCTGCGCGTCCGGCTCCCACTTCTCGTAGAGCCGGCGCTGGTTCTTGTGATCCCAGTACCAGGACTTCTTGGCGCGGAACTCCAACGTGCAGTTGTTGGTCAGGAAGTAGTCGTCGAAACCGTAACGCAGCGGGCCTTTCGGCACCGGACGGTTCCGGTTGCCGCCGTACAGGTGCCACTTGCCGACGTAGCCCGTGCGGTAGCCGGCGTCCCGCAGGACCTCCGCGAAATACTTGCCCTTGCCCGGCAGCATCTGCAAATCGTTGAAGAACGCGCCGTGATGCAGCGGGTGCAGCCCGGACAGCAGCGTCCCGCGATGCGGCGTGCAGACGGGAGAGTTCGAGATGCAATGGTTGAAGCGGACGCCCGTCTTCGCAAAGGCGTCCAGGTGCGGCGTCTGAATGGACTCGTTGCCGTAGCAGCCCAGCATGTCCACCGACTGCTGGTCCGAAAAGACATACAGCAAGTTTGGACGCCTCTTCCTCCCGCCGGGCGCGGCCTGGGCGTCGGTCCCGGCCAGCGTGCCGGCGGCGAGCCCGGCGGCCGCAACCGAAGAAGCCTGAATAAATTGTCGCCGGCTGAGCTCAGCCATGTCCGTCACGCTGGAAGTGATTGCCGCTTTCCTGCCGCAGTTCATAGAGAGAATCCCGTCCGCGGATCGTGGCTGCCTCGGCCCCGGCCGCGGCGCAGCCATTCCGGGCGCAGCCCATAGAGATAATCCCGTCCGCGGATCGTGGCTGCCTCGGCCCCGGCCGCGGCGCAGCCATTCCGGGCGCAGCCCATAGAGATAATCCCGTCCGCGGGATTATCTCCAGGCATAGTATTCCCACCAGTCGTTGTTGCTCGGCCGGACGTACTTGCCGAGGTCGTACTGGTCGAACGGCAGCCAGATCACCGTGCCGTCCACCAAGGCGCGGTGACCGCCGTAGGGGAAGCCGGAATTGTCGGCGTGAGAATGGCGCGGCCCCCATTGCGTCGAAGTCGCGTTCCAGATGTTTGCGCCGCCGAAGACGTACTTCTGCACCTGGTCGGCCAGCAGGACCATGTCGGGTTCGCTCGTCATCACCGTGGTCGGCATCTCCATGCCGCCGACAATGCCGCCCACCGGTTCCAAGTTGGTGAAAAGCTCGAAGCCCATCCCGGAGACATTGCAGGGCGTCCCTTTCCCCGGCCAGGCTAAACCGTCCCAATAGCCGGCCACGCGTTGGGGATTGCTGGGCGAATAGAACAGTTCCTTCGTCATGCCGTAGTCCGTCATCATCAGGTCGCGGAACCAGTTGTAGATAAACATCGGATTGCAGCCGCCGTAGCCCTGCACACAGCTCGTGTGCGGACCTTGGTCGAAGTAGATGCTTTTGTCCCCCGGAAAGGAACCGCTGTAATCGTTGGCGTAAAACAACAGAGCAGAGGCGAACTCGCGCTGGTTGCTGATGCAGACTGTACGCAAAGCATTCCGTTTCGCCCGCGCCAGAACCGGCAGCAGCATCGCAATCAAAATCGCGAGGATCGCAATCACCGTCAACATTTCAATCAAGGTAAAGCGCCGCCGCAACACGTCCATCAGAGTCTCCTCTTGTGCGCAAACCGTTCTGAACATCCCCTTACCATACGTCTGCAGGCTTCCCCCGGCAAGCGCATCTTTTTGTTGTATACTGCTCATTCTTATGTATTGTTTGACCGAAATGAATGTTATATCCTGCTATATCGCGTGAGCCAGAGACTCCGACAACACTGGACGGCGGCGACCCTGGGGCTGACCCGCGAGCAGCCGGTCCGCGTGCATCGCTTCGTGCACCGCACCGGCCCGCCGCGGCATGACCATGATTTCTGGGAGATCGTCCTCATCGTCGGCGGTCGCGCCCGCCAGTATACGGGCGCCGGCGAAGCGGCACTGACGCCCGGACAGACGCTGGTGATCCGTCCGGGCGCCTATCACGACTACCATAACTGCGTCGACCTGGACCTGATCAACTGCTATGTGCTGCCGGCTTTGTTCGACAAGGACCTCCTGTGGTTGCGGGACGATCCGGCTGTGAACCGACTGCTGCAGCCGCCGCCGACGGACCCGATGAGTCCCTGGACGCTGTCGCTGGGAGCGGCGCGGTACCGCCGCTGCCGGGTCCTGCTGGAGCCGGTCGTCAGCGACGGCCGCAAACCGCCGCCGGCAGGCAAGGCCGGCATGGTCGGCAGCCTGCTGGCGTTGATCGAGGAACTGGCAACCGCCGGTACGCAACAGCATGGTCCGGCGCCGCCGGCGCCGCCGGCGGTACGCCGGGGGGCACTGCTGCTGGAACAGGAAACGGCGCAGCCGTGGTGCATGGACGAACTGGCGGCCCGGCTGCATGTCTCCAAGGCCCACTTTTCCCGGCAGTTCAAGGCGGCCATGGGTCTGCCGCCGATGGCCTACCTGGCACGGCTGCGGGCTGAACGGGCCGCCGCCCTGCTGCGCCGGACGGACCTGACCGTGGCGGAAATCGGCGCCCGCGTCGGTTACCCCCGGCCGGACTACTTCATCCCCCGCTTCCGCAAGATCTTCGGCGTCTCTCCGGGGGTGTACCGCAAGAACGAAACCTTGGCAGCCGAGCGCCCGAAGGCGGCGTCCCGCCTTTGAGAAACTGCCGGGCACCGGTAAACCATGCGCCATCTCGGGACGTCCCGGCAAGCTGGTGATCAACGCGGCAATCCCACAGCGGGCCGCCGGCCCCGGCAGAACAGGCTGTTGCGGGCCCGCGGAATTGCCGTCTACAGTCCGGCGCGGTCAACGACGCTCAGGGGCAGATAGCGGATGCCGGGGGTGACGGTCTCGCCGCGAATCTGCCGCAGCAGCAGGCTGCCGACCATCTCCGCTGCCTGCCGGGACGACACCAGCACCTCGCCGCGCGGCAACGGACTGAACGTCCGCGAGCCTTCGTTGAAGTGCGTGCAGAGGCGTAACTCGTCCGGAACGGAAAGACGGCGCTGGAGGATGGCCATACTGGCGCCGCCGAAGAGGATCTCGTCACAGACGAACAAGCCGTCCGGTTTCGCCTTGGCGCCGTCCCAGAGATCAAGGAACTCCTGGAAACCGGCGCCGGTGTGATGCAGCTGTCGACAGTGATACAGGAGGTCCTCATGGAACGGCACGCCCTGCGCCGCAAACACCTCCTTGACGGCGCCGGGGCTCAACCCCCAGTTCAACAGGCCGATGCGTCTGCAGCCCTGCCCTGACAGATACTCCAGACCGCGGCCCAGCATGTCGCGATAGTCGATCAGCACCCCGGTATCGTCCTTGGCATGACCGATCGTCGGCACCTTCTGTTTGGCCAGTTTCTTCTCAAAACCGTCCAGCGTCGTACCGGCCAGCACCACCAGTCCCATCAGCCGCTGTTTCTCGACGTCTTCAATGAACTCACCCGAGACCTGGCGGCCGGCGAAACTCTGGCCCGGTTCAATGTGCCCCATGTACAGCCGCACGCGGTAGCCCTGCCCCTCGAAATAGCGATGCAGATGCTGCGTCAGCGGCAACCAGTAGCCCATGCACAACAAGGAACTCAGGTCGAGGTCGTTGATGATGCCGATGTGCTGCGCGGCCGTTGGGTCCTCGACGAAATTACCGCGCCCCTGTTCCCGCCGGATCATCCCCTTTTCCGCCAGATGCGCCAGGGCCTCGCGCACCGTGATGTTGCTGACGCCGAAGCGTTCGGCCAGCTTGCTCTCCGCCGGCAGCCGCGCGCCCACCTTGTAGTTCTGCCGGATCTCGCGCTCCAGCTCGTTCAGGATCCGTTCGCGATGCGAAATGCGGGCGCGCTTGCGTTTGCGCGCCGTCGTCTTCTTTCGGGCCATGGCAATACCTCACACCTTTAAGGACAAAGTTACAGCCCGATCCGCCTCAAAGCAAGTCCCCGGCAAAATGACCTCCGCCGGCCGGTTGCAGCAGGCAACCGCAGCGCGCCGCCCATGACGAAGGCATTACACGCCGGGTCGTAAGCCCTCGATCACTGCCCTTCGCGGTCCGCATAGAGATCCCGCACCCTCTTGAGCGCCGAAGCC
>CAYLNH010000158.1:0-4347 GCA_964384625.1 uncultured Lentisphaerales bacterium
AGGCCGCCATCTTACGAGAGAAGAAATGACCGAAGAACTCGGTACTGTCAAGCATGTAATCTTCCATGGCCTTTTCCGAGCGATCAAAGCAGACAAAGACGAGTTCGAACCGGTCGCCGTGCTCTTTCTTCAGTTCTTCGTAGGCTTTGACCAGTTTCGGTGTAAACGCCCGGCACGGCCCGCACCAACTGGCCGAGTAGTAAAACGCATAGAACTCAGCGCCGCCCAGATCCTTGGCGTCGTAGCGCCGCAGCGATTTCCCTTTGACCGCGACCAGATCGCCTTTGGTTGCCTGGTACATGGCGCTGGACTCGAGGTCGACTTCTTTCTTCTCTTCCGGTTCGTCTTCCGGTTCATCCGTCGCCGCGACTTCCGTGCCTTCGAGTTCCTCAAGATCGCGCCGCTCTCTTCGCGACTTCTTCATCTCCGCCAGCCGCTTAAGTTCCTGCCGCGCCGCCTGCCGGTTTGCCGTCTCCTGTTCTGCAGCGGCGCGAAAGAGGATTTCAGCGGCCCGCAGATTCTTCTGTTTCAGGGCAAGTTTGCCGGCGGTATAGCGCGAACGGACTCTGGACGAGATCGTGGCCCACAGGATCTTATCCTCCTTGTATCGCATGACGCCGTACTTCAGTTTCACCAGCACATCTTTGCCGTCACGCCTGGCCGGGCCAATCGTCACCTTGCCGTTTCTCGTTACCACGGCGCCGGCCTGAACCGCCGATCCCGCCAGACACAGCATGATCATCACTGCAAAGCTGAAACACCTGCACATCGTCCCGGTCTCCTTGTTCACCGTTCCACAGTCGCTAAAAACAAATCGTCTCTGTGAGCTTCATTCATCTCCTGCTAATTTGACGCATCAACCGGCGAATAACCAGCCAAAAAGGCAAATTTGCCGCAGCAGCGGGAGACCGCCCGGCCGCGGCGCAGTCTGACAGTACGCAACGACCCCGCCCGTTACCGTCGCATCCCGCGCGGTCTGCCCCGCCATCGGGCATTTCCGTCATTCCCGGCAGCTGTCAGCCGGGTTGTCATCACCCGCCGGCGTTGCGGGCGGCCGCGGGCAGACACGCTCCAGCCAGGCCGCCAGGCCGGCAGTTAACTCGGCGGCGCCCGCGTCGGTCGCGGGCAAGTCCGGCAGCCGCTCAAAGGCGCTGTGCTCCCGAAACGCGATGTCCTTGAAGCCGTCGCCGTCACGGCGAAACGCAAACGTGTGGCTGACCACCTCCTGGAACTCACTGAACGGATCGATCGAGACTGTGAATTCAAACGTCTCGCCGCCCGCCTCGGCGGGTGCCCGGGTGTAGTCGGCGCTCATTCCGCCGATGATGCCGAACGGCATCGCGGCGGCCATCTCGGCAACCCGGAGCTTCAGTCGCTCAAGCTCAACTTGAATGTCCATCACCGCCGCCCTCGTTGTCCAGATAGTCTTTCTTCAGCATGTCGATGTCGACGTCGTTCTGCTGTCGCGGCCCCGGCGTGGAACGGCCGTTGTCAATCGTTTGGACCAACAATGCCGTCAGTTCCGCGACAACGTCCGGCTGTTCCTCGACCAGGTTCGTCGTCTCAAAAGGGTCGTCGGTCATGTTGTAAAGCTGCCGTTCAGGGAGTCCCTGGGCAAATGCTTCTTTGTCCCGCGGCCCGGTCCAGCCGCCGGAACCCGGGCACAGTTCCAGCTTCCACGTCTGATTGCGGATTGAGAATTTGCCGTTGATCGAGTGGTGAATGATGAAATCACGCGTCGGCTTCTTCTCTGTCTCGACCAGCAGCGACAGGAAGCTGACGGAATCGACGCCCTGGTCCGCCGGCAAATCGACCCCCGTGATTTCGGCGCAGGTCGCGATCAGGTCGCCGAGGCAGATCATCTCGGCGCAGGTCGTGCCCGGCCTGATGCGCCCCGGCCAGCGGGCAAAGAACGGGATGCGGTGGCCGCCCTCCCAGATATCGGCTTTGTAGCCCCGGAAACAGCCGCTGGGATAGTGTCCGAAGTTCTTCACTAACGACGGCGCATCAGCACATGGACCGGAACAACCATTGTCGCTGGTGAAGATGACCAATGTGTTCGCAGCCAGCCTGTGTTCATCGAGCGCGGTCATCACGCGGCCGACAACATGGTCGGTTTCCATGACAAAATCGCCGTACGGCCCGATTGCGCTGCGGCCCTGCCACTCTGCCGACGGCGCAATCGGACCGTGCGGCGAGTTGAGCGGCAGATACAGGAAGAACGGCGTGTCCGGTTCCCCCGCGCGTTCCGCGATATACGCGCAGGCCTTGTCGCCAAGCGTGCCCAGCATCGCATCCGTACGCAACTCCTCGATGATCCTCTCGTTTTCCAGCACCGTGCTCATCGTCCGGGCACGATGGAAACCGAAATGATAATCGAAGCCGCGGCTGACGGGGCCGTCCAATACGTTCGTTCCCGGCTCGATCCCGGCCGAGTTGTAGACGTTATTCTCCGTCGGGTTCGCAACCGGGACCGCAACCACATTGCCGTCATCGTCGGTGTAATTGTAGCCGAGATGCCATTTACCAATGCAGGCGCTGTGATAGCCGGAGTGCTTGAGAAACGCCGGAACGGTGAGTTTGTCTTCGGCGATCAGGTTGTCGGAGTTCTCGCCGATCACCCCACGCTGCAGCCGGCTGCGCCAGTTATAGCGGCCGGTCAGAATGCTGTAGCGCGAGGGCGTACAGACCGAGGCAGACGCATGCGCGTCCGTGAAGCGAATGCCTTCGCCGGCGAGTTTGTCGAGATGCGGCGTGGCGATCTTGCAGCGATCCGGGTTGTTGCACATTACATCGCCATAACCCAGGTCGTCACAGAGGATGTATACGAGATTCGGCAATTCAGTCACGTGATCGTTCCTTCAGCAGTTCCAATCAACCCGAGGACGTCATCAAGCCCGACGGCGGCGCAACGCATGAAGTACGACGGTCGGGCGAGTGGTCATTCCGGGCGTTACGACACGGTTCAGCCTACGTGCCCAATCGCTGATGACAAGGACAAATGCGGCTGTTCCGCCCGGGGCCGGCTCACTTTTTCGCCGACGGGAATGTCTCCGGTTGTCGGGCGACAGTATTTACAACGTTTTGATCGAATGCAAAGGTGTTGACGCGACCCGCGATTGACTTAGACTCTTCTCAGGTGGGTACACTGTTGTGCGAGGCCGCAATGATCGAATATACCATAGACTGTGAACGCGCACTTGTATGCGCCCGTATCACCGAGCAGATCAGTCCAACCGACTTGATGGAGTACATCCAGCGGCTGTGGCGCGATGACGCGTTCCAGCCGACCTACAATGCCATCATCACGATTGACGTCGACGATGCGGAACCGGTGCTGCGCCCACCGATGCTGACGGATTGGCGCCAGATTCTGGAAGAATACGCCCGGCGCCGCGCCGGCGCCAAGTGGGCCTTCGTCGTGCCGCAGGCCCTGCGTCGCCGGATTATCGGCGAAGCCTTTGCCCAGATGGACATGGGCACGCTGCAGGTGATGGTATTCACCACTGCAGAGGAAGCCGAAGCCTGGCTGGCGGAGAGTAATGGGTAGTGGGTAGTGGGTAGTTTAGAGGAGGGAGAACTTCCGCAGCCCACGGGACCTGGCCACCGGCCTTGTGCTGTCGTTTAGACACAAATCCTGCTGGTCAGCGACTGTCGATTTCAACCGTTTCATCGAGTTTCCCCATCCTGAAGGCGCCTTCCCGGAGCCAAGGGCAACGCAGTTGTACAACGTAGCCCGGGCATCGCCCTCAGAATGATTCGGGGGCAAAAACGTTCTGGCTGTGCCGGGGAAGTGTCAGTGGTGCGGCGGCTGAACTGAAGGCGGAATAGGTACTCCCCAAGCTCAGCTCCGAGTCTCTTCGCGGCGAGCAGGAATCCGATCGCACGCCCGTATCACGGCAGGCATAGCGAACCGATCCTGAAACGCCGCACCGTCGAGGCCCCGCAGGCCAAAGACCATTCCGGCGAGGCGGCATCTTTTCGTCTGATAGCGAAACGTATCTCATCGAGCACGTACCAACGCCTTACGGGCACATGGCCATTCCACTTGGAAAGGATGGCGCCGCGGCTTATACTCCGCTGGGACGAAGGGAGTCTGACGTCATGAAACACAATCGGTTTACTTTGATCGAGCTTCTTGTTGTCATCGCCATTGTCGCGATTCTGGCGGCGATGCTGTTGCCGGTGCTGAGCCGCGCCAAGCACAACGCGAAGACGGTTACCTGCATCTCGAACATGCGGCAGCTCGGACAGGCGCTGAGTCTGTACGAAACGGACAGCGGCATGTTCCCGCCCATCTATATCTGGTACGGAAATCTCGCAAGTTGCCACTATTTCCGCCAATGG
>CAYLNH010000158.1:4357-16560 GCA_964384625.1 uncultured Lentisphaerales bacterium
CTGGTACGGCCCCGGCAACAATGTCGATCAGATGTGGTGGACGACACTGATCTACGAGGGCTCGCTGAACAGCGACGAACTGCTCTACTGCCCGGAGACGAAGTACATGCCGCAGCGGATTACCGCGAAAACGCTGGGCGAGCACCCCTGGTGGCCGGGCGCCGTACACCTCGGGACAGTGGGCATGGTCTACGGATCATCCAGCTATCTCAGCTATCCGTCCGCCACCCGCAGCGGCGTGCCCTTCAAGGTGGACCGCTATCTGCGCGATCGTTCCGCCGAAGCCGCCATGCTGGACAGCATGAAGCGCAGTCCCGATTACACCTACGAATCGATGCGCGCCGCGATGGGCGCCGACGGCTTCGGCGAGCCGGACGACTGCAAACGGCAGTCGGGGATTTACGCCAACGTCCCGAATCGCGATCTGTCCATGCGCCATGGGTTCCGGGCCAACGCCCTGTTCTTCGATTTCCACGTGGAGACCGTCGACGGCGAAGGCTTGTTTGTCTATACGCCCAATGACCCGCAATGCATCTACGACGGGAAGTAGGGTAACGCCGGTCGGGCGGATCAACCTGCAATCCTGCTGCCCGCAGCACGAACCATCTCCCGCCTGCCGGCACAGCCGGGGCATCTTTTCGCGGCGGCCGGCGCCGGCTACAGCGTTTTCGCAAATGATGTCGCCGCTTTCCTCACGCTGCAGGCATGAAGGATGTTAGCCTGGGGCTGGCCGCAGGCCTGGCCAGGTTTGTTGAGAAACGGATGTCTACGCTGAAGGCGTGGCACAAACCCAAACGTGCAGTGGCTACAGTCTTGCGAGAAATGCTCTAAAGAGTCAGCTTGCGCTGGCGTTCGATCATCTCGTAGTAGGCGCCCTTCCGGTCGAGCAGATCACGGTGGGTGCCGGTCTCGATAATGCGGCCTTCGTCCATCACGACGATCTGATCGGCGTATGTAACAGTGCTGAGCCGGTGGGCAATGACGAAGGTGTTGCGATCGCGCATCAGTTCCTTGAGCGAGTCCTGGATCAGTTGCTCGCTCTCCGTGTCGAGATTGCTGGTGGCTTCGTCGAGGATGAGGATCTTCGGGTTGGCGAGGAAGGCGCGGGCGATGCTCAGACGCTGCCGCTGGCCGCCGGAGAGTTTGACGCCGCGCTCGCCGACCACAGTGTCGTAGCCATTCTCGAATTCGACGATGAACTCGTGGGCGTTGGCGCGTTTTGCCGCTTCTATGACGGCCTCATCCGCGGCATGAGGCATGCCGTAGGCGATGTTGGCGCGCACCGTGCCGTCAAACAGGAAGACCTCCTGCTGCACCATGCCCAACAGGCTGCGGTAGGTTGCCAGTTTCAGATCGCGCAGGTCGACGCCGTTCAGCCGGATACAGCCGGACTGCGGATCGTGGAACCGTGCGAGCAAATCGGTCACGGTCGTCTTGCCGGCGCCGCTCTTACCAACCAACGCAACCGTGGTGCGTCCTTTGATTTTCACGTTGAGCTCGTGCACGACGGGCTTTTCGGGGTCGTAGCCGAAGGTCACATTGTCAAACTCGAGCTCCTCAATGGCCGCCGGCGCAGGTTGGGCGCCCGGTCTGTCCGGCTTGTCGATCTCCTGCCCGAGGATCTCCATCACGCGCTCCATGGATGCCAGCGTATTCTGCAGCTGGCTCAAGGTGTTGATGATCATGTAGACCGGACGCAGCACCATGAAGGTGTACGCCTGGAACGCGAAGATGTCGCCGACCGTGGTCCGGTCGGCCGCCGCGAGATCGGGGTTGCCGGCGTCGTGAATCACCAGCAGCGCACCGGCGCTGATCACCAGCAGACCGCTGCCGGACATGACCAGCATCCAGGCCATGTCGATCAGCAGCAGACGCATATGCGCAAAGATGCTTTTACGAACGATCGTGTGCTGCCCGAGGGTGTAGTCCTGTTCCTCCTTGTGCTCGCGCCGGAAGGTGCGCACAACGCGAATGCCGCTGAACGTTTCCGTCAGGCGCCCGCTGACCAAGGCGCGATCCTCGTGCACCGCCTTGAACATCGGCCGCCCTTTCTTAATCCACCAGTAGCTGACGACCGCCATAAACGGCAGCACGGTCATCGCCGCCAACGCCAGGCGCCAGTTGATGGTCAACACAATCGCCAGAGTAGCCGTCAGTTGGATGACGGCGATCCCCGGCGTGATAATGGCCATCTGCACCAGACTGCCCATGGCGTTGACGTCGTTGGACAGACGCGAAATGGCGCCGCCGACCTTCATGTCGGTCAGGGATTTCAGCGACAGGCGCACCATCTTATTGAACAGCCGACGCCGGATGCGCACCATCATCTTGGAGTTCAGCAGCATCATCCGGTACGATCGGTAGATCCCGGTGAACTGACCGAACAGCGCGACGACCACCATCAACAGGACGACAACGCCGACCTGCATGTATTTTTCGTGGGACTCGATGGCTTCAGTGAGGATGATATTGTCGACGATATGCCGGCCGAACAACGGCTGAATCAACCCCGTACCGGTACCGATGACGGACAACAGGAAGAGCAGGAAAAAGCCCCACCGATACGGCCGCAGCCAATCCCAGAACTGCTTCAGGTACTCCTTGCGGCCGACCTTTGGTTTGTCCTTATCCCTGGACGCCTCGCCGGCCGGCGCGTCGGACCGCTTCGCTTCCGCTGCGTCAGACGCGGATCCGCTGCCCTCCCCCGCGGAAGCTCCGTCGGCCAGCGGCGGCAGTCCGGATTCCTCGCGGCGCTTGCGTTCTTTCTCCCGGCGCTTTTCCTCCCGGCGCTCGCGCTTCTCTTCCTTCTTCTTCTCGTGCTCCCGCTTCAGCCGCCTCTTGAACTCTTCGAATCGCTGCCGCGACGTGGGAAGCTGGGTCTCAATGACCTTGTCGTCTTCCGGCTCGTTATGTTTTGCGTCAGGATCGGCCATTCACGGCTCCGGCAAGGTTCCTGGGGATTACAGCAGCACAGGGAGGCACAACAGCACCAACACAAGCTAAACAATGCGGTTGATTCGGCGAAATGGCAAGAGCCTGCGGATCACGCCGGGTGCGAGCCGGCCATGCCCTGCCGCCGGCGCCGCCGCAGGCATCGGGAAGGACCCGGATCACAAACGTTCGTCCACCTCATCACGTAACTCCACCCGGTCGCGGTAGTAGGCCTCGGTGTACTCCCGCTGCACCGTCTCGCCAACCGCCTGCTCGAACGCCTTGGTGAACTCCTCGCACTCGGCGCCCACAGCGCCCTCCACCCGCAACTCGGTTCTGCCGTCACGCATAATCCGGATACGCATTTTCTTCATATCGGTTAATCCGCCCCTTCAGGGCTGTGTGTGTCGGTGTCGTCTGTCCCAGGACATCGCCCTGGGCTGTATCAATTCGCCCCGTTGGGGCTCCAGCCAATGACCCCTTCGACTTCGCTCAGAGACTTCGTCAATGACCAATCAGACCGGTTCGCTGACGACCAGCTCGACCTCGCCGTTGGCCAGGACCTTCTCTTCCTCGATGATGTAGCCGTGCGCTTTGGCTTCGCGCTTCAATGCGGCTTGCGCATAGCCGACATTCACGAAGCCGACGAACTTCTGTTCGGTCACTCCGGTCTGCTTCTCGATGCGCCACCAGTCGGCCACAATGTTGAAGGTGCCGTCGGCCAGCCGTTGAAAGCCGATCTTGTGGTCGCCGGCGTCGACGTCGACCACGAGATCCACGCTCTGGGTCTCATCGCCTTCGCAATTGGTCAGGACTTGTTCGCCGACCTCAAATTTATAGCCGAGCTTGGTGAGGGTTTCCTCGAGCAACTGCTGCTCGTGGATACGGGTTTTGATGGTGGAAAAATGGGACATGATGCCGCCTCCTTTTACTGACCGTGTTGCGCGCCCGCAGGCCTCCATTCCGTTGGACGCAAGGTCGTTGAACCAGTATAGAGAGAGTTGTGGGCCGGTGCAAGGGAATTTTTGATTTAAGATTTCAGATTTTTGATTTAAGATTGGCAAAGGGCGAAGAACTGCAAGCGCTTGGGCATTCGTTACTGGTCATTCCGGCCCACAGACCCGCCCGATTCCTTCATTCGCCGCCGGTACTGCCGAAGCTTCCTGTCATACGCCCAGATCGGAGCAATGCTGCCAACCGTAACGGCCCCCAGGGCCGTAAGCACCGGGAAGAGAATCAGGCCCATCACGACAAACATCGTGGCTCCCGATTTCGCAGCCAACTGATAAAACTCGAAGGTCAATCTCGCGAACGCGATGGTCGTCGATAAGCCAAGGCCCAGATTCATCAGCACGGCCGGGAAGAGTGCCAACCTTGAACCACGGAACACGCCAAAGAGCTGAAAAAACACCCCGAACAGACAGATGGCGAATACGACAAGGTTAACCCATACCGCGTCCGTACGACCAAGAATGCCTCCGGTGAAGGTCACACTCCCGGCAAGCGTGTAGAATGCGACGGCACCGACAGTCATAAGCTTCAGCAAACTTGATCGCTTTGGCCGACCGTCATCTTTCTCCAATCCTTCGCGCAGTTTCTGCACCACAAGGTCGCGACACACAACGCAACAATCCTGCCCGTCAATGCAGACCAAACTCTCCGCTTCCGCCCCGCAGAATGGACACTCATGAGTCATCTATGTGTATCTTCCTGCTCTCGTCATCCGCCTTCGAAACCTACCTTCAGCCCCTGACAATCCACGTCCACGCCGTTGCGGCCGCCATTCACCTGGATCACTCCGACCAAAGATGACAGTTACGACAAACGATTGTTTCGTTGATCACTTCTGCCGGGAGAGTTCGACAACCAGTCCAAAATGATCGGACGGGAAGAGGCCCTTCGCGATCTCGCGGTCGCCGATGATCCGCGCCGCCCCCGGTTGCCACTTCGGCGAGGCGACCAGAACGCGATCCAACCGGCGGCTGGACTCGCCCGGGAAAGCGCCGGCCCGGGCCATGCTGCTCTTCTCCATGTCCCAGGTGTAGCCGGGTTTGCCGGGATGCAGGGAAACCCAGGCATCCCGGAACCTGTTTGGCAGGACCTTGCTTTCAGGCTGCTCGCCGTCGCCGAAATTGAAGTCGCCGAGGAGGACCTGGTCGTCGGCCCCGGCCAACAGCGCCAGGACCTCCTTGAGTTGCTGTGTGCGTTCGGCGTGCAGTTCGAGAAAACTGTCGAGGTGGACGACGGCCAGGCGCATGATTCGCCCGTTGACCGCGAGATCCGCCAGCAGCACGCCCCGGCTCTGTTTGCTCGTGAGCGGCTTCGCGGTGACCTGCCGGAGCGGCAGTCGCGCCAGGAGACAAAGTCCGCGATAGGGAACTGGGGTGTCCGGCGGCCCGGCGATGTCGAAGTCCTTGAAAGCCGCATCCGCCTGCAGCGCCTTGAGGAATTCGGGGGTGCACTCCTGCAAGGCGACGACGTCCGGGTCGGCAGTTTTGATCTCTCTGATCAGCGCCGGGAAGCGGGCGTCGGCGTGGCGCCGGTCCGCCAGGACATTATAGGTGACGAGGCGAAGGGTGCGACGGGGTTCCGGCGGCGGGGCCGGGCGTGGACGCGGCTGTTGCTCGTTACAGCCGACGAGGAGGATGAGAACCGGAGCGATACAGCAATCAAGACGGAAGTGCATGAATAAACCCGGCGAGCTTGGGTCCCGATTCGGGATCAGATTCTGGCTTGTGCCGACGGCGGCGCCGCAATCAGTTCAACATACTGCCGAAGAACGGATCATCGGAAGCATCCTTGAGAAATTCCTCGACGGTGACCTCTTCGGTTGCGCCCACCTGCGAGGCGTTGCGGGCGAGTCCGTTGATCACCCACTGCCGCAAATGCTGCACGACCCGGCCGTGCGACTTCGCCAGCGGTACGAGTTCGCCAATCGCCTTCTCCAGATCCCCGGTCTCCAATTCCCGCTGCCCGTCCTGAAAGGCCGGGAACATGGCGTCACGCACGACCGCTTCCAGTTCAGCGCCGACGAATCCCTCGGTGCGCTCCGCCAGGGCATCGAGGTCGAAGCGTTGCGCCACCTGGTGATAGCCGCGCTGCCGCAGATGGACCGAGATGATCTCGCGCCGCTCGGCCTGCGTCGGCAGGTCGAGAAAGAAGACCTCGTCGAACCGTCCCCGCCGCAGCAGTTCGGGGGAGAGTTCGTCGATGTTGTTGGCCGTGGCGATCACAAAGACCGGGCGCGTGCGTTCCTGCATCCAGGTGAGGAAAGACCCCAGCACCCGGGTGGCGGTGCCGCGGTCGCCCTGGCTACCGGCAAAGGC
Source organism: uncultured Lentisphaerales bacterium (assembly GCA_964384625.1). Classification (GTDB taxonomy): domain Bacteria; phylum Verrucomicrobiota; class Lentisphaeria; order JABSQK01; family JABSQK01; genus CAYLNH01. The sequence goes on from CAYLNH010000158.1 coordinate 10,615, forward strand.
CTTCTCGATCTCGTCGATCCAGAGAATGCTGGGCGACACGAGTTCGGCAATCTGGATGGCATCGCGCAGATTGCGTTCAGTATGGCCGAGCAGACTTTCAAAAACAGCGCCCATATCAAGCCGCAGCAGCGGCATGTGCCACAGGCCCGCCGCCAGCCTGGCGCAAAGACTCTTGCCGGTCCCGGGAATGCCGATGAGCGCCAGGCCCTTGGGCCGGTCCAGGCCGTAGCGGGCGGCTTCCTCGGTGAACGCACTGGAACGCTCGCGCAGCCATTGTTTCAATACGTCGAGGCCGCCGACGTTCTGTTCCAACTCGGTGTACGGATAGAACTCCAGGGCGCCGCTTTCGCGGATGATGCGGCACTTCTCGGCTGTAATCAGGTCCATGCAGGTCTCGTCCAGGCGGCCGTCCGTGCTGCTGGCCAATGCCAGCCGGAACACCCGCGTGGCCTGATTGCTCGACAACCCGAGGGCAGCCTTGATGATCCGGTCCCGCAGCGCGTCGCTGATGCCGTCGAGACCGCCGGCGGCGCCGGCGGTCTGGTCGAGGAGAACGGCCATACCGTCGGCATCGGGTTTCGGCAACTCCAGGCTGTAAACATCCTGCTGCAGTTCGTCGGGCAGGCAGGCGCACGGCGTCAGCAGGATCACGTTCTTCCCGGGCGTACCCTCCAACTGCCGCCGCAGGTTACGCAGCTTCCGGCTGACCGAACGGCGGGCTTCCCAGGCGTGGTGGAAGTCGCGCAGGACAAACGTGGCGTTGCCGTCGTACTCCTGGATCACCGTCAGAATCGTATCGACGGAAGCGGTCTGTTCGACGTCGAACGCGGCCGCCGCCGGCTTCAGACACTCGAACTGGTCGGCGTGATCCCAGACGTACAGGCCCGCCTCAGCCGCCCAGTCGCGGCCGGCGGTCAACTGCGTCAGGTCGGCCAGCAGGCGGTCTTCCTCGAAGGTCACAATGTTGATCAGCGCAATCCGCGCCTTCAGGAGCACCTTCAACTCTTCGATCAACGTCATTGCCTGGTCTCCTCCGGCACATCGATTGCATAGCGGAATCCGATATCATCGCTTTGCTCTTCCGGGCGTTCACTGAATCGTCGGGTCAGGGGGCCGGGCCGGCGGCCGCCCCGCAGGACGCGGCGCACCGTCGGATCGTCCGCCACAGCGGCCGGGCCCGGCGGCGACCACAACGGGCTCGCCGTATAATACCCCTCGTCGTAGGCGTCGGCACACCATTCCAGACACTGTCCGCTCAGCTGGCGAACACCAAAACGCGAAACGTTCTCCGGGACAAACACCTCCCGCGGCGTGAACCGTGCCACTCCGGCGGGCGACGGCCGGCAGCCCTGCGCGGCATACTCCCACTCCGCCTCGGTCGGCAGCCGGCCGCCGGCCCAGGCCGCGTAGGCCGCCGCCTCGAACCAACTGACGCCGGTCGCGGGAAACTCCTCTTCGCCGGCCGTCACGCCGTATTCGCCGGCGGCAACAGAACCGCCCGCAGCCTGCAGCCAGACGCGGAACTGCCGCCGGCTGACCAGGCACAAGCACAGATAGAACGCCGGCAGCCGCACCGCGTGCGCCGGGCTCCGGTCGCCGTGCTGCGCCGGGCCCATCTCAAACGTACCGCCCGGGATCAGCACCAGAACCGAGCCGTCCCGTTCGTTCTCAATCAGGGGTGCCGAATGCAGTGGGACCACATCCAGTTGCACGGGAATTGACGCCTCCAACATTCTGCCTCCATTGACCGGCCGGCCGCCACGGCCGACACGGCACGAAACCTGGTTTGAATCATCCATCAGCCTTCTGCTGCCTGTCCGCCGCGGCGGCAGAGCCGCCCGTGGGCGCGAGATCACCAGCGTGCAGTCGCAAGCCGGTCGCCAGCGTCTGGAACTGCTTGAGATCGCGGGCAATAACGGCTCGCAGCAGAAGGTTTCTGAATGAATCAGGCTGGTGTGTCGTCCCGGAAATCCGGGAGCATAAGTGATTCCGCTGGATCTTCGCTGCTCTGCCAGGCAGTTGAGCCAAAGCGATGGGAATGTCGTGGTTCGCGACTGACGAAGCAGAGAGCGCGAAAAGGCGCGGAATCACGCCTCGGATTCATGGGACGATACACTAGCGCTGCAGCGGCGCAATGCCAAATGGGAAACCGCAAAATCGAGCGTGAGTCATCGTCGTCGATGGAGAAATCACCGGGGTACCTTGACTTGGCAAAAGCTTTGCATACAGTACCCGCGCTCTTTTCGCCGCCACTCTGGCCGGCGGCGAAGCAAACCGTTCACGGTTCAAACCTTCAGGAGTCATACACCAAATGAGCCGCGAGTACAATGTAGCCATCGCCGGCGCCACCGGCGCCGTTGGCGCTGAAATGATCCACACCCTCGAAAACCGCCAGTTCCCCGTGAAGAGCCTGAAGCTGCTCGCTTCCAAACGCTCCATCGGCAAGAAACTGACGTACAAGGGCACGGAAATCGCGGTCGAAGAACTGACGCATGACTCCTTCGAGAACATTGACATCGCGCTCTTCAGCGCGGGCGGCAGTCGCTCGAAGGAGTTCGCTCCTTCGGCCGTTAAAGCCGGCGCCGTTGTCATCGACAACTCCAGCGCCTTCCGCATGGACGATGACGTCCCGCTGGTCGTCCCGGAAGTCAACCCGGAAGACATTAAACAGCACAAGGGCATTATTGCCAACCCCAACTGCACGACCATCATCATGCTGGTCGCGCTCAAACCGCTGCACGACATCGCGCCGCTCAAGCGCATCATCGTCAGTACCTATCAGAGTATCAGCGGCGCCGGCGCCCAGGCCCTGGCCGAGCTCGAAGACCAGACCCGCAAGCTGCAGGCCGGCGAACCGTTCGAACCCAGCGCCCTCCCCTATCAGTGCGCCTTCAACCTCTTCAGCCATAACTCGAGCATGCTCGATAACGGTTACGTCGAAGAAGAAATGAAGATGGTTAACGAAACCTGGAAAATGCTGCACGACGACAGCATCCAGATCTGCCCGACCTGCATCCGGGTGCCCATCCCCAGGGCGCACTCGGAAGCCATCGTGATCGAGCAGGAACGCAAAGTCACTGTCGAAGAGGCGCTCGACGCGCTGCGCCGGGCCCCGGGCGTCGAGGTCATCGACGACCGCGAAAACAACCGCTTCCCGATGCCCCTCGACGTCACCGGCAAAGACGATGTCGCCGTCGGCCGGGTCCGCTACGATATCAGCGGCGAGAACAGCCTGGCGCTGTTCTGCTGCGGCGATCAGTTGCTGAAGGGCGCCGCCCTGAACGCGGTGCAGATCGCCGAGCTGATCTAGCTCTCGGAAGCAAGCATACCTTTTGAAAGCGCCGGACCATTTGGTCCGGCGCTTTTCTTTTGTGGAATCGGACAGATTGGACGGATTGGACGGATTTCGTTTGCGCTGATCCCTGAGTCGGCCCTTTCGGTCGCAGCACGGGCCTCTGTCCCGTGTTCCCTTTCCGGTCGCAGCGCGGGCCTCTGTCCCGTGTTCCCCTTCCGGTCGCAGCACGGGCCTCTGTCCCGTGTTCCCCTCACTGCCACGGAGGTCGGAGGAACGCGGGACAGAGGCCCGCGCTACATCGGAAGGCAAGACCTCGCCTATCCGCGCTCCTGCGTAATCCGCGGCCAAAGCAAATCATCCTCCCCCACGCTCCGCCTCAGCTTATTGCACCCGAGTGCATAAATTTTGCGTTTGCACTTGCAAAGCGATCGTTGGGACCTCCTATTGCACTAACGGGACGGGGTTGCACGACCACCCGTCATCGCGAATAGGGACCGACTATGAAACCTGCCAAAGCCTGCTTCACCCTGATCGAACTGCTGGTCGCGGTGGCGATCATTGCGATCCTCGCAGCCCTGTTGCTCCCGGCGCTCTCCCGCGCCCGCGAGACCGCCAGAATCGCCGTTTGCATGAACAACATCCGCCAACTCGGCCTGGCCCAGCACATCTACGCCGCCGACTACGACGGCGTCCCGGCCGCCGGCAAGGAATGGATCTACGTCGGCCCCTGGGACGGTGCGACGCACCCGCATTCCTGGCATCGTCCGGACGTTGCCGACATTCCCGGCGGCTCGCTGTTCCCCTACAGCATGGACGAATCGCTCTATGTCTGTCCGTCCATTCACCAGTTCCTGCATTTGAACGCGCTGAAGACAATCGGCTGCACGCACACGGACGTCGAGCCGATTTTCAACTACAGCTTCAACTCGTATCTGGGCCACAACACCTACAGCGGGCAAGGGGTCCTGTACACGCCGGACTGGGTCAACATCAACTACAAGAAGATCACCTTCGGCGTCCGCCTGGGAGATGTGCGGCGTCCCGAATTGACCGGCATGTTCGCCGAAAACAACACCTGGGAGGACGTTTTCGACCGCTACAAGCTCGGGTTGGACGATCCGGACTGGCGGGTTTCCTACAAGACTGTCGCGGGCCGGGTCCAGGACAGCATCGCGTCCTTTCACCGCTCCGATGACGGCTATACCGGCACGGGCTCGGTGGTCTTCGTCGACGGCCATGTAGAGCAGGCCGATCCCGACGACAACACCGTTTACGGTCTGGCGCCGCAGCCGCGAATGTGGTTTTACAAGAACCCGTAATCGATTGACTTTTCGCGCAAATCCGGCATATTACCACAATGCGTCGAAGACGATGCAGCAGCAGAACAGGCACGCCCAGGATAGCGAAACAGCGAAGCGGGGATAAAGAAACATGAAGAATCGCAGATCGTTTACCCTGATTGAACTTCTGGTCGTCGTCGCCATCATCGCGATCCTGGCCGCCATGCTGTTGCCGGTGCTCGGGCGCGCCCGCGAAGAAGCCAGAGTGGCAGCCTGCACCGGGAACACGAAGCAGTTGCATCTGGCGCAGATCATGTATGCCGACGATCACGACGGCCTGCCGGCAGCGGCCAAGTGGTGGATCAAACGCTACGCCTACAGCAAGTGCATGTATCACCGGGAATCCGAAGCGAGCATTGAAGACGGGCAGTTGTGGCCGTACGTCAACGACCGGCGCGTCTATGTCTGCCCCTCGTTCTCAAGCTTCACACACCTGAATGCCGGCAATGTCAATGCCAACTCCTGCCATCACACCGGCGAACAACCCAACTGGACCTATCCCATGAACACACACCTGGGGTTGAACTGGGGCGGCGGTTGTGCAAATGGCCCCTGGGGCAATCAGAGGCGGGTCCATTTCGCGGCGCGGCTGGACGGCGTGCCGAAACCCGAGGGAGTCATGCTGTTTACCGAGTGCAACTCCTGGGAGGACAAAACGGGGTTCAGCAGTTGTCCCCTGGATGATCCGGATTTCCGCGTCAGCCATCCTCCCGGCCCCCCGATTCTCGACGCCTTCGGTTCCTATCATCGCAGTACTGACGGCGTCAACGGCAAGGCAATGGTCACATTTGTCGACGGCCATGTCGGCATGCATGGTCCGGAAGACAGCATTACCTTGAGTTACTCCACCTCAATGGTGCCGTATTAGTCCCAGACCCGGCGATCCTCACAGCGAGGCAAAGCAGTCTCCAGCGCGCCGTACGCCTGCGGCTGACTCGCCTCCCAGATGCTCTCGGCGGAAGTCTTTCCGCCACGGATTGCCCGGGCTTTAAGGCTCGCGGCAGGCGGTGGAAGGGTTGTGTGCTGCAAGACCGTTACGATTAGCCTCAAGACCTCCTTCAAAGGCCCAACGGGTCGACATTGATGAAGCCCAGGCCATCGGCCTGGGTTGGTAATTCTTGAAACCGTTAAGCTTAGCCTCAGGACTTCCTTCAGAGGCCCAACGGGTCGGCAACAACTTAGCCTGGGTCAACGGCCCAGGTCCCTGCAGTCGCCCCCAGAATCCGAGCGCTGAAGGTGCTCCACAAGGCCTCGTTCAGGCTAAGGGTCCGCGCGGAAATAACTTCACATTTTGAGAGACTTTCAAGAGTC
>CAYLNH010000159.1:0-16525 GCA_964384625.1 uncultured Lentisphaerales bacterium
CAGCAGCAGGGCCAGCAGCAGGGCCAGCAGCAGCAAGGTCAGCAGAGTGAGCAGGCCCGGCAAGCGCAGCAGGCACAACAGCAGGCCGAACAGGCGGTGGCCCAGGCGCAGCAGGCGATGTCGCAGGCCGCCCAGGCCAAGTCACAGGCCATGGCGCAGCAGCGCAACGAGGGATTGTCCCAGCCCGGTGCGGGCAATGCGGCGCCGTCCGAGACGAAGAGCACGGAGAAGGTTGCGGCGGATCTCAAACGCGACACGGATTGGAACAAACTGCCGAAGCAACTTGCGCGCGATCTTAAAGACGCGCAGCGCGAAGCGGTGCCGGAGCAGTATCGCGGTCAGGTCAGTTCCTACTTCAAGGTTATCGCCGAACGCTCGCGGAAGGAGGACTGAAGATGAATTTCAGATTTGGGATTCGAGCTTTGAGATTGAAACTCGCGCTATTGGTCCTGAGCATGATCGTCGCAGTCCTGCCGTTGCGGGCCGAGGGTCCGGACATGGTTGAGAAGTCCGTCGACAAGGCGATGAAATATCTGTTGGGGCGGCAGCAGAAAAACGGCTCGATTCACGACAACAAGTATAAGACTGCGACGACCGCTTTGTCGGTTATGGCGCTGGCGGCGGCCGGCCACATGCCGGATGACCCGACCCCCGAAGGGAAGGCGATGAAAAAGGCAATCGACTATGTCGTGCACGAGGACCGCTATCACAACGGCAACTACGCCGGCGGTCGGGATGGCAGCCGGATGTACGGGCACGGCATCATCACGCTGATGCTGGCGGAAATGGTCGGCATGGGCAATGACGAGAAACAGGACGCCCTGATCCGCCAACGGCTGGAGAAGTGTGTCGAGTTGATTCTCTGGGCTCAGAAGCGGAAGCAGCCGAAGAACTGGAGTCATTACGGCGGCTGGCGCTATGAACCGCATTCCGGCGATTCGGATCTTTCGGTGACCGTGTGGCAGTTGATCGCCTTGCGCGCCGCCAAGAACGCCGGCATCGACATCCCGAAGAAAGCGATTGACGACGCGGTGAAGTATGTCAAGCGCTGTTACCATTCGAAGCGCGACAAAGACGGCCGGCCGACGAATCTGAAGACCGGCTGCGGCTATCAGCCGGGGCGTGGTCCGAGTTATGCCTCCGGCGCGGCGGGCCTGCTGGCGCTGCAGATCTGCGGCGAATATGATGCCCCGGAGGTCCTGGGCTCAGCCAACTGGCTCCTCGGCCGCAAGCTCCATTCCAAAGAAAAGCACTTCTTTTACGGCACCTACTATTATGCTCAGGGGATGTATCAGAAGGGCGGCGACTACGCGAAGAAGGCCAAACGCGACGTCGAGAGCATACTCCGCAAGAACCAGCGGCGAGACGGCAGTTGGCACTCGAGGAACGGGAACGTCTATGCCACCTCCATGGCCGTTTTGAGTTTGTCCGTGCAATACCACTACCTGCCGATCTACCAGCGGTAGGACGTGGGGGGAGTGGATGGTGGGAAAATCGTGAGTCCGGCGCTGCGACATCGAAACGGCCGCAGCCCCGAAGGGCAGCGGCCGTTGATATTCGTCAGTGCGGGATGCGGACTCAGGTCTCCGAGCTGCCGCGGATCATCAATACTTTGCCGGTGCGGACCATTTCACGAATGCCGTAGGGGCGGACCATCTCGAACAGAGCGTCGAGTTTCTCGGTGCTGCCCGTGGACTGCAGCATCAGCGTGTCCGGGCTGATGTCCACCGTGTCGCATTTGAAATGATCCGAGATCTGCAGGATCTCCGTCCGCTTCTCGGCGGCGCATTCAACTTTGATCAGCGCCAGTTCGCGCTCGACGACGACATCGCCCGTGTGGTCCGTGGCGTGAATCACATCAACCAGTTTGTTGAGCTGATGGATGATCTGTTCCAGCGATTCGCCGTCGCCGGATACCGTCAGGGTCATCCGTGAGTAGCAATCGTCTTTGGACGGCGAGACGACCAGGCTGTCGATGTTGAAACCGCGGCGGGCAAAACACAGAGAGATCCGGATCAGCACGCCGGGTTTATTGGCGACGAGCAGACTGATGGTATGCTGTTGATTGCGATCAGGTAGTTTCGGCATCATCAACTCCTCCTTATGCCTGGCTGTCAGCCGGCCGTTCCAGCATCATGTCGTGATAGGTTTTGCCGCTCGGGATCATCGGGAACACATTGTCCTCCTGTTCGACCTCGGCGATGATCAGGCAGGGGCCGTCGTTGTAGTCGAACGCCTTCTGCAGCGTGCGGTCAACGTCGGCTTTGCGCTTGACCCGGAACGCCTTGGCGCCCTCGAAGCAGGCCGCCAGCTTGACGAAGTTCGGGTTGCCGTCGAGGTTCACGCCGGACAGCCGGTTGTCGAAGAACAGATCCTGCCACTGGCGAACCATGCCGAGGAACCGGTTCTCCATGATCACCACCTTGATCGGCAGCCGGTGCAGCGCGGCCGTCGCCAATTCCGGCATGGTCATCTGAAAGCCGCCGTCACCGCAGATCGCCACCACGCGTTCGTCCGGATGGGCAAACTGGGCGCCGATGGCGGCGGGCATGCCGAATCCCATCGTGCCGGCGCCGCCGGACGAGATGAAATGCCGCGGCATCTTGGTCTTCATATACTGGGCCGCCCACATCTGGTGCTGGCCGACATCCGTTACCACCGTGTCATGCGGGTCCAGCATCTCATTCAGGCGGTCGAGCACATACTCCACGCGAAGTCCGCCCTGCTTGCGGTACTTCAACGGGTATTGCTTGCGCCATTTGCGGCACTGCTCGACCCAGGCCTTGGTCTTGCCCGGACGCACCACCGTCAGCAGTTGGTCGACCACCAGTCGGGCGTCGCCGTGAATGAAGACGTCCATGTCGAGCATCTTGTCGTGTTCCGCGCGGTCAATGTCGACGTGGATCTTCTTGGCGTCGGCACAGAACTTGTCGGGATCGCCGAGAATGCGGTCGTCCCAGCGTGATCCGATGGACATGATCAAGTCGCACTCGCGCACGGCGAAGTTCGCATAGGCAGTCCCATGCATGCCGAGCATCCCGAGACTCAGGTCGTGGTCCTCGGGGAACGCGCCCTTGCCGAGAAGCGTGTTGACCACCGGGATCTTCATCTTCTCGACCAACAGCCGTATGCCTTTGGCGGCATTGGCGATGACGGCCCCGTGGCCGACCAGCAGCACCGGCTGCTTCGCGGCGTGCAGCAGTTCGGCGGCCGCTTCGATCTCGCTCGCAGCGCCGTGTTCGGGAATGGTATAGCCGGGCAGATCCACGTCCGCCGTGAAGTCCGGTTGAAACTCTCCCATGGACACGTCCTTAGGCAGATCAATCAGTACCGGGCCCGGACGGCCCGTCTCCGCCAGCAGAAAGGCCTCCTTGATGATGCGCGGAATGTCTTCCTTGTTCTTGATCAGGTAGGAGTGCTTGACGATCGGGAAGGAAATCCCGGAAACGTCCGCCTCCTGGAAGGCATCGGTCCCCAGTGTCCATTGGACAACCTGGCCGCAGAGCACCACCAGCGGGGCCGAATCCATGTACGCCGTCATGATGCCCGTGATCGTGTTCGTCGCCCCGGGACCGGAAGTAACCAGGACGACCCCCGCTTTGCCGGTGGCCCGGGCATAGCCGTCGGCGGCATGCGTCGCGCCTTGTTCGTGACGGGTCAGGACGAACTTGATCGGAGATTCGATCAGCGCGTCGAAGATCGGCATCGCCGCTCCGCCGGAATAGCCGAAGATATATTCGACGCCCTGATTCTGCAGACCCTGGACAATGGCCTGCGCGCCTGTCATGGTTTTTGCTGGCATGGCTCTGTTCCTGGTTGCTTGGCCCGGTATTCGGGCTGGTTTTGTGTCGGAATAGCTAAAATATTCATAATCTTCCCGTGGTCAAGGGTGATTCGCGTAGTAAATCGATTAAAATTCCGGCATTCCGTTGTGCGCTTTCTTGAGTTGGCAGTTCCACTGCTGGTTTTTCCGGTTGACGATATTTCTGGGCGGATGATCTATTTAAAAAGCGGCGGTAATATGTGGAAGTTGGCGCCTGGTCTTGTGTGTTGCCGGAAAAAACTAGTGGAAATATTGTCAAATCGATGGGAATATGGCCGGAGGTCGAATAAAAAGAGGTGGTTTCGGCGGCAATTGGTTGGCTTGGCTGGGCGAGCTCTTGAGGATGGGGGGCGTGGGGCGGGAATGCCGGGCAACCCGGGGCAGGCTGCCGAGACCGGCGAACAGGTCAGTCCCCCGAACGGCTCTCGAAGATCCCGCGCTCGCGGTTCTTGCGGACGTTGTCCCACGTGAAACATTCGCCGTTCATCACGATGTAGACGCCGGGGACCAGGGTCTGGACGAACGCCAGGGCACTGCCCAGGTTGAACATGCCGTCGGAACTGCCGAAGGTGTACGGCACCATGGCGCCGGTCAGGACCACGGTCTTTCCCAGTTCCCCCAGCGCCAGGACTTCGGCGGTCTCCACCATGGTGTCGGTGCCGTGGGTGACCACGATACGCGACTCGGGCGCTTCGCGGCAAGCCGTCAGGACCTCCTCGCGCTGCGCACGCGTCATCTCCAGACTGTCCACCATCATCAGTGTTTCGACCCGAAGTTCCAGCCGCGATCGGCCAAGCCCCAGCATATCCGCCAGGTGCGTTTCATTAAAGAACAGCTCGCCGGTCAGCTCGTTATACTCTTTGTCGAACGTGCCGCCGGTGGCCAGGAGCAGGATTGACATGGGATTCGGGATTTCAGATTTGGATTTTGGATTGAAACTTCGGATTGAGCCGTGCTGCCCTTACATTGCCCCTTGTCTCGCTCTCAAGCAAAGGCAGACTGAAGATCAGCACTATTTCTGCACCGTGCCGTCGACGGGGATCGCCACCAATGCGTTTGACTCAACCACCGGGGCAATATAATATGGTCCTCCTGCCGACATCCACCCGTCCGCGAAAGAGGCCGTGTAGCCGGAAACGCTCCTGTACTCGGTCGAGTGGGAGGGTACGATTCGGCCCATCACTCTGTCAGGGGCACTGGTTCCCATCAACAGGCGAACGTGAATCGCGTTGTCCCCCATGGGCTATTGCCGACCAATGAGCCGGCAAGCCGACCAATCAAGGCCGGGGTCTGACTCATAGAAATCTACGCCAAAGCCGCCGGCTTGGAAGACGACCAGCCGATCACCCCGCACACGCTTCGTCGCAGCTGCACCACCGAGATGGTCCGCGCCGACGGCAACCCGCATCCCGCATCCGGATCATGTTTTGTCGGTCCGCCGAGAAAACCCACCCACGCCAAACGCCATCCGAGGGGAAAAGATGTTGAGTAGTCTCAGCTATTCTGGCAATCACTGCAGGGCGCGGCATATTTGGATTATGAAGAAGTTTTTCAATATTGCCGGGCCCTGCATTCCCGGGGAGCACTACATGTTGCCTGCACAGGCCCGTTTAGGTGAACTGCACGGTCTGATTGAACAGGGACAGTACTTTGTCATTCATGCGGCCCGCCAGTCCGGCAAAACAACGCTTTTGTTGGATCTGGTCAAGCAGTTGAACGAAGACGGCACGTACCATGCGGCCTACTGCTCTCTGGAGTCCGTGCAGGGCATCACTGACCCCAAGGAAGGGATACCGGCAATTGTCGCGATTCTGAGCAACGCTCTCCGCAATACGCCTGCGCTTCGTGGATGCAGTTTCGGCGAATCCGTGAAAGCGTTGCCATTTGCAGCTCAACTGAACCAGTCATTGGCCGAGCTCTGCGCTTCATTAGATAAACCCCTTGTGTTGATGTTCGACGAGGTGGATTGCCTCAATAACGGTACGCTGATTTCGTTTCTGCGACAATTGCGCGAAGGGTTTGTGAGCCGTTCGATGGCACCGTTTGTGCACTCCGTAGCCCTGGTGGGCATGCGCAACATCCGGGACTACAAGGCAACCCTGCGAAAGGACCAGGACACACTGGGCTCGGCAAGCCCGTTTAACATCGTCAAGCGCTCACTTACGCTTAGGAATTTTACTCCAGACGAAGTGACCACACTCTACGCTCAATACTCGGCTGAGACTGGTCAGGATTTCGGCCCTGCCGTTGTCGACCGCGTCTTTCATTTTACTCAAGGACAGCCTTGGCTGGTAAACGCAATTGCCGCAGAGATCATCGAGACGATTCTACAGCACGACACCACGCAGAAGATTCTGCCGGAACATGTTGATACGGCTGCGCAGAATCTCGTTGTCCGCCGGGACACGCATATCGACAGTCTGCTGGAACGGCTGAAGGAAGAGCGAGTGCGACGGATCATCGAGCCCATCATCGTCGGTGCAGAGGGACGTATCAAACGACAGTCGGACGACTATGAATATGTCCGTGACCTGGGGATGACCCGTGAAGACGACGGTGTCATCAAGCCGGCGAACCCAATCTACGCTGAAGTAATCTCCCGTGCACTCAACTACGATGCCCAGCAGGATCTGTCGCCCGATTTCATCAATCGCTGGATCTCCGATGCCGGCATCGACATGAATGCCTTGCTGCAGGCGTTTCAGGAATTCTGGCGCGAGAACAGTGATGTCTGGGTTGAGCGCTTTGACTACCGGGAAGCCGCACCCCACCTGGTCCTGACTGCCTTTCTACAACGCGTCATCAACGGTGGTGGCCGCATCATCCGCGAATACGCTGCCGGACGTAAACGGCTCGATCTGTGCGTGGTCTATGAAAACCAAAAATACCCGCTCGAGCTGAAACTCCACTACGGCCCCAAGACGGAACCCGACGGTCTCACGCAGCTGGCAGACTACATGGATACCCTCGGTGTGGAAGAAGGCTGGCTAATCATCTTCGACCGAGATTCGGAGAAAACCTGGGATGAAAGGATAGGCTGGCGCACGGACGAGCAGAACGGACGCGTCATTCACGTCATCGGCTGTTGATCAGCGCTCCCCAGCAGGAAATTTCCAGTTCCAAAGGTCGCCGGAGAATCCTCGGGCGGCCTTGCTTTTAGTGCGGACCAAGAAGGCTGTAACCCATTGTCCGAAGGACAGTTTGCCTCACCTGGGCGAGGACGCGGAGAATACAATCATGATCGCAGCCCGCCTCAGACCGCGTCGTCATCGGCCGCGCAAGCGAGAAGTCTCATATACCGGGTCGCATCACACCGTACAATTCGGTTCATCTTTGTACGCGGGTATCGACTGAGAACACGGGGAAGTGATCGGAGTTGACTTTCTGCTCCAGCCAGTGGGCTGGCTTTGCCCTGCGGGCGTCTCACGATTCTGTTCAGTTCTCGGCTTGAACTGCGCCGCCTGCGGCTTTCCAGCGGAGGATGCCGCCGGCGAGATTCAGGACATCGGTAAAGCCGTGGCGGCGGAGAATCGCGACGGCTCTGGCGCTGCGGGCGCCGACACGGCAGTAGACGACGATGCGTTTGTCGGCGGGCAATTCGTCGTACCGCGTTTCGACGTCGCCCAACGGGATGAGGCGGTCGCCCGGGATGGCTTCGAGTTGGTGTTCATGGGGTTCGCGGACGTCGAGCAGGAGGAGGTCCTTGCCGGCTGCCAGGAGGTCCTGGAGTTCGTCCGGTTGGATTTCAGGAGGTCCCTGGTCGGCGGGGCAGGGGAGGGCGACATCCCGGATTTCGGTGATCGTCGGGTGGGTGCCGCAGACGGGGCACTCGGGATCGCGTTTGAGTTTGAGTTGGCGGAACTGCAGGGCCAGCGCGTCGTAGAGCAGGACGCGTCCGACCAGTGGTTGACCGAGATCGAGGAGGAGCTTGATTGCTTCGGTCGCCTGGATCATACCGATGACGCCGGGGAGGACACCGAGCACGCCGGCGGCGGCGCAGTCGGGGATGTCGTCCGCGGGCGGCGGGGTGGGGTAGAGGCAGCGGTAGCAGGGGCCGTCGGGATGAGCGAAGACGGCGGCCTGGCCCTGGAACCGTAGGACGCTGCCGTAGCAGTTCGGCTTGCCGAGCAGGACGCAGGCGTCGTTGATCAGGTAGCGCGTGGCGAAATTATCGGTGCCGTCGATAATCAGGTCGTAGTCCGGGATGATATCGGCGGCATTGGCGGCGGTGAGGGCGGCGGCATGCGGTTCGACTGCGACGAGCGGGTTAATGGCGTGCAGGGTGGCGGCGGCGGAGTCGAGTTTGGCCCGGCCGACATCGTCGGCGCCGTGCAGGATCTGGCGCTGCAGATTGGACTCGTCAACGGTATCCGGGTCAACGAGTCCGAGGGTGCCGACGCCGGCGGCGGCGAGATAGATGGCGGCGGGCGACCCGAGGCCGCCGGCGCCGACCAGGAGGACCCTGGCGGTCTTGAGTCGGGCCTGGCCGTCGACGCCGATATCCGGCAGGGAGAGGTGCCGGCGGTAGCGCCGCAGTTCATCGGGGGTGAGTTTGTTGTGATTCACGTCAGGCGGTCTCGCGCTGGTTCCCGGGGGGTGGGAGATTTCGTTTTCGTTCGCGGTTGAGATGTCGGCGCCGGCTGTCCAGGAAGTAGATTCCCAGGAGGATGTCGATACGGTCGCGGGGGCCGAAGTCGGCCTCGTCCCAGTGCTGCCGCAGCAGGTCCAGGTACCAGAGGCCGATGGCGAATTTTTCGTCGTGCCAGACGAGTTCGTCGACCATGACATGGGTCGAGCCGGCGTGCAGTTGGTACACTAGGGCGGCCATCCCCATTGCCAAGTCGACGAGGACATTGGCGGCTTCCTGGAACTGTTCTTCGAGGTAGGCGAGTTCGAGGCGTCGACTGAGGCCGCAGAGGACCCTGGCGGCGTCGTGATCGTCGGCGGCGCGGCGGATGGCTTTGCGCAGGGCCTTGAGCATGGTTTCGATCTGGTCGCCGGGCGTTTCCGTTTCTGCGTTGAGCACCTTATAGAAGCGTTCGGGTTCGCCGAGCAGATCGGCGGCGGCGACCGCCATGGAGCGGCGGAGCACGGGGTTGCGCGTCATTTTCATACGCGGGATGATCTCGTAGAGCGCGGTAAGTTCACCGAGGCGGGCGAGGGCTTCGGCGGAGGCGGAGAGGATCTTGTCGTCGTTGGTCCGGCGGACAATATCAAGCAGCGACCCGGCGGCGCGGGGATCGCCGATGGCGCCGAGCGCCCTGGCGCTTTCGGTTCGGGTTTCGCGGTCGCCCATATGGAGTTGATGGACGAGTGCCTCGACACTGCGCGGGTCCGGGCTCTGGCGCAGGGCGCGGGTGATCTGCGGCGCCAGATCCGAATACGGGTCTTCCAGTTTCGCGATCAGCGCATCAATCGCTTCCGGGCTGCCGATGCGGCCCAGTGCGAGGGCGGCTTCCTCGCGGACATCATACGAGGGGTCATCGAGTTTCTCGATCAGATCGGTGGAGGCGACCGCCGTCCGGCCTTCCCCGAGTTTGCGGGCGGCGCGCGCGCGGTATTTGCTTGAGACCGCGGCGGATATGAGATAGATATTGAAGACGTTGCCCAGGCTGCGCAGCGGGTTGCCGGCGCTCAGCCGCGACAGCACGCCGCCGACGGGCAGTTCGCCGTCGCGCGGTCGCACTTTGAGTCGCATGGGGATGGCGCCGAACCAGCAGACGGCTTGAAACATCAGGACCAGGACATGGTGGAAGGCAAGCGGCGCGCCCAGGGGCAGGACCACCTCAATGCCCCAGTCGCCGAACGAGTCGAAGACCAGCCCGCCGACCACCGGTCCGAAGGCGGCCATCAGGCCGACGATCGACCAGTGCACCGCCATGGCCACGGTCCGGCCGGTTTTCGGCACGATCGCGTTGAGCAGGTTGATCTGGCACAGCCCGATGCCGCCGAACAGGCTGCCGGCGGCCAGGTTGGTGACCGTGAAAACCAGAATCGGCTGTGGTACGACGACGGCGTCGATCCCGGGCAGCGGCAACGTGACCGGAGTCGGCGAGACAAAGAACCAGACGAACCCGAAGCAGGGCGCGGCGAAGAGCAGAATCATGCTGAGCGCCCGGGCGCCGACGCGGTCGATCAGGTAGCCCATGACCGGACTGGTGATCACCGTGCCGACGGCGGCGCTGATGCTGATCACGGACAACTGCGTGTAGGTCGCACCGAAGCTCCGCTTCAGGTAGATCGAACCGAAACTGCCGACCATGCCGAGGGCGAACATCCAGGCGCCGGCGGAGAAGGTGAGCCAGCGGAAATCGGCCTGCCGCAGCGGCGCGGCGAGGCGCCGGAGCACGGGCTGCGCCGGTTTGGTGCGGATCGGTACCGGCTCCGGTACCCAGAGATGGATGAAGATGTCGACCATGCCGACAACGGCGGCGAGCGCGAAGACGATGGAGAAGCCGGCGAACGACCGCGAGCCGTCAGCCTGCGGGCCGGAGAGCCAGTCGAGCAGCGCGCCCGCCAGCCCCATGCACAGCAGATAGGCGCCCATGGTGAAACTCTGGCGTTTGCCCCAGAAGCGGCCGCTGATATTGGCCGGCACCAGGTCGGCCATCCAGCTGAACCAGGCCGGCGTCGCGCCGTACATCAGGAGTGCACTCAAGGCGACCGCGCCGACCACGGCCCAGGCAACGGTGCGGGGGGAGCCGGCAAGCAGCAGCGGCAGCAGCGCCGGCAGGAACCAGAGCGCCCGGTGCGTCAGCGCCAGGATTGCCCAGGCCGTTTTACGGATCGGCAGTCGTTCGACGTACAACGCCGCCGGGATCTGCACCAGCATCGCCAACTGCTGCACCGTGACGATCAAACCGATCAACACGCCGGACACCCCGAGCGCTTCCATCAGCATGGTCAACGGAATGCCCTGGGTCATCGCGACGAAGGACATGCCGAGCATGCCGGCGATGATGTTGATGCGGAGACCCCGGCGAATCGTGCGGTCCGTCAACCCATGCCCGGCAATGGTCATACGCCGCGTTCGATCTCTCATGCTCTGTCCTCCGCGCTGAGAACACAGTCTGGCTGCGGCTGAGTACCTGCTGTGCCGGTTCCCCTAAATCTAGACAGCTTTTCGCCGGCGTCGCCTGCCGGCGGCGCCGAATTTCCGAAAAAAGCCGGGGCACTTGCAAAACCCGGCAGGCCAAGATCTATTACGAAAACTGTTTCTTGGTTGCCGGGTATCGGGAGTGTCAGGCCGCGTATCGCCCCGCGTCGACACTTACCCCGCACCCCGGAAGCGGAAGAGTAAACCTGAAATCAGGAGTAGGGTCACCGTGAAACTGCGCTTCATGGAAGGAGTCCGGACCGGCCGTCTGGTCGAGATCGAGAGCAGCTCCTTTATTATCGGCCGCGACATCAAGTGCGACCTGATGCTCGACGAAGACGGCGTATCCCGTGAGCACTGCAAGATCATCAAGGAAGGCGATGACTATCTGATCAAGGACCTGGGCAGTACCAACGGCGTCTACGTCAACGGCAAGAAGATCGAGGAACCGACCAGGATCAACGCCAACGACAAGCTCCGGATCGGCAAGACCCTGTTTCTCTTTACGGACGCCACCGGCGTGCTGGATACCGCCGAGGTCGAGAAACTGCAGGAAGCCGCCAAGAGCCAGCTGGCGGAAAAGGAAGCCGAAGAGGCGAAGAAGCGGGCCGAAACGAAGAAGAAAGACAGCAAACGCAAGTCGGACGCCGAAAAGAAGGCCGACACCGCCAACAAGGCGGTCACCGCCGTCTTCGTCATCATCATGGCGATCCTTGCCGTCTTGCTGGTCTTCATGCTGATCGCCCCGACCGACGACGACAAGAGCAACGGCGACAAACCGGACAACGGCCTGGTCCAGGAAGATCCGCTGGATCCGCCTGATCTGCCGGGCGGCGACGACGACGATCTTGCCGGTGACGACGATGACGACACCGCGCCGCTCCCCGGTGGTGACGATGACGATGACGATGTTGCCGGGCCGGTCCCCGGCGATGACGACGACGCGGCCGACCTGCCGGACGTGCCGGTGACGCGCCCGAAGATCACCTATTACTGGATCCGCAGCGACCCGCCGGGCGCCGTTGCCGTGGTCGACGGCGAGGACGTCGGCACGACGCCGGTCATGGTCCAGGGCCTGGAACGCGGCACCCACAAGCTGAAGCTGGTGAAGGACGGCTATCGCGAATTGGACCGGGTCTTCGAGGTCCCGTTCAAGGACCAGTTTTTCGACTACAAACTGGATCTGGAGCCGGGGCTGTGTCTGATTACCAGTGAGCCCACCGGCATGGCGGTGATGCGCGGGCCGCAGATCATCGGGTACACGCCGTTCATGTTTCGCGGCGAGGTCGGCAATCACGATCTGCGCATGATCGGGGCCGGCTACGCGACGCTGCCGTTCACGGCGCGGATTTCCCTGGCCGGCCCGACCAAGCAGCATTTGCGCATGCGCGCGCTGACGTCCGGGCTGCAGGTGATCACGGTGCCGGCCGGCGCCCGGATTTTCGTTGACGGCGTGTATCTGGGGCAGACGGCGCCGAAGCCGCGGGGCGAGTCCGAGCCGCTGGTCCTGACCGACCTGCGGCCGGGGACGCACAAGGTCTACATCGAGGCCAACGGCAGCCAGAGCCGCGCCAAGACGGTCCGGCTGGAAAAGGGTATGACCAGTAAAGTCGGGCTGCTGATCTTCGAAGTCGACACTGTGATCGCCACGCGCGACGGCAAGAAACTCGAAGGACGCTTCATCCACAAGAAGCCGGACGGCGACATCGTCATGGCTCTGGAAGGGAACAAACTGATCACCGTCAAAGCCGCCAATATACAAATGCTGCAGCCCGTCACCGACGCCCCGGCGCCGGAGGGCGCGCAGTAGACGCGGGACGTGGATCGTCGGGTCTCGACGGGGAAGGAGGATGCATGAGACGGTTCGCCTTGGCCGCTTTCGCCGCCACGCCGTTGTTGCTGGCCTGGCTGCTGCGGGTGTCGGGATTATCAACGTCGGTGTTCAGTTGGGTGTGGTCGCTGGTGGCGTTGGTTCTCCAGGTGTGCATGTTGCGGCTGCCGCTGACGCTGGCGGAACAGGAATTCGCCGCGGCCGCGCCGGAGGTGCGCGCCAGGGCTGAGGAGATCCCGTCGAGCTGGGTCTGGGATCGCTGGGCGGCCCTGTTGTTCGCCGTCGCCCTCGCCGTTCTGCTGGTTGCGGGACGGTCGCTGCAGCAACCGCTGGTCTGGTGGCGGGCCGTCCTGTGGTGTGTGTCCGCCCTGGCCGGCATCAGCCTGATCATCGGCAAACGGGACAGCGGCACGGCCCGCCGGCAATTGCCGCAGGGGCACGCCAGAGGGCCGATTTTCGCGGTGGCCGTGGCGCTGGCGGTCCTGCATTTCTTCATCATCTTCCTTGTCTTCCTGCTGATCTTCAAAGAGCGGACGCTGGCAACAGACGCCGTCAACCGTCCCGGCTGGCTGATCTTCGGTTCGCTGCCGGGGCATGTTGCAACGGCGACGGTGACAACCGCCGCCCGCGGCGCCCTGGTCTTTGTCGTTCCGGCCTGGCTCCTCGCCTGGGTCGGCCGCATCCGGAACCGTTGGAGGCTTTTCCGGCCGCTGCTGGCGCTGGTGACGATCTTGCTGGCGCCGGCGGCCGCGACGGCGGTCATCTCGCTGACTCGCTGGCAGGATGACCCGCTTGCGGCTTACAGCCTGGCGATCGTGGTTATGCTGGCGGCGATCTGGTTCTACGTCCTGCGGCTGCACCTCGGCCGCAAGGACATCCGCCGGATCGCCGGCCGGCTCTATCGCTACGTGTTCTACAGTTGCGTTGTCACATCCATTCTGGCCACAGTCGGGGGCATCCTGACCTACGGCACCAAGGGGGTTGAGGCCTACGGCGGGGCCGCCAACAACATCTGTCGGCTGGCCTTTGTGACGTCCGCATCCATGTGGCTGATCTGGCTGTGGCCGGTTCTGATTCAGCTCTATTACGACTACGACTTTCCGGACTTGCGACGGGCGCTGGAGCCGGAGTTCCGGGATCAGCAGAGCTGGTAGCTGCCCGGGAGGCGGGAATGGGGGCGGCCGAGGTGCAGCCGTCAGACCTCTGATGCACCCGGCAGCCAGACTTGTGCGGCCGCGGGGTGGGGCGGGAGACATTTCGCCGACGTTGACGCTATCCCTGCATCGAGCCGAGTACGAGGAAGAATCCGGCGTTGGCCAGGGCCGTCAGGACGAGAGACAGGATGTAGGCGACCACCGACAGGACGAACTCGCGTTCATAGATGATCAGGACGGCAATCGGACCGGTCAGGAAGACGCCGAACAGCAGCAGCAGACCGATCTCACCGACGACGCTGATGGCGCCGGCGCTGCCGACAAACACGATCGCCACCAGGATCAGCTCCAGGATGCCCGTTTTGACGGCATCCGAGACATGACCTTTGAAACGCATCAGGTGGGTGGAGATATGCAGGAAAATCACGTGCAGTACAAACAGCATCGCCGCCCAGATGGTGATCGTCCCGCCGCCGGTGTTCAGCAGGTAATCCAGCAGGGGCACGCGTTGGCGGATCGTCTCCCAGGCCCCGGGCTGTTCGAATGTCGTCCCGGCCCCGCCAGTGTCGTCGTCGTCCTTGCGGTCTTTACTCTTGCTGTCGTCACGGCGGGCGGCTTCCCGGCGCCGGGATTTTCTTTTCTCGCGCAATTCCTCGATGTACTCCTGGTCCCGTTCCGACAGCTCGTTGAGCGGGATTTCGACGATGGCTTTCGTCTTGGTCCGGCGGATGCGGACCTTGCCGAAACGCACGGAGACGAAGTCGCCTTCGACCGTCTTGCCGTCATGGCTTTCCCAGGTTCGTGCGGTTGCCGCGGTGGACAGGAGGAAGAGGACCGCGGCAAGTGCCGCCGCCGGCAGTACAGCACGGCGGAGGCCGCCGGTGAAACCATTGATCGCTGACGCCACCCTCATGGTAGGACCCACTTGTGGAATGAGTAAAAACTCCCGAACCATAGCGATTTCCGGCCGGTTTACAAGATGATCCGGCGGACCTCCAAAGGGCCGTGCCAAGCCGGAGTGCGGCCGCGGAAAGCGGGCGACCGGCGTTGCAGCAGGCGTGCTTGTCGGTATGTTGTGAGGGTCTTTCAAGCGTGGAGAGATGATTATGTCCCAGGACGCGATTCAGAAAGCGATGGACGCCGTCGCCGCCGCTGAGGCCGCTGCCGCTGCCGATCTCCGCCGCCCGGTCTGCCATTTCCGCCCCCCGGCCCAGTGGCTGAACGATCCCAACGGTCCGCTGTTTTTTGACGGGCACTATCATGTTTTCTACCAGCACAATCCCTATGGCGACAACTGGGGTCACATGCATTGGGGCCATGCCCGCAGTACGGATCTGATCCACTGGGAGCATCTGCCCATCGCCCTCGCACCCGACCACGACGCCGGCGAGGAGCATTGTTATTCCGGCTGCGCCACCCGCAATGCCGCCGGCGATCCGATGATCTTCTATACCAGCGTCGGTTTCGACGGGGATGCCGGCCGCCCGTTTGAACAGTGGGGCGCTGTTTCGCATGACGGCATGACGACCTGGAAACGGCTGGCGCAGAACCCGTTGATCACAGTCAGCCCGTCGGGCGCGCCCGCCTTCGGCGCCAAAATGCGCGACCCGTTTGTCTTTCACGAAGAGGACCGCACCTTTATGGTTTGCGGCGCCGACCTCGACGGCAAGCCCGTCATCCCGTTGTTCGAGGCGACCACCGGCGACCTGACGCAATGGGAGTATCGCGGTCTCGTCTATGAGACGACAGCCGATCACCTGCGGTTTCCCGAATGTCCCAATTTCTTCCGGCTCGGCGACAAGTGGGTGTTGATCACGTCCCCGCACGGCCCAATGCCGGCGATGGTCGGCGAGTTCAATCTGGAAACGCTGAGGTTTGAACCCGAGACCGAGGCGCTGTTGGATGTCGGCAGCCAGTTTTATGCGTCGAACATCCTGTTCGATCCCAAGAGCCGGCACGTGCTGCTGGGTTGGATTCGCGGCTGGGAGCCCGGCCACGGCTGGAACGGCTGTCTCGGCATTCCCAGGGTGCTGTCGCTGGATACGCAGAACCGGCTGATTCAGGATTTCGTTCCGGAACTCCAGGCGCTTCACGGCACGTCCATGCTGAAGGCGTCCGCCGTGGTCGACGGTGAACTCGTCCTCGGTGAATTGTCCGGGGACTGCCTGGAGATCATTGTCGACTACGATCCCGGAGACGCCGCGGAATTTGGTCTGGTGGTTGGCGGGGCGCGTTTGTCGTGTGATCGTCGAGTGCTCGAGGTCGCGGGTCAGCAGGTTCAGGTCGACCTGGGTGAGGACCCCCTGCGGCTGCACCTCGTGCTCGACAAGTCCGTTCTGGAGGTGATTGTCGAGACACGACAGAGCGTCACCGCGGTGTTGCCCGCCGCCGAGATGTCCGACGTCCGGTTCTTCTCCCGCGGCGGCAACGCCCGCATCCTGTTCTTGGAAGGCTGGGAGCTTAAACCCATCTGGTGAGCACGGTTTTTGCCGGGCGCACGTCAGTTCTGTAGGTCATCCCTTCGTGTTGTGGCAAGAGCCGCATCATCGCGCCGGAACGTTCGCCAGTCCAGCCACCGGCGGCCAAACGTCGCAAACACGTCGTAATTCAGCGCCATTCTT
>CAYLNH010000160.1:0-16367 GCA_964384625.1 uncultured Lentisphaerales bacterium
CGGCACACATTGAAAGGTGTGCCGAACCACGTGCGGCACAGTGTCGCCGGACACCAGGTCCTCCCGGCACACATTACTCCACCGTGTCGCCCCACGCCCCGGTCCTCCCGGCACACATTGAAAGGTGTGCCAAATTGCACCCGCCCAACAGTGCCGCCGGACACCCGGCCCGCCCGGCACACATTGAAAGGTGTGCCGAACCACACTCCACAGTGTCGCCGGACACCAGGTCCTCCCGGCACACATTGAAAGGTGTGCCAACTTGCACCCGCCCACAGTGTCGCCGGACACCCGGCCCGCCCGGCACACATTGAAAGGTGTGCCAAGGCAACAATCCACGATACTGGCGTCCCACGCCGCCAATACCTGCTTGAGTCAGTCCCATTCCGGGCTGCGCCCCTCGGCAAGCCTGACTCCGCCACGACGGAAAAGCATCGCCGGCGCCCGTCCCCAAAGAAAGGGCAGCGAGAATCCTAACTTCGCCCCGCCCGTGGCGGAGCCCGCATATTTGCCCGGTGCGTCGAAGAAGGTGTCGGCCGCGTTCGCTCAGCGCCTGGACGCGCGGTAGGCGCTGGGTGTGAGGCCGAGTTCGCGCTTGAAGACCCGCGTCAGGTGGGCCTTGTTCGAAAACCCGAGGTCTGCTGCAATCACGTATATCTTGTCATCGACCTCGACCAATCGACGTTTGGCGTCGCGCAGCCGCAGTCGCAGGATCTCCTTCGGCATGGAGCGGCCGACGTGCTGTTTAAAGGCGTCCTCGAGCCGGCGCCGGCACATGCCGGCATGCCCGGCGAGCGCGTCGAGGTTGATGCGCTCCCGGTAGTGTTCCCAGATGTAGCGGAGGGCTCTGGCGGCGGGCACATGGGGGATAGCCAGGATATTCGTGGACGCGCGCACGACGACGCCGCGGGGCGGGATGCGCAGCGGCTCTTCCGGCGGCGGCTCGCCGGCCATCAGCCGATCCAGCAGAGCGGCGGCAGCATAGCCGGTCCCGATCGGATCACTGTCCACACTGCTCAACGGCACCGACGCCGTCTCCACCTGGAGCTCGTCGTTGTCGACGCCGATGATCGCCACCTGTTCCGGCACCTGGAGGCCGGCTTCTTCGCATTCGTACAGAACAGACAGTGCGTCAAGGTCGTTCTCCGCCATCAGCCCGATGGGAAGGTCGGCGGCCGCCAGTTCCGACGCCAGGCAGCCAAGCCGGAAAGTCCGAAAGACGCGGCCATGTTCAGCCACGACTGCCGCGAGTCCGGCCCGGCGTTCAATCGTGGGCAGGTTCTCGGCGTGGACAACAAACCCCAGACGCTCAAAGCCGCGGGAGACCAGATGTTCACCGGCGAGCCGGCCGATGGCTTTGTTATCCGGCCAGACGGTCGGCAGGTCGAGATCCGGGTTGGGATTGCTCATGTCCACCGTCGGCAGCTTCTCGCTTCGGATCTTCTCGATGAGCTCCTCCCGGCCCG
The DNA here is from genome assembly GCA_964384625.1 of uncultured Lentisphaerales bacterium. Lineage (GTDB taxonomy): Bacteria > Verrucomicrobiota > Lentisphaeria > JABSQK01 > JABSQK01 > CAYLNH01. The sequence goes on from CAYLNH010000160.1 coordinate 1,467, forward strand.
CGTGCAGGGAAATGATGCCGTCACCATGCCAGCGATCCGGGACCTCGCCGGTCACCGCCATGGAGGCATCAAGGATCCAGTTGGCGTCATGCGCGTAGTGGGCCACGCCCAGATGGAACGCATGCACGTACCAGCCGAGCATCAAGGCGACGCGCGGACGTCTCTGCGGCTTCTGCATGTCGTAAATATATAACCAAATGTCTGATCTTGGAAACAAAATGCGATGGTTTGCCGCCGAATAACGCTCACGTTATGATGAAGACGAAAGCCGGCGGCCACCGGGACGGGCTGTTCCAGAGCTTCTGACAACGGAGATCCATGATGTATGTGCAACGTCGTTTCACTTTGATTGAGCTACTGACGGTAATCGCGATCCTGCTGATTCTGATGGCGCTGCTGCTGCCTGCCTTGAGTCGGGCGCGCGAGTCTGCGAAGCGCGCGATCTGTCTGGGCAATGTACGACAATTGGGGGTTGCGGTGTTCATGTATGCGGAAGAGATGAGAGGTCGGTTCCCGCTGGAGAATCGTAATCTGGCGACGTTTCCGGGTCACATGGAGGTATCGCCGTTTCGGGGGGACATGTACAGCCTTCTGGATCAGCCGCAGGAGTTGTACCAGTGCCCGAGCAACCCGATGTTCGGCACGCACCCGGATCCGTCGCACGGTTCGGACTACGGGATGATGCCGGGCAAGCCGTGGCCGAGCTCGACGATGCGGCGGAAGAACGTCTGGATGAGCTACATGTATGTTGCCAACGGCTACGGCTTTCTGTCGGCCAGCCCTGGGGATGTGGCGGGTCTGCGACCGATCAGTCTGATGAAGTCGGACGCCGGCCAGGTGATGTTTTCCGAACAGACGTGGTATTCGCCGCACAGTTCCTGGCGGTACTGGTACACGAACCATCCGATGCCGGGCCATCGGAGCATAGCGGCTGCCGGCAGCAACACGATCGACGGCTTCGTGGCCGGCGCGAATCAGATTTTCGCCGACGGCCACGGGGAATGGAAGAACGACTTCCCGGATGTCCTGGAAGCGGCGAGTCTGGGAAATGCGACGGTGTCGCACTGGTCCGGGAACCCGTGGAATATCCACTACTGGTGGTAGTGCCGACCTTGCACTTGCCGGCGGCTTTTGCTATTCTTGTACCAGATGGCGCGGCCCGACAGACGGGCATGGCGCGACCGCGGGATCGGGTTATCTCGTGACCGGCGCAACAGCAACGACCCGGACCAGGTTCAAGCTATGGTGAGTTTACAGGACGGTCTTCGCCGGGGCAACAGGTACGGCAATCGGTTCACGCTGATCGAGTTGTTGGTGGTTATCGGCGTCATCGCCATTTTGCTGGCGATGCTGCTGCCAACCTTGAGCCGGGCCAAGTTCACCGCGAAAAAGACGGCCTGTATGAGCAACCTGCGGCAACTGGGCATTGCGGCGTTTACCTATGCCGACGACAACGACGGCCGTTTTTTCAATGCGCCGCTGGACACGCCGGATCGGGTGTACGTGGATCCGCCGACCTTTCAGAATCCCAGCCATCCGGACCTGCGGCCGATCATCCTCGAATACGTCCGCACCACGCGACTGTGTTTCTGTCCGACAACGGACTACGAGCCGCCGACCGACGACTATTTCCCGTGGCAGCAAGCCGGCTCACTGAAGCAGGTCAACATCGGGTACTTCATCATTGCGGGCCTCCGCAGTTCCACGGTGGCGCAATATTATCTGCCGGATCAGTCGACGCCGTATCCGAGTCCGAAAAAGACCGCGGCCGACCCGGCGGCGGTGCTGTTTGTCGACACGATGCATGCCTATCCCGATAAAGGCTACGGTACGACGGCGTCGCCGTACGTGCCCTGGTCGGTGCATGTCTGGCGTGATGCAGTCGACAGCGCGAACGCCGTCCATGTGGATGGGCACGTCAACCAGAACAGCCGTGAGGACATGGCCCAGCGCATTTACCGTCGACATGCCGGCTCCTGGCATGGGTACTATTTCTGGTAAGCACCGGCGCCGTGATCTACGGCCCCGGCCAGTGGCGACACTTGGCCCAACCGGAGCCAGGTGATTTCGGCGCCGGTTCTGAGGACCTGACTCGTTCCGGGTGAGTGTGCGAATGTACGGAAAATGGGAGTGCCGCGATGAAACGAATTCTGTTCATAGCCTTGGTATTCTGCTTCTGGGAGCCGGCGACAGTGGCTGCCGGCGACGCGCAGAGCGGCACCTTGACTGTGGTCGTCAAGGGTTTCAGGCATCAACGCGGCAAACTGCGACTGGTCGTGGCGCGCGGGGCGAACGGCTTCAAGAACGAGAGCAAAGCGGCGGTGACCCGGGTCGTGGCGATTGACGGCGGCTCGGTCAAGGTCGTGGTGCAGGATGTCGCCCACGGCGAAATCGCGATCAAGGTTCACCACGACGAAGACGGCAACGGCAAGCTGAAAACGAACTTCCTGGGAATTCCGAAAGAACCTGTGGGGATGCATCGACCGAATTTTCCCAAAGCCCGCGCACCGCGGTTTGACGATGCGAAATTCACCTTCAACCAGAAGGAACTTGAGATCACGATTCAACTGCGATAAACAGTCCTGCGGACAGGGCTATTCCCGGGCGCGGTCGTAGGTTTGGAACCGTAGGTCGTAGGCGTTGTCTGCGTCGGCCGGGTGCACGACCTCCTCAACCAGTTGCCACTGGTCCCAGTCGACCTCGGGGAAGCAGGTGTCGCCGTCAATCTCGGCCTCGATCCGTGTCAGGTACATGCGGTCGGCGAGGTCGAGACTGTCGCGGTAGATGCCGGCGCCGCCGCAAATGAAAACAGTTTCGTCGTTCGTGCAGGCGCCCACTGCGTCCGGCAGCGAGTGGAAGACCTCAACACCGTCAGCGGCATAGTCCGGATTACGGGTGATAACCAGGTTGCGGCGTTTGGGCAGCGGCCTGCCGCCGAAGGATTCGAAAGTGCGGCGTCCCATGACAACAGTGTGTCCTGCGGTCATGCGTTTGAAGAACTTCAGGTCTGCCGGCAAGTGCCACGGCATATCGCCGTCTTTGCCGATGACCCGGTTCCGGGCGACTGCTGCGATGATGGTGATGGTCATACGGCAATTGGTGCTTTGATGTGCGGGTGTGGTTTATAGCCGCTGAGCTCGAAGTCTTCGTACTCGAAGTCATCGATGCTCTCGACCTTGCGTTTGATTGTCATCGTCGGCAGGGCTCGGGGTTCGCGGCCGAGCTGCAGTCTGGCCTGCTCCAGATGATTCAGGTATAGATGAGCGTCCCCCAGGGTATGGACAAAGTCGCCCGGCTCGAGACCGGTGACTTTCGCGATCATCAGGTTGAGCAGCGAGTAGCTGGCGATATTGAAGGGCACACCGAGAAAGACATCCGCACTCCGCTGGTAGAGTTGGCAGGAGAGCTTGCCGTCGGCGACATAGAACTGGACGAAGGCATGGCATGGCGGCAGGGCCATCTTTTCGAGGTCACCGACATTCCAGGCGGAGACAATAAGCCGGCGTGAATTCGGGTTGGTTTTGATGGATTCGATCAGATTGGCAATCTGATCGATCGGTTCGCCGTCTTCGTTGGCGCACCAGGCCCGCCATTGGGCGCCGTAGACCGGCCCGAGTTCGCCTTGTTCATCGGCCCATTCATTCCAGATACGAACGCCGTGTTCCTGCAGATACTTGACGTTGGTCTCGCCTTTGAGGAACCAGAGCAACTCGTAGATAATCGATTTCAGGTGGAGTTTTTTGGTGGTCAGCAGTGGGAAGCCCTGCTGCAGGTCGAAGCGCATCTGGTAACCGAAGACACTCCTGGTGCCGACCCCAGTGCGGTCGTCTTTGACGGCGCCGTGATCGAGGATATGCCGCATCAGATCCAAATACTGTCTCATGGAATCAGCTCCTCCTCGACGCCTTCTTTCATCTTGAACTTGATCATGACATTGTCTTCGATCTTTCGCTGTTCGTCAACGGTGATGCCGTATTTTTCGCCGAGTTGCCGCAGAATGCGGACGTCGTCTTCGGAGTATTCGCGATCTTTGAGCAGCTTCTCGGCCTGCCATTCGAAGTCCTGCAGGTGGCTCAGGAGCGGCAGATCGAATTCACGGCGGACATTCTCTTCGAGGTCCATGGCGTCCGCAACGCTGATACCGAGGCGTTTGGCGCGCTTACTCAGCTCGCGGCGTTCGGGAGCGGAGACAACCCCGTCCACCAGGAAGAGCCGCAGGATATCCTCGAACATCTCGGGGCGGCTTTCATCGATGCCGGCGGCGGTCTCCTTGACTTCAGCGACTTTCTCGGCGGCGTCCAGGAGGTCCTCAACGTCACGGAGGACGATGCCGGCGTTGGGATAGCGGCGATCGGGGTTGATTTCGAGCAGCCTGGCAATCAGCCGTTTGGTGTCGGAGGACACACCTTCGGGGTAGTCGCGATTCCCGGGCGGTCCCTTGGCTTTGATCCGGCCGAGCAGGTCGCTCATGCTGCGGGGGCGGCGGAATTCGTGGAAGCGCTCACCGGTGACCATTTCATAGAGCATCAGGCCGGCGGCGTAGAGATCGGCGCGTGCGTCAACTGCCTGACCGTCACTGTGGAGTTGTTCCGGGGCCATATAACAGGGGGTACCGGCGACGTGGCGGCTGGCGTCGACGTCGATGCCGCCGGCTTCCCGCGGCAGATGAGCGACGCCGAAGTCGGAAATTTTCGGCGTTCCGGTCTGATCGAAGAGGATGTTAGGCGGTTTGATGTCGCGATGAATCACGCCCATGCGATGGGCGGCGGCGAGGCCGTTAAGGATTCCCTGGATCAGATCGAGAGCGGTGCGTTCGGGCAACGGCGCATCGAGCCTGAGTGTCGTGCTCAGGTTGCCGCCGGCGAGGTATTCCATCAGGATGCACGGCACGCCGCCTTCCTCATGGACATCGAAGATGGTGACGATGTTCGGATTGTCGATCTGGCCGGCAATCCTGGCTTCCTGGAGGAAGCGATGGTGGATTTCCGCACTCTCCGAGTACTTGCCGTACAGCTGCTTCATCGCCAGCAGCCGGCCGATGCGCAGGTCTTTGGCGAGGTAGACGACGCCGAATGCGCCTTTGCCCAGCACCTTGATGACTTCATAGCGCTTGCCCAGCGGCTGGGGGACCTCAGACAGAACGGCGTTGCTGTCGGCGGTGAGCAATACCGTGGTGTCCTCACCGCCGCCGAGCGTGAACCAGCGAATCAGGCGTTGGGCGAATGATTCCTTGCTTCCGGCCACAGTCAGTTCCCCTTTCCGACGGCGAACAGGCGCGACGCTGCCGAGGGCAGGCCGGGACAATTCTGACGCGGCAACCGATACACGTGCAACCGGCCCTCAGCCGCCGCCTTCGATCTTCTGCCGGACAACGCCGTTGCGGAAGTTGACGTCGACCTGGTAGATTTCCTTGTAGCACTTCAGCGCTTCGTCCGGCGAACCGGTCTGCTCCAGGCACTGGGCCAGTTGGAAGTACGCTTCCTTCTTGGTCTCGTCCATGTGGTAGATGTTGTCGATCACAACGCGGAACTGGTCGGACGCCAGGTCCCAGACGCCCTTGGCCGCAAAGCACTGGCCAATGAACATACAGGCTTCGTTCTTGAAGCGCGGGTTCGCCTGCACCTTCTGAAACTCGGGCAGGGCTGCGTCGTACTCGCCTTGGGACGCCAGCAACTGGGCGTACTCGAAGCGCACCTCGTGGTTATTCGGGAACTTCTTCAAGGTGTCGACAAAGCCGTTCCTGCGGATCTCGACCTGCTTCTGCCGGAGCGCCTCGATCCGGGCCTGGTCAGCGCCTTGCTCCGAAAGGGCCGCAATCTCATCATCGATCTGACGGCATTGCAGGTCGACAATCTTCTGCGCCACCGCCGGGTCGTCGGCTTCAGCGATCTCCTGCGCTTTTTCGTACCATTCGATGGCGTTCGCCCATTGCTTGTCGTTGGCGTAGAGCTCGGCCAGACGCCGGCGATTCCCGACATTGTCATGGGACTCGAGCTTCTTCAGCTGATCCTCAATCAGTGCCACGCGGCCTTTATCAGAGGCCTGCGTGCGGCCTTCCTGTTCAAGCAGCTGTGCTTCGCTCTGGTCTTTCATGACGGTACGGTAGTCGCCGTCGCCTTTTTCGACGTCCATCCAGCCGTCTTTTTCCATTGAAGCGAGGGCGGCAGCCTCTTTGCGTTTGTCCTCCCACTTCCGGTTATTCGGCTGCAGGGAACAGAGCTTCTGCGTCATCTCCAGGCACTTTTTGCCCTGGCCGTTATGGCGGTAGGCATCGGCCAGGTCAGCGAGCAGGCCGACTTCTTTGGGATGGTATTTGAAGGCGGACTCGAGGGCGGACACCGCGGCATAGAAGACTTCCGCGTCCATCGCCGCTTTGGCCAGCACCTTCGCTGCCGCACTGGACGTGGGGTCGATGGTCATGCAGTATTCGCCGAGGTCCATCGCCTCCTCATAGCGTTCTTTGTTGAGCAGGACGCTTTCGTTGTAGACGCCGATCACGGACGAGACAATCCAGCACCACATGCCGGTCAGCGCGCCGGGCTTGCCGCCGACCCGCAGGTTCTGCGCTTCCCGCAGTTTGTTACGCACCTCATGGCAGGCCGGCTGTTTCTTCAGGACGCGCCGGAACATCTCCACCGCGTAGCCGTAGTTCTTCTTGTCCATCGCTTCCGTTCCGTACTTGTGGAACGTGCGAAACTTCTTGCTCAAATCCCGAACGGTGCGCGGATCATTCGGCTCCAGCTCGGTGGCTTCAGCGGTGCCATCAGACATAGGTATCAGACCCTCCTTTGCGAGGTTCGCCCTTGCCATCACCCGCGGCCGAAACGAGTTCGGACCTAAATCCGCGGCGACTCCCGTGATGGTCGAGGGGACAATTCACGTCTGCGGTAACTTGCAGCCGGAAGAACTTCCAGCACAGTAAAAATACTCTAACCCGTTTTTACCAGGATTCCAGCCGCAACCGAGCGTCCGCCCATGCCCGACAACACGCCGGAGACAACCATCGCCGCGATCGCCACCGGGGTCAACGGCGCCATCGCCGTCATCCGCCTCTCGGGGCCGGACGCACGAGGCGTTGCCAACCGTTGCTGGCAGGGGCGCGCCCGGCTCGACCGCCAGCCCCGGCGACTGCTTCTCGGTTGCCTCACGGATGCCGAGGGCCGCATGGTGGACCAATGTCTGGCCGTGCTCATGGCCGGGCCGCACAGTTATACCGGGGAGGATGTCGTCGAGTTCCATACCCACGGCGGCGCGCAGGCGGCACGCACCGTGCTGCAGGCGGTGCTGCAGGCCGGCGCCGAGCCCGCCGCCCCCGGCGAATTCACCAAGCGCGCCTTCCTCAACGGCCGCCTCGATCTCACCCAGGCCGAAGCCGTTGCCGACATCATCGCCGCCCACAGCGAGATGGCACTGCACACCGCCAACCGGCAGCTGCAGGGCCGGCTGGGCCGCCAGATCAACGAACTCTACGACCAACTGGCAGAGATCCTCGCCGAACTCGAGGTCCGCATGGACTTCGTCGACGAAGATCTGGACTGGCTGACGCCCGAGCAACTCGCCGCGCGCGTCGCCGCCGCAGTGGCCGCCGTCGAGACCTTGCTGCAGTCGCAGCAGACCGGCGAAGTGCTGCGCCACGGCATCCGCCTGGTGCTCGCCGGGGCCCCCAATGCCGGCAAGTCCAGCCTGCTCAATCTCATCCTCGGCCAGGATCGCGCCATCGTCACCGAGATCCCCGGCACCACCCGCGACACGCTCGAGGAACTCGCCCACATCCGCGGCATCCCGGTGCGCCTGACCGATACTGCCGGCCTGCGCGACTCCGAGGATATCATCGAACGCCGGGGCGTCGAACGCAGCTACTCCTCCATCGCCGCCGCGCAGGTGGTCCTCTGGGTGCTCGACGCCTCCCGGCCGTTGGCCGAACAGCAGATCGACCAGTCGCACCTGGCCGACAAGGAGGTCCTGGCCGTCGCCAATAAATCGGATCTCGCCCCCGGCAATTGTTTTCAGGGGGACCTTCCCGAGCCGGCGTTGCCCCTGTGCACCTTGACCGGCGACGGCCTCGAGGAGGTCCTGGACGCCATCGAACGCAAGGTCTGGGGGCATCCCCACCAGGAGGAACCGGAAGTCGCCGTCAACGCCCGGCATGCGGCCCAGCTGCTGCAGGCCGCCGACCGCCTGCAGCAGACCAGGGACCTGCTTGCCGGTGAGGAATGGGAGTTGATCACCGTCGAACTCCGCGCCGCCATCGACGCCCTCGGCACGATCACCGGCCGCACCATCCAACCGGACATCCTCGATTACATTTTCAGCCGCTTCTGCATCGGGAAGTAGCGGCGGCCCGAGCGCCGCAGGCATTCCCGGCCGGTCCCGGCGGCCGGGAATCCGGCGCCAGCCCTACTGCAGCTGCTGCTCGAGATAGTCGAGCAGGCGCTCGGTCGGGATGGCGAAGCCGACGTTGTCCAGGTGGGCCTTAAGCGTGACCATGCCGATGACGCGGCCGTTGCGGTTCAGCAGGGGCCCGCCGCTGTTGCCGGGGTTCACGGCGGCGGACGTCTGGATATAGGTCTGGCCGCCGACCTTCTGGCGGACGTTGGAGATGATCCCTTCGGTCACGGTCCGGGATAACACCTCGGCGCCCATGCCGGGGTTGCCGATCGCGATGACCTTCATGCCGGTTTTCGGCGGGGCGGCGTCGCCGATCATCAGGGGTTCGATCTTGAGCTCGCCGAGATTCACCGAGAGAACGGCGATGTCCATCTGGGCGTTGCTCGCGACGACCTGGGCCGGCAGGGTGGTAGCCTTCTCTTCGCCCTTTCGGGTGAACCGCACCTTCAGGACGTCCTCGCCGCCGGCGATGACGTGGTGATTGGTCAGCAACAGTCCATCCCGGGTAATGAAGAACCCGGTGCCGACGCCGACCCGCTGTTTGATCAGGACGACGGAGGGCGAGACCTCTTCGTACAGTTCTTCGATCGATTTCTCTTTGGGCTCCGGCAGCGGTTCGGCCAGGCCGGCTTTGACGAGGCGGTCACGCAGTTTCGGCTGGCTCGGGAACAGATAGAGCGAGAGCAGATCATGGTAGTCGGCGCGATGCGGCGCGCCGGCGGCCCGGAAGGCGGCGCCGAGGCTGGTGTGCATCAACGGGTTCCGCGGGTTCAGTTTCAACGCGGCCAGGCGGGCGGCGATTTCGCGTTTGGGTTTACCGCCTTTGGCCGCGTTATCCGCGATGATGCCGTAGGCCTTGATGGCGTACCAGCCGGAGCCTTCGGACATGTCCAGCAACTGCGCGGCAACGGTCTCGGCGGCGGCGGCGCGTTTCATCTGGACCAGTTCCCGGGCCGCCAGCAGGGCCAGGTCCGGCGCGGCGGGAAAATCCTGATCGATCCGATGGCAGAGCCAGAGCCAGGACATGGGGTACGTCTGAGCCAGCGAGACATACGACCGCAGGTCGGCAACGCGCTGACCGTAGTCTTCGCGGTTGCCGTACTTCAACGTTGCAGGTCGGTGGACATTCCTGCCGGCCGGCGGCGTTTTGATTTCGTTCATCTTCGGCTGGTTCGGGAGATCGGTCAGGTCGACGGCGGGCAGCGGGAGATCTGGCATGGTCGTTTCAAGGTATGGGCTATGCGCCAGTTTGAGCAGTTCGCCGGCGGCGGTTTCGCCGGCCGCACTGAAGGCCCGGGTCTGCACGACCAGTTCCAGCAGCCGCCGGGCCGCATCCGTTTTGTCCGCGTCGATCTGCTTCCGGGCATCGGCCACCAGTTCGGCGGCGGGCCGCCGGAGCTGATCCGCCAGCCACTGCTGATCCGGATCGGTCGTGCGGCTCAACGGATGGACGTACAACCCGCAGCTCTTGCCGCTGAAGCCGAAGAGCAGGAAGCCGCTGTCATTCGTAACCAGCATCGTCTCGCCCAGGTTCGGTTTGATGCGGGAGGGCAGATCGATCAGATCGAGGTTCTTGAAGTTCTGCGTGCTGTAGACGCCGACCTTGACGCCGCTGTAGGCGTACAGCTTCGGCAGGGCCGGATCGAAAGCCAGCAGTTTGGTGTTCTTACCGGTATCAAAGGCGCCCATGGTTGTGCGCACGTTGCCGGCGCGGAACGCCGGCACCTTCTGGCCGAGGAACTCCCGGCGGCGATCCTTGTAGAAGCCGCCGCGGGACGCATAGCAGACCAGGCGGCCGCTGGGGTCGGCGGCCAGGGCTTTGCCGTCGGCCCCCGGAGATTGGCGTTCGCTCAACTGCTGCAGTTCCAGGCCGCCGATGCGGAAACAGACCAGGTGGTCGATATAGCCGCCGCGCTGCATCTCGAGCGGCAGCGGTTCCGGGGAGATCTGCCGCATGTTCATTGTAATGCGGAAGTTGAACGATGAGTAAACATAGCGGCCATGAGGGTCCACGCTGACGCGCATGCCGTAGCCGCCGGTGTCCTCAACGCTCATCTCGGCTTCGTTCAGCAGGTAGATCTTGTACTGCCGGACGGCGAAGGAGTTCGGCGGGTTCTTGTTGATGCAGACATAGGTCTTCTGCGCTTTGGGATGGGCCGCCCAATCCAGGATGTGCCCCGCCGGCAGTTCCAGTCTTCCCAGTTCCTTGCCGGTCTTCAGGTCGAGCTTCAGGATTCGTTTGCTCTCGCGGTCGACGGCCAGCAGCCATTTGCCGCGGTCCAGCAGGCGGGACGGGCGGATGTCGGTTTCGATTGTGCGAATGCTTTCCCGTTTCGCCGGGACGAAGAGCTGCAGCCGCTCACGGCCCGGGATGTACATCCAGACGGCGCCGCGTTCGCCGGCGTTGGTCATCGGCGCGGGCCGGCTGCCGACCTTCATGAGGTTGTCCAGACCGATCTCGCCCAAGTCGACGGCTTCCTGCGCGATCTCGAATTTCTGCTGTGTCTTGCGCCAGTAGCTCTCGGCTCGCTGCCGCTCCTCCGACCGGGCGGGCAGCCGTTCGTAATTCGCCTGCAGAATCGACAGCGCCAGCGGCCAGTTATGCTTCTCCCGCAGTTGATCGGCGAGTGTGATGTAATCGTCGACGGTTGCCGCCAGCGGGGGGCGGTCGCCCTGCAGGATGGCTGCCGCCACGGGTCCGCTTTCCCGTTTGCTGCGGCTGAGTTCGACGATGGCTTGCCGCAGTTTGTCGCGGCCTTTATCGAAGAGCTGCAGGATCGCGGCACTCGCCATTTGCGGCGGCGGCTTCGGCTGCAGCCGCTGGAACGTCAGGTCGCGGTATTCCGTCTTGACGTTATAGGCGCTCAGCCCGATTTGATTGGGGCCGGGATCGCGGCCGCGGTCGGCCGGCGCCCGGGCGACCATGATGGTCTCGCCGTTCAGCTTGAAACGCCCCACCGGCTCGTGGTACTCCAGTTCCCAGTCGTACCACTGGTTCGGCGTCAAGGGCGTCCCGCGGAACGCCTGGTCGAAGCTGTGGAAGTTGCCCGTCGAGTGTTTGACGTAGTAGACCTGGGTCTCGGCCGCGTCCTGTTTGCGGTCCTTGCGCTTGGCCAGCAACCCGAACAACAGGTGGCGGTTCGCCCGCACCCAGGTCGTGCCCTGCTCCAACATCCGCACCTTTCCCGATACCCGGAAATGATTGCCGTCGGTGCCTTTCACCGAAAACTGTGAATACGGCGCGCCCTTGATCCGCAGGATTCCCTTGGCAACGGGATGATTACCCGTCAGATGTTTCTGGGCCTTCGAGCCGAAGAGCGACATAAACTGCTTCGGATCCTCCAGGAGGTCCTTGGGATCGCCGGCCTTCTCGTACGTCGTTGTCGTTTTGAACACGGGCAGTGTACGGCGCCCGGCATAGCTCAGCGCCCGCACCTCGATGTTGCGGAAGGTGCCGATCGCGTGATGCGCGCCCAGCCCGATATAGCCGTTCGGCGGGATGGCGCCGCCCACACTCGGATCAATGCTGACCGTCGTGCTCAGGACCTCCTTGCCGTCGAGTTCGACCTGGAGCCGGCGGTTGACCAGCCGGGCGCGAAAGCGATACCAGCGCGCCGTGTCCAGCGGGGCAGCGGTGCCTGTCGTCGTCGTCATGCTCAAGTTGTTGTAGCCGGCCTTGACGCTGACGCCGGTGTTGATGTGTCGGTGATGGAATTTGACGATGACTTCGGAGCGCAGGATCAGATACAGAAAGGCGCCCTTCTTGATCTTGAACTGGCCGACCACTTCGACGTCGTCGAGCTTGATGTCGCGGCGTACCAGGGCTTCCGATTTCTCGCCGAAGGTGACGGCGTTGTCGGCGAAGCTGATATCGCTGAACACCGGATCAATCGGATTGCGGCCCCAGTATTGCGGCAGCGCCCACAGTGCCGGACTGGTCTGCAGCAGTTGGAGCCGGCCGTAGGGCAGCGGCTCGAAGGGCTGTGCCGCGGCGGGCAGGATAAACGGCAGGACCGACTTGTCGTTCGCCGCCGCCGGGTCTACCTGGTTCGCCAGCTCCGGGGCGCCCTGGTCCTTCAGCGCGATTGCCACTCTGCCGCGCCGGTCCTCGCCGAGATAAGCCCGTTCCGCGGCAGCCAGCGCGGTGAGTTTGCTCCGGGCTTCGGTCAGTTGTTCACTGAAGTCCGCCCGGCGCTTGCCGCGCAGCCGGCTGCAGGCCTGGGCCGCCGTCAACAGAGCGCCTTCCGCTTCGAGCATGGTCCGCAGCGGCGGTTTGATCTCGGCCTGAATCTCCGCCGTGGTCTTGCGGTCGTCATCAGGGTCGAGAGCGGGCGGCGCGGCCTCTTCCGCCGGCGCCGGGCGCACCTGGTCGCCCTGCTGCACGCGGCCTTCGATCACGCGGCAGACGCCGGAGGCCGTCTTGATTTTCAGTTTGCCGACGGGTTTGCCGGCGCGCCAAACGAGGCAGTCCTGCCCCGGCTTGATCTCCCCCCTGGTGACTTTGATCGAAACGACTTTCGCCGTCACCACATCGTCGACGACAGCCTCGAATTCCGCGGCGGCGGCGCCAACCGCAACCAGCGCCAGAATGCAGAGAAAGAATCTTTTCATAGCTCACAACCAGAGTAGTTAACGGCGGGTTCGGGTCTCTTCTTACTATGCCATGGAAGCGTCTGGATCACAAGGGCCGTGATCCGGTCGGGGCGCAGGGCGTTGCCCATGACTCAGGGGCAGTGGGTCTTGTCCATCTCCGAATCGGGCTCGATGTGAACCAGCACTTCGCGAATGCCGAGATCGGCATCGATCAAGGCCCGGCGCACCCGGTGGCCGATCTCGTGGCCGTGCTGCACCGTCAGGCCGCCGGCAACCACGACATGGACATCCACCAGGTATTGCAGGCCGCTCTTGCGCACGTGGCAGTGATGGATATCCAGCACCTCCTCCACGGCGCGGGCGCAGGTGCGGATCTGCTCCAGGTGCTGCAGGTCCGGGGCGGCATCCATCACCTCCTGCAGACCGCCGCGAAACAGACGAATGCCATTGAACGCAATCACCGCGCACGCCACCAGCGCGGCCCACGCATCCGCCGTCTGAAACTGCTCGCCGCCGAGCCAGGCGATCGTGATCCCGACCGCCGCGGCGATCGACGTCAGCGCGTCCGAACGGTGATGCCAGGCATCGGTTTTGACGGATGTGCTGGAGATTTTCTCGCCGGTGTGCCGCAGAAAGCGGTAGATCAACTCCTTGCCGATGACGACCACGACCAGAACGATCAACGTGGCCGGATGGGGAACGCCTCCGGGGTTGCGGATCTCGTTGATACTCTGGACACAGATGATTCCGGCGGCCAGCATCAGGAAGAGCGAAACCAGCATGCCCGCCAGCGGCTCGGCCTTGCCGTGGCCGTAATGATGCGAATCGTCGGCCGGGATCTGAGAGATGCGCAGACCGCCCCAGACGACAACGGAACTGACGATGTCCATGGCCGACTCGATACCGTCGGCGATCAGGGCATAGGAATTACCGAGGATCCCGGCGCTCACCTTGACGGCCACGAATATGCCGTTGGCCACGAGGCTGGTAATGGCCGCGCGCAACCCCAGCGCCACTTGTTCGCGTGCCGGACTCATTCCCTGCCGGGCCAATGCTGCCGCAATGCGGTTGCCGCCTCCGCCAGCGCTTGGGGGATGCAGTCGATCTTCCCCAGGATCGGCATGAAGTTCGTATCGCCTGCCCAGCGCGGCACCAGATGGAAGTGCACGTGGTCCGCCACGGCGGCGCCGGCGACCTGCCCGAGATTGCAGCCCATGTTGAAGCCGTGCGGCTGCATGGCGCCTTTGAGTGCGGTTTGCCCCTGGATCAGCAGTTCGAACATCTCCGTTCGCTCTGCCGGCGTCAACGCATCCAGATCGCCGACATGCCGATACGGCGTGACCAGCAGGTGGCCGGGGTTGTACGGGTAGCGATTGAGCAAAACGAAGCACGTCCGGCCGCGGGCGATCACATAATTGGCGGTGTCCTCGTCCGGCGATTCGCCATCGCGACACATGAAGCAGCCGGTTTCGTCGCCGACCTTCATGCGGCGGATATACTCAATTCGCCAGGGCGCCCACAGCGGCCGGCTTTCGTTCGGATCGTCCACGAGCTGCTCCTATTGAAGGTGCGGGCAATGGCCGCTTGCACAGCCCTTGGCAGACGGGCAGGCATCCGTGGCACACGGCATGTCGGGCTTGGCGGCGCCGACGCCGAACACACTCAGCAGACGCTCCGTCTTCTTGCTGCCGCACTGTTTGCAGGCGATATCGTCGGCTTTCGCCATCGTCGTCATCTGTTCGAACTCTGCCCGGCATTCCCGGCAGCGATATTCGTAGATGGGCATATTGCGTATCCTCAAAGATGTTGGTTACCGAAAAGGTAGTTACAGGCCCGGCCCATTTCAACCGGCCGGGCCGTCTGAACGTAAGCCCTCGTTTACTGCCCTTCGCGGTCCGCATAGAGATCCCGCACCCTCTT
>CAYLNH010000161.1:0-16255 GCA_964384625.1 uncultured Lentisphaerales bacterium
GGCCGGCGCCCCGGCCAAAGCGGCGGGAAAACCGGGGAGGTGTGCGGACTTCATAGCGGTGACAGATCCGCAAGTACCGCAGGTTCCCAACCGCTTGAGAGTCGGGACTCGAGGCAAAGAAGGGCAGTCATCGAGGGCTTACGGAATCCGCCGACTTTCGCTTGACAATTCCATCGTCGGAATTATTCTTATTCCATCGTCGGAATTTTGGAGCTGCCGGTATGAGTACCGCCAAAGAAATCGCTGAAGCCTGCGGGGTCTCGCTGTCGACCGTCAACAAGATCCTGCGCTACCCCGAGGCGCCCTTCCGTGAGTCCACCCGGGAAAACGTCATGGCCGCCGCCCGAAAACTGGGCTACCGCCCCAATGCCTCCGCCGTCGCCGTCCGCACCGGCCGGTTCGACGCCGTCATGCTGCTGCAGGATGTGAAATCGTTCCGCTCCAAACAGAGCGTGGCGTTCTATAACGAGGTGGCGCAGCAACTCGAGCAGCGTGGTCAGCACCTGGTGTTCTCACGCCTGGACGAGCAGCAACTGCAGTCCCCGGAAGCGCTGAAGGTCTTCCGGCAGACGATGGTCGATGGGATCATCCTCAACTATCACACGGTGATCCCCTCGATTCTGCGACAGCGTTTGGACGAATTGCAGTTACCGTGGATCGTGGTGAACCACCGGACGGATCGCGATTGCGTGTACCCGGATGAGGTCGGTGCTGGCCGGCAGGCAACCGAACATCTGGTATCGCTCGGGCACCAACGCATCGACTACCTCGACATCAACTACCGGGCCGACCGCGCCCACAAGCTGCACTTCAGCCGGTCCGACCGCCTGCAGGGCTATGAGCTGGCAATGCAGTCCGCGGGGCTGACGCCACGGGCAATCACGGCTGAGCAACGCCCGTTCGACGAGCCGACCGACGGCATCGCGTTCTACCGCAAGCTGCTCTCGCGTGATGACCGCCCGACGGCGTACGTGTTGAACTACGGCTTGCGGGAGATCCTGCGCCTGGCGGTTCAGGAGCTTGAACTCTCGATCCCCGACGATCTGTCGCTGGTCGCTATCGATCCGCCGGAACTGCCCGTCGTTTTTGATGCCACACACACTGCTGTGCCATGGCATGAGGTCGGTCGGGAAGCCGTGGAACTCCTCCTTCGCCGAATTGAGGGAAAGGTGAAGCACACAAGGCCAAAGACGCTGCCATGCCGTTTCGAATCTGGGGAAACCACCGGGCCGCCGCCCGCTAACTGACAAGGACCCCCCATGAAAATCCATCACGTCGTTCTGTTCCTCATTGTTGCCGCCGGCGCTGCGATTCTTCACAGCTGTCGAACCACGCCGCCGGCAGATCCCGAGCCGGCGCCCCAGATGCCGCCGCCGCAGCCGCAAGCCACTGCTCCGAAAGAAACCAAACCGATGCAAACCAAGATGCCGGTGATCCCGCACTGGACCGAACGCAACGTCGTCTTCCCGGCGGATGCCGGCGTGATCAACGTCAAGGCCGCTCCCTACAACGCGAAAGGCGATGGTGTCACCGACGACACCGCGGCCATCCAAATGGCGCTGACGCAGTTCCCCAGCGGCAACAAGATCATCTACCTGCCGGCCGGCACCTACCTGATCAGCAACACGCTGAAGTGGGGCGGCACGAAGAACGCCAACAACCAGAAGCGTACCATCCTCCAGGGCCAGGGCGCGAAGCTGACCACCCTGCGACTGAAGGACAACTGCCCGGGATTTACCAACGGCGGCCGGGTTGCCGGCAAATACAAGAAGCCCGACGGCAAAGCCATGATCTGGACCGGCAAAGCGCCGGCGCAGCGGTTCCGCAACGGCATTCGCGACATCACTCTCGACGTCGGCCAGGGCAACCCGGGAGCCATCGCCGCGCGTTTCATCGGCAACAACCAGGCCTGCATCCGCAACGTGGTTTTCCGCTCGACGGACAAGGGCCGCATCGGCCTGGACCTCGGCTACTCCGACGAACAGGGCCCGGTGCTGGTGAAAAACGTCCGCGTCGAAGGCTTTGACATCGGCATCTATGCCTGGGGCGCCGTCGACAGCATCACCATGTACAACATCGAAGTGAAGGGCCAACGAGAACTGGGGATGCTCAGCGACCATCAGGTTGTCAGCATCGAGAACTTCCGCAGCCGCAACGATGGGACCGCCATCAACAACCTCCACGGCGACGGCGTCATCACTCTCATTGGTGCTGACCTGCAGACCTCGGGCACGGCTGTACAAGCGCCGGCGATCCTCAACAAGGGCGGACTCTATGTTCGCAACTTGACAACGAAGGGGTACGCCAAGGCCATTCGCAACCTGGCCGGCACCAAGCGCGACGCGCCCGGGCCAACCGTCAAGGAATTCACCAGTCACAAACCAATCACTCAGTTCAACGACAAACCGACCGCTCTGCATCTCGAGATCAAGCCGACGCCGGACGTGCCGGAGGACCCCCTGGACCAATGGATCAGCCCGCTGCAGTTCGGCGGCAATCCGCGAGACAAGGGAGACGATACCGCGGCAATTCAGAAAGCCATTGACGCCGGCAAGACCACGGTCTACCTGCCCAACGGCGTCTGGCGGATCAGCGGCGAATTGTTCGTGCGCGGCAAGGTGCGGCGGATCATCGGCTGCGAAGCGATGCTCAAAGGCAACGCAGTTGTCCGCCTTGTCGACGGCACCGCGCCGGTAGTCAAGATCGAGCGCATCGAAGTGAACTACACGAGCACAAAGTTCAGCCACGAGTCCAAACGGACACTCGTGCTGTCCAGCTGCCGGCTGTGGCGCAAGGTATGCTACGAAGGCACCGGCGGCGGCGATCTGTTTGTCGAAGACGTCTGCGGCGACCCCTGGATCTTCAACAATCAGAAAGCCTGGCTGCGACAGGTAAATCCGGAGAGCTCGCACCACAACAAGATGGAGATGAAGAACTCGACCGTCTGGATGCTGGGATTGAAGACGGAAGGCGACCGACCGGCTCTGGTGGCGGAGAACAGCGCCGTCGAAATCTGCGGCGCCTTCATCTACGCCAACACGCGCACGGAAAAACATCCCTTGTTCATCGTCAGGGACACCGACTTTTCCGTGACCATGGGCGAGTCCTCATTCCGCAGCAAACCGCACCGGAAACTGGTGGTCGAGACCCGCGGCGCCACGACTAAGACGCAGGGGCGCGACGGCGTTCCCAACCGCGGCGCCGGCCGCATGTTCCCGCTGTACGTCGGTCGCGGCCGTCCGTAGTCTCAACATATCGCCGCCGGCGAAACGCCTCCCGGGTTGGAAGCAGTTCAGCCATGGACACCGCGAAACTGGTTTTCGATGCCGTACTCGTTGCCGCCATCAAGCGGCTCTGGAAGAACGCGACTGCCGGATGCTGCCCAATCCGGCGACGCCCAGAATTCCTTAATCAGGCCGTACGCCCTCGTTTAGTGCCCTTCTTCGCCTCCAGTCCTGACTCTCAAGGGGTCGGGGACCTGCGGTACTTGAGGACCTGTCGCCGGGACGAAGTCCGTACCGCACCTCTGCTGTTTTTCCGCCGCTCCGGTCGGAGCGGCGAAAAAGCGGCAACTGGAGGCGGCTGCCTGGTGCAGGTGACCGATCCTTAAACCCCGCACCGTAAAGGTACGAGATCTCGATGCCGAATGCAGAGGGCAGCAGACGATGGTTTACATCGGGACCAAGGGGCGCATGTCACTTCCGCAGGTGTTTTCCTGCCGACAATTGGCTCGATCATACGACCCCAGGCGGTATATCCGCCTGATGAACACGTTCATTCGTGGCTGCAAGCCCTCACCCCTCACCCTGCTTCTCAGGCGCTGGGAAGCAGGCTTCCCGGCGCCCGAAAAGCGGGATCGTGAGGCCGTCTCCTTCCCTGATGAACGCATTCACCGGGCCGACGAGCGACCCGGGGTCCAGCGAGTCGCGAACCGGCAACAGACATCGCATACGCCCACAAGCCCGCCGGTGGCTGGACTGGCGAACGTTCCGGCGCTATGGTGCGGCTCCTGCCACAACACGAAGGGATGACCTGCAGAACTGACATGCGCCCGGGACCGGGCTTGACTTGGCGACGCCTCCCCTTCCAGTACTCCGACCAAAACCAGGAGACGAGTTGATGTGCAACCAGAAGATCGCTGCCGGCCCCTTCCAGGCGAACTGGGAGTCCCTGCAGCAGTACCGGTGTCCAGCGTGGTTTCAGGATGCGAAGCTCGGCATCTTCCTGCACTGGGGCATCTGCACCATACCCGCATTTAACGGGCACTACGGCCGGCACATGTATTTTCAACACAAACCGGACAACCTGGACGGCTCCGGCTGGGTTGACGGGTCGGACCGGGTCTACCGGTACCACGTTCAAACTTTCGGACATCCGACGGAGTTCGGCTACAAAGACTTCATCCCCTTGTGGCAGGCAGAGAACTTCGATGCCGACGAATTGACCCGGCTGTTCAGACGTGTCGGGGCGAAATACATTGTGCCGCTGGCCGTCCACCACGACAATTTCGATAACTGGGACTCGCAACACCACCGCTGGAATTCAGTACAGATGGGGCCGCGGCGCGACATCATTGGCGAATGGCAGTCAGCGTGTGCGAAGCACGATATGCGGTTCGGCTTTTCGACGCACCTGAACGGCGGCCACGAAGCCCGATTCTTTCAGGGCGCCTGCGATACGACCGGCCCGCTGGCCGGCGTCCCCTACGACACTGAGGATCCGGATTATCAGGACCTCTACATCCGCCGCACGCCGGACCGCCGGCAGTTGCTGCCCGGTTTCGGGGAGTCCTATTTCAACCGGCACAAGGACCTCCTTGACCGTTATACGCCGGATATCTGGTATGTCGACGGGCCGTTGGCTTATGGCGAATACGGCCTGCAGCTCGGAGCGCATTACTACAATCTGAATCGGGCAAAGCACGGCGGCGATCTGCAGGGCGTGCTCAATCTTAAACACTCCTTTCCTCCGGGCGCCGCCACGAAGGACCTCGAATGCTGTCTCGCCCCGGAGATCAGCCCAGACCCCTGGCAGGGATGCACCACCATGAACCCCGGCTGGTTCTACACCCGCCCCGGCGCGAACGCCACAAAATCGGCGGAAGCCGGCGACAGCGACAACCTCGGCTGCGAATCAGAAGACCCTTTACGACATACCGCGCACAGCCTCATCCATATGTTCCTCGATATGATCAGCAAGAACGGCTGCATGTTGTTGAATGTCGGTCAATATGCCGACGGCAGTCTGTCGCCGGTCTATGTCCGGGAACTGGAAAAACTCGGTGCCTGGCTGTCGGTCAACGCCGAAGCGGTCTACGGCTCGCGCCCCTGGGTCGTGTTCGGCGAGGGCCCCGCCGAATTCAGCGGCGGTCTCGGGTCGGAGCCGCGGCACCCCTGGGCCGGCCCCAATGTCCGATTCACCGCGCAGGGCGAGACACTCTACGCTTTCCTCTATGAATGGCCCGACGACCGCAACTGCCAGATTCACTCGCTGCAACCCGATGCCTTTGCCGTCGGCCGAGTGGAACTTCTGGCCACCGGAGAACCGCTGGCGTTCTCGCAGTCCGCCGGGGGCCTTGCAGTCACCATGCCCCCCAGATGCACCACCGAGTTTGCCCACTGCCTGCGGCTCTCGCCGGCCTGACGCCGCGCACCGCCGGGCGGCGGGGGCACAGCAGTACTACGGCTGCCGAAACAATGACTCTGCTGTGTACTTCCGGGCGCGGGCAGTTCCGCCACTCAGCGCTCGGATCGGCTGCGCCCGCTGGGACGCACTGCTTCGTGACGCGGCTTGACTTTGATTGCCAGGTCCACCCGATGACTGATGATCGGCACGTCCTTGTTCGCGTCGGTCACCGTGATGGTCCTCGTCTTGATGACCTTGCCGGCGAAAGTATCCCAGTATTCCACCCGATACTCGCCGTTCTCGAAGCGCCACGGCAGGGACAGTTTGCCCTTGCCGGATTCGCGGAAGTTCGGATCGTTCGCGTTCTTCGCGATGGTGGAGCTCCGATGCCGGTTAATGGCGCTGTTGTAGATATAGGCGAACAACTCGGTATCGGCATACAGCATCAACCCGCCCCGGCTCGGAGAACGCCGCCGGCCGCCGCGCCGCCCGCGGCGATCGTCGTCATTATCGTCATTACCACCGGCCTCGTCGGCGTCGAATTCGAGCTCGGCTTTGGCCGAGCGGTAGTCCTTGCCGCGGCGGTCTTCGCCCTTGTGGAAGGCGGCCAGCGCTTTGAAATGGCTGTACAGATCGTAGGTATCGATCAGATTCCACCACCAGTAACCGCTGATGCCGGACACGGAGGTCATGTAGTTGGCCCACAGTCCGGTGTGCAGCTCGGCGATCAGATGCGTCTCGATGTTCTTCTGGGGGTGCCCGCCCCACTCTCCGATCAGCAGCGGGCGGTCGTCATACTGACTGAAGAACCGGCCGTACTCGTAGATGACGTCTGCCACGCCGTTGGACTCGCGGAACCGATGCCGCTGCCAGATTGACGAGAAATAGGTATAGGCGTTGTTCTGCACGACCTGCAGCGGATCGCGATACCACATTTCATTGCCGTTACCGGGATTGGAAAAATGCGTTGTCACCAGGTGTGGATGGGCGTCGGTCGTCTGAATGTACTTGCCGGTGTCCGTCAGCCAGTCGCGCATCTTGTCGACATGCCGGTTGCTGCGATACGGGTACGGCGTCTCCTGATTCTTGGCGGCCTGTTTTTCAGAGACCCAGCCGAGCCCGCGGAAATAGGCTTCGACCCACTCGCTCTCGGTGATGATCCCCCACAGCACAATCTGCGGCGAGTAGCCCCAGCGCGCCATGGTATAGCGCAGGCGGCGACGATGCAGTTCCAGCGCCCGGGGGCTGCTGAAGAAGTCGGACGCATACCGCAGAAAGCCGCCGGGATGCTGCCGGTTCAGCGGATTATGGATCCAGTCCGGATCAATCGAGGTGCTGAGCTGACCGTGGTTGAAGGTCTCGAGATTCACGTAAATGCCGTGGGTCGCGGCCAGTTCCAGCAGGCGATCGAGTCGAGCGGCGTTCTTCTGGTTGTAATAGCCCAGACCGTGGTAACCAGTGTAGTCCTGGTTCCATTCGAGGCCGGTCCACCAGGGGCACATCCAGATGCGCGTGTAGTTCTCGCCGTTGGCCGCCATCTTCTTGAACCAGCGTTCAAAGGCGTAGGTCCCCCGGCGATCCGCCCAGTCCGCGTTGTCGATGGTCTTCACCCGATAGATCCCGGGCCGGCGATCACTGGGAGAGCGGATGTTGTGGCCGATGGGGAAGAATGAACTGCCGTCGCTGAATTCAAACATCCGCCGGTCCCGTTTCGCAATGCGGACGAAGCCCTTCGCGTTCGACGGCGTGCAGGTGAAGGTGCCGCCGGCTTTCGCCAGGTCTCTGCCGGCTTTGGCGCGGACCACCCACTTATAGGTCCCCGGCGTCCACGGCGTAAACCGGATCCGCCACGTCGGGGTGCCGTTGCGCCTGACGCGTTCGCGGCCGTTGACGAGTTTGACGGCCCACGGCTCATGATAGTAGCCGGGATGCTGCATGACGTTGCCGGCTGGATCGGACAAGGTAATGCTGACATCGATCTCATCGGGGTCGTACGGGTTTCGAAACCGCCGATTCAGTTGGAACGCCAATTCGAACCGGCTGTAGCGCAGCACCTTCGGGACATTCCCCTTGAGACCGGTAATCTTGAGGTCGCCCTGTTGGGCCGTTTCGATCACGTACGGCCAGAGCAGGCGGCAGTTCCGGATCTTGAGCATGACTTCGTTGGGCTGATCACAGAAAAAGCGCAACGCCACTTCGCGGATGTTCAGGAGGTCCCACGGCTGCAGGGTGCGCTTCGGATCAGTCAGGCAGGTCCAGGCGGCGGCGTCCAGCGGGAAATAGACCCGGTTCCAGTCGTCCGGACGCAGCCAGGACAACCGCGTCTGGAATACCGTGTCCGGATCTGTCCGGAGTACACACATGACTTTGACTTCGTTGCCGGCGGCTTCAGACACGTGGATGTCGGTGGCGAACACCCGGGCCCCGGCCCAATGCTGTACGCGACGGCGGGCAACGACGGCGGTGGATCCGGGATAGCGGCCCTCGAGGACAATCTCGCCGTCTTCCTCGTTGCGCGAGATGAAACTGAAGCGCGACAGCCGCCGGTCGGTCGTCCAGTCTTTATACAACCCGAGCGACAGCGCTTTCGACCGCTTCGGCAGGCCCTGGTTATCGCAGAGAATCTGCATGCCCGGGAACTCCTTGGTCAACTCCGCCGCCAGCCGGCGGACCCAGCCGACGGGCGTATCGTACGGTCGGTTCAACAGCACCAGGAGCCCGGACACCTGCGGCAGCGAGCCGTACCGCGCCCAGAGGTAACGCGCGCGTTTGCGCAGCACGGCCCGCGCGCCGGCATCGGCAAAGACGTCGCGCGGCCGGACCAGCGTGCCGCCATGTTGTTTCTGCAGCGGGTTGTCCTTCCAGTTGTACGTCCCGCGATCGTCCAGTTCGTCCTCGCTGAACAGCAGAATCGGGTGCGTCTCCTGCAAATTCGACCGGCGGATCTCCTGCTCCAGCGTCCAGGCCAGTTGCTGCTCAAACTCACCCAGGCCGGTGTAGTGCCCCCACTTCGCCGTCCAATCCAGTTGTTCATGCCAATAGCCGTCAATCGTCCGCGATGACGCCGGGAATACCCAGTTGCCGTCCTGATGATAGAACACCGCGGTATCGGGCGCCGGCCGCAGACGCTTCGGTTCCGGCGCGCCGCCGCCGGCCGCCGTCGTGCTCTTGCCGACCTCCGCCGTGCCGATGTCTTTGGTCAGTGTCTCCCCCGCCAGTTTGACGCGGAGCTTCAATTTGTAGGTGCCCGGCACGCGCGGCACCCAGTTCACCTGCCAGACCGGGAGTTCCCGCGGAACCAGTCGAACCCTGGTCTGCCCGGGCCGCCGCAACCGAATAAAGTCCTGCCGGAAATAGGCCGGCGACCTGCCGTTCACACTGCCGAAGCTCCACTCCAGAGCAGCTTCGATCTGGTCCGGGTCAAACACGTCGCCGCGGAATTCCGGCAGGCGAAAGCGGATGGCGTTGACGCGGCCGGCAAACAATGAACCGGGCACCTGGAGGTCCTTGATCGTCACGTCCTGCGGCGCGGCCGGAATGCTCTCCAGATCGCCGATCTCCAGATCGCCGGTGTATTCGCCGGTCGAAAAGATGCGAACGCCCCAGGACCGCACCCAACGCAACACGTCCGGACCATACGGCCGCCGCAAGTGCGGCGATTGCCAGTCCGGGCTGTCGGGGCCAAGGTCAAGCTCAAACGTCTGCGGTTCGCCGGTAAGGATGATCGCCTGCCGCGATTCAAACCACCAATCCTGCTTGGTCTCGATGAAGAAGGAGCACCGCAGCGGCCTGGACGGCTTGTCGCCCCGCAGGCACACCGTCAACCGGATCTTGCCGGCGCGGCGCCAATCGGTGTTCTCCGTGCGGCGCCAGACTGCCGACGGCGGCGTCGCAAAGTTCCACAGGTCGCCGGCCGTCGCCGGGAACGCCGCCAGTGCCGCCAGCAGCAGGAACCGCTTTCGCCATATCAGTCGCATCATTGCAGAACCACCGTCTTCTGCAGTCGTTGCCGCACGGCCGACAGCCAGTCCTTGCGGTCGACCGTGCCGCGCGTCGCCGTCAGGCCCGGTGCAATCAGGTCGGCACTATTCCCGGCAGCCGCCAGTTTCAAGTATTCGCGCAACTCCGGATAGGCCTTCTCCTCGTGCTCCGTCATTGCCGGTGCAACGACATACACATGCTTCAGCGTCCGCCGGTCGACCGCCTGCAGGAGCCATTCCAATTGCATGCGATATGTCAGGGGCGACGTGCCGAGCGCCAGGTCCCGGAGCGACGGGTTCACCAGAAGAACGTCGGCCGGCTTGCGGTTTCGCAGTCCGGCAATCAGACCCGGCAGGACGTCCCGCCGGACGAGCCGCCAGGCGTTCGGCAGTTCGGGGAGGTCGGGGAGTTGGGCGCCGCCGTAAACCATCACGGTTCTCACCTTGGGCCGTTGGTCCTTGCCCACCAGCACGCTGACCACGCGAACGGTCTCCCAGGTGCGATCGTGTTTCGGCGGATGCCGGTGGCGCGGCAGCAGCACCGCCGGGTGTTCGCCGGCAAACAGACAGCCGTCCTTCACGGTCAGCGCGACCTTATCGGTCGGCATCACCACATGAAAGACGTACTCAACCGTTTCACAGCGAAACCGCAGTTTGCCGCCGGTTGCCAGCTTCAGGTTGAATTCGATCGGTTCGTCGGTGAACGTCGCCTGATCAAGGGGCTTCGCGTCGAACGTCACCGCGGCCGCCGCGCCCTGCGGGCCGCGGACAACAAAGGTGGCGTTCTCGCCGGCGTAGGCCACGACCGGATAGTGCGACACCTCAAAGGCAGGTGCCGACGCCGGACCTTCGGCGCAAACGACGAAGGCCGCGAGAAACAGATAGATTACGGCTGACTTCCGCACAGCTTCACCCGGCTTTTGCATTTAGATGCCTCCGCAACGCGCTTGCCGCCCGGCCGGCAATCCGCTGGGATCGCGCGGGAACAAAGGCAACGCTGGAGCATGCCGATGATTGCGGCCCGCTGAAATGGCATTGCCGCATAACCGACCGGGCCGGAACGTACTGCCCGCCGGCGACCGCGGCGCCGGACCGCGAAGGTCGCTGACGTTCCGGGCCCAGGCTCCGCAAGGCATCGTAAGACTATAGTGGAAACTTGTGGAATCGCAATGGACAAGCGCCTGCCTTTGTCCACTGTAATATAGTGTGAATCGACCTCAGGAGGACCCCCGCAATCAATGAAACTCGATGACCTGACCCAAAAGTATGTGGGGTCGCATCCGGATGACGGGGCTCACATCCTGATGAAACGACGGCAGGTCATCTGGTACATCCTGCTCTTCGGCCTGCTGTTCTCCTGCTTTATCTGGCGCTGGGACATCCTGCTGTACGCGATCAACTTCTTCTTCGCCTTCCTCTATTTCAGCGTCATCCTCTTTCGCGGCTCCGCCAGCCTGCTCTCGCTGCTCGGCAAGGGCATCACCGTGGTCAGCCCGCAAACGCTGGACGCCCTGACCGACGCCGATCTGCCGGTCTACACGATCCTGGTGCCGCTCTACCGCGAAGCCAATATCGCTTCGAAAATCATTGCCCGCCTCGACCAACTGGATTACCCCAAGACAAAACTCGACATCAAGCTCCTCCTCGAAGTCGATGACGACGAGACGCAGAACGCCCTGAACCAACTGCAACTGCCGTCGCATTATGACGTGATCATCGTTCCCGACGGGCAGCCGCGGACCAAACCGCGCGCCTGCAATTACGGGTTGGACCGGGCCGCAGGCGAGTTCTGCGTGATCTACGACGCCGAGGACCGGCCCGAAGCCGATCAGCTCAAGAAGGTCGTCGCCGCGTTCCGCACGGCAGACGGCGATGTCGCCTGCATCCAGGCGAAATTGAACTTCTACAACGCCAGCCAGAACCTGCTGACACGCTGGTTCGCCATCGAATACAGCACCTGGTTCGATCTGTTCCTGCCGGGCCTGCAGACCGTCCATGTCCCCATCCCGCTGGGCGGCACGTCCAACCACTTCCGCACCGCCATCCTCAAAGAACTCGGCGGCTGGGATCCGTTCAACGTGACCGAGGACTGCGACCTGGGCGTGCGCATCTACAAGGCCCGCTACAGAACGCGTATGGTGGAATCCACTACCTGGGAGGAAGCCAACTGCCGGCTCTGGAACTGGGTGCGCCAGCGCTCCCGCTGGGTCAAAGGCTTCTTTCAGACACACCTCGCCCACACGCGACATCCGCTGCGGACGCTGCGGGGACTGGGGCTCTGGGGCTTCTTCGGCTTTCTCATGAGTGTCGGCGGCAGCTCGCTGATGATGGTGATGAATGTCTTCTACTGGTTGATCGGCATTATCTACCTGGGCCTGCTGACCCACGGCATGTCCAAGGGACACACGGCCTGGGAATTCATCTGCCGCCGGTCCAGCGGCAGCGAAGGCCTGCCGGCGTCCATCGTCATGCGCGGCTACGAGATCCGCGCCTGGCCGCTGCTGTACGTCGGCGACAAACAGGACCGGCTCTGGTCCAACCTGGCGTTGGTCTTCTTCGTCATCGTCTGTGTCCTGCTCGCCGCAAACCTGGTCTTCATCGGCATGCACGCGGTCGCCTGCATCAAACGCCGGCGCCCGGGACTGCTGCCGTTCGCGTTGCTGATGCCGATCTACTGGGTCCTGATTTCGGTCGGCGCCTGGAAGGGCTTTCTGCAGCTCTTCACCAACCCGTTCTACTGGGAAAAAACCGACCACGGCCTGGATGACGCATCCCACTGACTGCGGACGCCCCGACGACGGGGCAAGGGAGAGAGCATGGTTGTACTGCATCTGATTGCTGTTGCCGGGCTGTTCGCTGCCGCCGGCGCCATCGGCGCACCACTGCTCAAACGCCTTCGCCTCGAACCGGCATTCAAGGCGTACGCGGCTGTCTGCTGCGGGCTCGCGGTCATCACCCTGGTCGCTCTCGTCGCCGGGATGACCGGCGTGATCCCTGGCTGGGTGGTCCTGCTCACAACGGTTGGCGGCGGGTTCATCAGTGCGACGCGGCACGTTCGCCGCGCCGGCAAACTGCCCGCGATCAAGCCGCAACTCCGCCGGCACTGGCCCGTGCTTGCGATCATGCTCCCGGTGGCGCTCTTCTTCCTGGGCAGCGCCCTCTGCCCGCCGTACTGGTGGGACGAGCTGGTCTATCACGTCACCGTGCCGCGCCGCTGGCATGCGGACGGCGCCCTGCTGGTCTACGGCGACCTGCCCTACTCCGCCTTCCCCAGCGGCGGCGAGATCCTGTTCTGGGTTCTGGGCTGTGTCAGCACCGTGGAGACCCCGCGACTGGTGGTCTGGGCGGCGATGTGTCTGAGCCTGCTCGCGATCTACCTGCTCCTGCAGCAGACGTTGGAGCGCTGGATCGCCGCGGCTCTCGCAGTGGTCTACGCGTTGACCCGCTCCGTGATGTTCGGTGCAACCTATACCCATGTCGAGATCATCCTGACGATGTACGTCGCCGCCATGGTCATGCTTGCAACAGCCCGGCCGGCCGACGTGCCGGACGGCGACGACACCCAAGTACCTCCCTGGTGGCTTCACGGTGCGATCCTCGGGCTGCCGGCCGGCGCCGCGCTGGGCGTGAAACTCACCGCCCTGCCGCTGCTCTGCGTGCCCGCCGTCCTCGTCGTCGCCGCCAACTGGAAACACCAACGGCGCGAATGCCTCCGCACGCTCGCAGTCTTCGGACTGGCGGCGGCCGCCGTTGCCGCACCGTTCTATCTGCGTGCCTGGATTCATACCGGCAATCCCGTCTATCCCTACTTCGCCCGCTGGTTCACTAACGATCCGGCGACCCTGGCCATGAGCGACCTGCATCACCGTATGGGCAGTGCCAACTTCGGCCAACCCTCCATTGTCGGTTATCTCACCACCCCGTTTCGACTGGCAACGCCGACGCTCGAACACGACGGCGCGTTCGGCTGGCAATACCTCGGGCTGCTGGCAGCTTTGCTCGCCGCCGCCTGCCGGAAGCACAAGAAGCAGAAGCAGGCCATCGCTCTGCTTGCCGCCGTTGCAGCCATCTATACCTTCTGGTTCCTCACGTCGCAACAGGCACGATTTCTGACGCCGACATATTTCCTCGTTGTCATCGGCGGCGGACTGTTGCTCGGTCGAATGCCGAAGTACTGGCGTCGCGGAATCGCCATCGTTCTGGTCGTGGTGACGCTGGCCTGCATCCCGCACCGGCGCCTGCCCTACTATCTCGTCGCCTGGAAGACCGCTGTCGGCGCCTACCCCAAAGCGGGCTTCCTGCATATCGGCCTCCGACCGACATACTTCGAGTCGATCACCGCCGTGCACGAACGCACCGAGCCGCAAGCCCGGGTGCTTTTTCTCTTCGAACATCGCCTGTGCTACTACCCACGCCGCGGCCGGATCGGCACGCCGCATTTCCAGGAGCGCTTGTTCACCCCCATGCCCGATGCCTTTACCGCCGGGCACTTCATGGACGTCGTCCGCAACAACAATTTCAATTACATCCTCTTTGGTCAGGCCGTGCCCAACCCCGACCGCCAGATCCAGACCGATCAACACCGCATCGCCATGGCCCGGGCAGTCAACGAATTGATTCACAACGGCGACCTGGTGGTCGTCTGGGAGAACAACGATTACTTTCTCCTGAAACCGAAATAGGCCGTCAAGACGCAATAAGACCCCGCAGTCCTGCCCTGCGGTGTTCTCAGGATCAGTCACCTGCAGAGGACAACAGATCGACAGTAGGAGATGCCGCAGGCTTGCCCTGCGAAGCAGTCACGCAAGGCCAGATGACAAACCCGGATGACAACCAGCAAGCCCTTGACGCACCCAGCTCCTCGCTGCTGAGCCAGCCTTGGGTGCCGCCCGTCGCCCTGCTGTTGCTCACAATCCTCGCCTATGCCGCCTGCTATGGCAACGGCTTCGTCTGGGACGACGACAACTACGTCACCAACAACGTCGCGCTGCGATCCGTTGGCGGACTGGCAGACATCTGGCTCAAACCCACCGCCACGCCGCAGTACTACCCGCTGGTCCACACCATGTACTGGCTGGAGTATCAACTCTGGGGCACGCAGGCGTTCGGCTATCATCTCGTCAATGTTCTGCTGCATGCCGGCGCGGCGGTCATGCTGTTCTTCCTCCTCCGCCGCTGGCAACTTGCCGGCGCCTGGCTGGCCGCCGCCGTCTTCGCCGTACACCCTATCGAAGTCGAGTCCGTCGCCTGGATCACCGAACGCAAAAATGTCCTCTCCGGTCTCCTTTTTCTGCTTGCGCTCTGGAGTTGCCTGCGCGCATTTGGCATGGACTTCGACCGGCAGAAACCGAAGTGGGGCTGGTACCTCGGCGCCTTCGGCCTGTTCGTCGGCGCGCTGCTCAGCAAGACCGTCACCTGCTCGCTGCCGGCCGTCCTGCTGGTGCTCGCCTGGTGGCGGCGCGATGACTTCCTGAAACGCCTGCCGAAACTGCTGGCGTGGCTGGCGCCGTTTTTCGTCGTCGGCGCAATCCTTGCCCTGGTCACCGTCCGGCTCGAGCGCGAGCATGTCGGCGCGATCGGCGAAGAATGGAACTACTCCCTGGTCGAACGCGTCCTGATCGCCGGCCGTTGCCTCTGGTTCTATCTCGGCAAACTGGTCTGGCCGCAGCCGTTGATCTTCTTCTACGAACGCTGGACCATCGATACCGGCGTCTGGTGGCAATACCTGTTTCCCGTGGGGTTTGCCGGACTGCTCGCGGCGCTCTTTGCACTGCGTCGGCGCATCGGCCGTGGGCCGCTGGCCGCCATGCTGATCTTCGCCGGCGTCCTGCTCCCGGCCCTCGGCTTCTTCAATGTCTATCCCCACAGGTACTCCTTCGTCGCCGACCATTTCCAATACCACGGCGGCATCGCAGCCATTGTCTTGCTGGCCGCCGGCGGCGCCTGGTTGTTCAGGCACTTCGAACTGCACGAACGCTTCCGGCTGGTGTCCGTCGGCCTGCCGACCGCAATTCTCATTCTCTTCACCGCGATGACGCTGAACCAATGCCTGAACTACCGCAGCCGCAAAACGCTCTGGCAGGAAACGATCGTCGACAACCCAGCCTCCTGGGCCGCCCACAACAATCTCGGCATCGTCTATCTCGAGGAAGCTGAATACGAACTGGCTGCCGGCCGCTTCGCCCAGGCCGCCAAACTGAAGCCCGACCACGCCCAGGCACACATGAACTGCGGCATCGCATTAAGTCGCATCGGCGAGTACGCCGCCGCCCACCGGGCCTTCGCCGAAGCCCTCCGGGTAAAGCCCGACCTCCACCTCGTCCATCTGCACGCCGGCAATGCCTACGCCATGGCCAAAGACTTCCCACCCGCCATCGAAGCCTACAGGACGTACCTGCAGCAGGATCCTCAGTCCTTCGCCGCCGCCCTCGGCCTCGGCCACGTCTATATGCAGCTCGAGGACTACGCCAAAGCCGAGATCGCCTACACCCAGGCCGTCCGCCTCCACAACACCCCCGAGACCCGCGCCTGCCTCGAACGCGCCCAGGCCGAACTGCAGAAGCAAGCGCCGGATCACTAGATGGTCTCGGCGGAAGTCATGTAGCCCGGCGGTGCGCTGGAGGTCCGATCCCATGCCCCAGCGGGGCAGG
>CAYLNH010000162.1:0-16199 GCA_964384625.1 uncultured Lentisphaerales bacterium
GGCGTTACATGGTCCCTTTGGGAAATGACCGAAGAACTCGGCACTGTCAAGTCCTGGGGTTTTCTTCCGGACCGTTTGCGTTCATTGCCGCTCACCGGCACCGGCGACGGCATATCGGCATCGCGATATCTGTCGGCGTACTCGGTGGGTGGGTCGAAAGGATCGTGGGGCCCGACGAAGCTGACGAAGTAGTGCCAGGGGAAATCGTCCGGGATATTGCGGATCCACTCGGCGGCACGCCGCCCGATGTAGTGGTCTTCAAAGTCCTCCGTGGTCGTGACCGAGTCGTGACAGGTCAGCGAGAAGTTATTCTGCCGACGATACTGATAGTCCTCGTAGAACGGTGTGAGCGCACCTTTCGCGGCCAGGTAGCTGGTGTAGGGCCCGATGGGAGTCGCCGACGAACCGGCGTGCATCTTGCCCTCGCACTCCTCCGGGTGTGTGAAGCCCCAACCGTAAACACACGGCCGGTCGCCATAGCGGCCGTTGTAGCCGTCGGGTTTGGCCAGGTCCAGTTTGCCCACACAGCCGACGCGATAGCCGTGATCGCGCAGACGTTGGTAGTAAGTCGTCACGGACCGCGGCAGAAAGCCGGCATTATCCACGGCGCCCATGCGACCGGGCTGCAGGCCGGCGGCCAGGCCGATGCGTGCCGGGGCGCAAACGGGTGCGTTGGTGATGCATTGCGTGAAGCGTACGCCCATCGCGGCAAGGCGGTCCAGATTCGGCGTGCGAACCCACTCCGCGCCGGCACAACCCATGTAGTCGTGCCGGAACTGATCGGCCATGACAAACAGGATGTTGGGTTTGTCCATAGTCTTTTCAATCTTCTTTCAGGTATCTTCCTGACCGATTACGGATCGCCGATTACGGATTACCTTCCGTAGCCGCGCGCGTAGTCGGCGCGGCATTCGGCTTCAGCTTCGTTCGGGTCCCGACCGATTTCGGCCGTAAGCAGGGCGTGCATTGCGGCAATGCGGTCCTGGTGTTCCGGGCGGTCGGCCAGATTGGTGAATTCTTTGGGGTCGTCGTCCATGTTGAATAGCTCACGTTCCGGCCCGTGCGCCTCGTCAAAGCGATTGTGGTACACGTATTTCCACGGGCCCCGGCGCAGCATGGTGAAACCGGACGCGATGTTATGGCCATAGTATTCGCACAGCGCCAGATCGCGATTCGGCGCCTTGGCGTCGTCGAGATACGGGAGCAGGGACTCGCCGTCCCAGTCGTCGGGTGTTTCGGTGCCGGCGATGTCGGCGATGGTCTGTACCAGATCTACCAGGGAGCACGCGGCGCTCCGCCGCTGGCCGCCGGCCCAGCGCTTGGGCCAACTGACAATCAGCGGAATTCTCGCGGCATGGTCGTAGACGCAGTTCTTCCACCACAGGCCGTGATCGCCTTTGTTCTCGCCGTGGTCCGTGGTGTAAATGACGATGGTGTTTTCGGCTACGTCTGAATCCTGGAGTGCCCCCAGCAGTTTACCGACTTCGTTGTCGAACCAATCGGTCAATGCCCAGTAAAGCTCGCGGCCTTCTTTCACGATCTTTGCGTCGGTTTCGACACTGCCGAACCCGCGGCGCTGGTGCTTATAGTTGGTTGGCAGGTTCTCGATCAGCCCTTCCGGGAGTTCGGGCATCGGTACTTTATCGCGATATTTTGCGGCGTACTCTTCCGGTGCAATCAGGGGGAAGTGCGGTGCAAGGTAGCCGGCCAGCAGGAAGAATGGCTTGTCGTCTGACTTCCGGGCGCGGAGAAATCTTCCGCACTCATCCGTGACTTGCCGGTCATGTTCCATGATGCGGGATTCATCGCTGACATAGAACTCACTGGATCGCCGTTCCCAGGAATCCAGGTTCTGGGATGTGTCGTCAAACGCGCGGCGTTTGCCCTTGCCGTTTTTGGTTGCTTTGTTGGACCAAGCATCGTACAGATCGGCGAAGCCATAGCGGCGGTCTTTGTCGTAATGCATCTTGCCGCCCAGCAGGCTTTCATAGCCGGCTGCGTTCAATATGCGCGGCAGCGAAGGATAGTCATCGACCGGCAACCAGCAGTTGTTGCTCCAGGCGCCGCACTTGCTGATGTATTTGCCGGCAGTAAAACTCAAGCGCGCCGGCACGCACAAAGGTGAGGTCGTGTAGGCGGCATCAAAGGTAATGCCATTGGCCGCCAGTCGATCCATGTTCGGGGTGTTGACAATTGGGTCGCCGCAGCAGCCCATAACAGCCGGATCGTGCTCGTCCGACATGATGAGGAGTATATTTGGCTTCTTCATAATCTGGATGGCATTCCTCGTGGATGCCCCTACGCTCGGTCATGGTGATGAAGTTGGGACTGCATCATACGTTCGAGGATGCGCAGGCGCAGTTGCTCCGCAACTTCCTGGTATTCGGGATTGCCGGCCAGGTTGTGCTGTTCCTGTGGGTCGTCCGCTACATTGAACAACAGATAGACCTGACCCTTCCGGTTGATGGCGCACTTCCATTTGCGGTTCAGCAGGCAGACTTCGCCGCTGATTTCGGAGATTGCCTCGGTGCGGTGCTCAACCTTGGGATCGCGGACCGACGGCATGAGCGACTTGGCGAACTGCTTGTAGTCGATCTCGGCGCCGGCGCACTCGACCAGGGTCGGGCCGACATCGATCCATTCCGCCGGGCTTTCACAAACGCTGCCGGCCACGTCGCTGCCGACGGTATCCGGCGTACGGACGAGCAGCGGCACCCGCAGGCAGCCGTTGAGAAAGCAGCTCTTGTAGAGCAGTCCGTGGTCGCCGTTTAATTCGCCGTGATCCGAGGAGAACGCAATGACAGTGTTCTGCAGTTCGCCGCGGGCTTCGACGGCTTTGAGGATCTCGCCGATCTGGTCGTCGATGAGCTTCACCTTGCCGGCGTAGTCGGCACGCAGTTTCAGCGGGTCCTCAGGCGCCAGGGCAGGGCGGTTCTCGAGTTTCTGGTCAAGGACCCCCTTCGGCCGGTCGTCCGTCCATTCGGGCAGCGGTGTCGCCGCCGGCATATCTTCGGGCTTGTGCATGCTCGCATACGGCTCCGGCGTGTCCCAGGGCTCGTGCGGTCCGCCGAAGCTGACCCAGCAGAACCAGGGCTCCTCCCGGTCGTACGCCTGCAGGTACTCCTTCGCGCGTTGGCCGACATAGGTGTCGGCGTATTCTTCCAGCGGCAGCGGGGAAGGACGGACGACGTGGGCAACGTTGGAGAAGCGTTCGGCGTAGTCATCTTTATAGGCCTGCCACAGCCCTTTCCCTTCCCAGCGCGCGGTCATGTGGCTGAGCAACCGGGCGCTGGCGCGGGGACCGCCGATCTCATCGACGTCGTCCAGACCGTAGGCGTGCATCAGATCCTCACGGTCACGCAAATCGCCGTGGTGCGGGTGCAGGTGGGTCTTGCCGAACAGGCTGGTACGGTAGCCGGCGTCGCGGATGACCTGCATCCAGGTCCTGCTGTCGGCCGGCAGGGTGTAGCCGCAGTTATTCCAGACGCCGGTGGTGTGCGGATAGAGCCCGGTTGCCTTGCTGACGCGAGCCGGGATACAGACCGGCGTGGTTGTCACACAGTTCGAAAATCGTACGCCCTCGGCTGCGATGCGGTCAAGGTTCGGCGTGTCGACCCAGCCGCCGGAACAACCCATGGCGTCCCAGCGCTGTTGGTCGGTCATGATAAACAGGATATTGGGTCTACTCACGTATCACTCTCTGGTCTAAGCGTTGGATGCTGAACTCCGGTCCTACTCATGCCTTCGCGCCGAGGAGGCGCGCGGCTTCGGCAGCGGCTTCGACGACCATGTTCTCGTAACGGGCAATCTGGGTTTTGTTGAGTTTGCCGCCCATCACGGTGATACCGATGGCGCCGGCAAAATCCTCCGTGTCGCCTCTGAATACGGGGGCGACCAGACGGGTGTAGGCACCTTTCGGACCGCCGCGGCGGCAGAAGAAATACTCATTGCGGATTCGCTTCAGGGCGCGGGCAAACTGCTCGAAGCTCTTGCCCTTCGGCGCGTCGGTCTTGTAGAACCTGCGCCAGTCGTTGCGCGGCCGCCAGGCCAGGCAGACCATGCCGAACTCGTTGGTCAGCATCTTGTCGGTACTGCTGTATGCCGGCCGCATGTGTGCCGAGTTCTGCCGTTCCACCTTGGCCAGCAGCATGGCGCCGTCGCCGCCGTTCTCGAAATAGGCCGCCGTCTCGTCGGCGTCTTCCGCCAGCCGGGTCAGGACCGGCATCAGCAGGTCTTCATGCGGCATTTGCCCGGTGATCAGGCGGCCGAGTTTCTCGGTCCGGTTCGCCAGGATATAACGGCCGCTCTTCTTGTCTTTGTCGATCCATTCGGTTGCCTGCAGCACCTTGAGAATACGCGACAGCGTGGTGGCCGCAACGCCGTCCAGTTCGTCACGCATCTTGTTAAAAGCACAGCCTTCGGACTGATGGGCGATGATCTCGAGCACATCCAGCCCCCGGCGCAGGCCCATCATCGGCAGCGGCTGTTCCGGGTCATTGTCGGTTTGGGCGTTCTTCGTCCGGCTTCTGATCCGAGTCATGTCATGGTCTCCATATCGCTACTAAATTCCCGTATTGTAACCTGCCATTAAGCGGCGTGCAAGGCCGGGAGGGAGAAATGGTGCAGATTCCTGATTGGTCATCCGTCTTCGCCCCGAACTCTTGAGAGTCGGGGCTGCGCCGTGACGCGTGCTCATGACACATTTTTCCGGAGGCTGTTCAGCAAAGAACGGTCACTTGAGGCGATTTTCGAACATCGGCAGTCTTCTGCCGACTGGAAATCATCCTGTCCGCAGGACTATTTCAGGCGGGTTCGTGGTCGAAGCGGGGGGCGATGGTCTGCATCCGGCGGGACGGCGGATTGCCCGCCAGTTGGCGGTCGAGCTCGGCGATGCAGGCGCGGATAATGTCGCCGGCGTCGTACCCCAGACGGATCACCGGCACCGGCGTTTCGGTAACATGCGGGAAGTTGGCGTGGGCAACAATGTCCAGGTCGTCGGGCACGGAGAACCCGGCGTCAAGGACCCCCTGAATTGCGGCGGGCGCCAGGTTGTCGTCAGTGATCAGCATACAATCAGGACGGCGCCCGGCAGGGAGGGTCATGAGCAACTGCACGGTGCGTCCGGCCCATTGTGGATGTTTGAGTGAGATGCCCTGGCGGAGTTCGTCTGCGGTGGTCAAACCGTGTCCGGCAACGGCCTCGAGGAACTCGTTCTCATGCGCAAGCGGCACGCTTGACGGCAGGATCAGGGCAACGCGTTTTCTGCCGCGTTGGGCAAAACGGCTCAGCGCCTTGTCGTAGAAGGCGTGTTTCTCAAGATCGACGGCGGGGATATCGCTGGTGAAGGGCTTGGACGCAATGGTTACCCGGGCCAGCCCGATCTGGGTCAGGGGGGCGGTCTGTTTCAGGTAATACGGCGCGGAGCCGAAGATCAAACCGGCCAGACGATGTTGTGAGCAATCGCGGATGAGATTCTGGAATTGCGGGTTTCCCTCTTGATGGCTGGCACTGTAGTACACGCGCAGTTGATGGTCATCGCTGCTGAGTTGTTCGGCGGCGGCCACCAGGCAGGTCCAGAAATGTCCCCAGTCCGGCGATTTGGGCGAGGAGGAGAAGACCAGGCCGATCCCGTGCAGATGCGGCGGTTTGGCGGCGACGGCAAGACCACCGTCGGTGTCGGGTTCCAGGAACCCCTCGGCCGTCAGTTCCGTCAAAACCGCTTTGGCGCTCCGGGTGTCGATTTCATGCTCGGCGGCGATCGCGTCGACCGTGGGCAGCGGTGTTCCCGGAGGGTAGTGGCCGTCGGTGATTCGCCGCCGGATCTGGCGCAGGATAATCGGGTTAATTATCGGCATGGCAATCAAAGCTCCAGGCAATTCCCCGCGGTGACCTTGCACAACAACAACGAAGAAAAGTAGCAGTAGAGGCGGTGCAATGCAAACTGATCCGGCCGGCCGCAGTCCCGACGAATCGGGACTCGTCAATAGTTGATCATGGGCAGTTCTTGGTCCGGCGGGTCGGAAGCGGGCAGGTGGAAAGCTCCGGTTGTCCGGGTCGCAGCGGTTTGGGGTAAACACGGAGGAACTGATTGCCGGTGGCGCGTTATGGTCGAGGGCCTGCGGAATTGGAGCTACTTGGACATCTGCTCGACTTTGCTCATGATCGTCGGAATCGATTCGTCCATGATGTCTTTAACGTCTTCGTAACGCATGGTGCGCTGTTCGAAGGTTCGCTTGTCCAACGCGTTCATGAAACGATTTTCGAACTCGTTGAAATAGGAGCCGTAGATGTGGTAGCTGTCGGCCATGTGCATATAACGGCCGACCTTGACTTCCTTGCCGGTGAGTTCGGAGACGCGGGCGGCGATCTTCTCCTGCAGCCGGGTGAGGGCGAAGATATTCATAAAGGCGGCCTTGTAGGCGTCGTTCGATCGAAACCGCACGTTGGTGTTGAGGTAGTTGGCGTCTTCGTCTTCGGTGATGCGGCACCAGATGCTCTGCAGGCAGGCGGGATCGTAGCAGGTGTTGTCTTCCCAGACTTTCCAGGTAATCGCTTGCGCCCGCCGGGTGTAAGATGACTCCGCCAACTTCCTGGCCATGTTCTCGATTTGATCGAAGGCCGAGTCGGTGCCCGGGATCGTGTAGTTGAACAGGCGTTCGTTATAGGTGTACTCCCAGCGGGTGTCGTCCGGATCGTTCGGGTCGCGTACCAGGTGGTTCTTGATGCCGTCGACGACCTCCATGACATATTCCTGCAGGTCCTCGAAGCCGCCCGGGAAGTCTTTGTGAATCATCGGTTCGGCCAAAGGGTCCTGGATGTCGATGATCATCGTCGAGTCGATGCTGGCGGGATCTTCCGACTTGTCGTATTGGGTCTTGATCCGGCAGCCGTGGCTGTGCAGTTCGACCAGGGAGTTTTCCCACGCTTCAGCGATGCTCTTGCCGGAAACCTTAAGGACTGGGATCATGGTGTGTCGTTCTCCGTGAAGTGGCTTGGGTTATGCTCTTGCGTTGATGGTAGCGCGTGGCCACTTCCGGGTCAAGGGAAAGTACTCGGCGAGACGGTGATTCTATGAGTCAGTTCTACCGCCCGACTCGCTTCTTCCGATCACCGATTACTTCCCTTCCCCAACTCCTCCCGACTGATTACTGAACAGCTTTCCGAAAATGTATCATGAGCATCCCTGCTCATGTTCCGGAGCACAAGCAGGATGCTTGTGATACATCCGGAGTTTGCACCTGTTCAGTTGCTCACGGAGTGAGGACATCCTTGGGGCGCTGATTGCCGACCACCGATTACTTCTTCCTGCCCAACTCCTCCTGCTGGTCTTCTGTCAGGCCGACAAGGAACATGTTGTTCTGATCAACGCCGACCTTGAATTCCAACTCCTCCTTCATCGGGGCGGCGGCCAGGAGGTCCTTGAGTTGCTGCAGGAGGTCCTTGTGTCTGGCGAAGAGCTTGTCGTTCGTGGTCAGCAGGAGTTCTTTGCCGGCGAGTGCCCGGGCGTTGGAGGCCTTGCTTTGTTTCTCGGTCTTGCGAATGCGGTCGACCTCGAAGATGACGCCGCCGACGCCCTTTTCGATGATCTGGCCGCTGACCGTGCCGATGAAGCCGATGCCGCCGTTCGGTATGCTCTCACTATTGAGTTCCGCGGCCGTCTTCAGCTGTTTCTCGGCAGTGAACGTGCCCTTAGCGACTTTGCAGGAAAACTTGCCGTCCATCTTTGTGCCGGATTCCGACAGTTTGCCGGTCCATTCGATGCTGTAGCGGCGTTTACCCATGCTGTAGTAGGTTGTAAAGCCGACCCGGCTGCCGGGTTTGGCGGTGGTGAGTTTGGACTTGGTGATCGGCCAGCCGAAGGGTTTGCCGCTGAACTTGCGCTCGGCGCCGTTGTACTTGATCGTCATGTTCTTCCGGGTGAACGCGGCGGGCTTCTGGAGCTTGCCCCAGGTTCCCTTCGTGGTGACCTGCCAGACGCCGTCCATGGCCCGATCGCGGTCTGCGAGCTTCTTGCGTTTCGGCTTGTTGCGAACGCCGACGGTGGCGAAGCCGTCGCCGGCAAAGGCAGCGGTGGCTCCGAGGGTGACGGCGATGGTGACGAATAACGCTCTGGTCTTCATGATCTGTCCCTTGGTTGCCGTGGTTGTGTTGCTGTCCGGATCGATCGGAAGGGGAAAGCCGGGTTCCAGTCAACGCGCAACGGGATTCGTACCGCATTGTTCGGCCCGGCTTCCGCCCACACTCTCTCCGATTCTCTTCTCTCTTCGAGGTACTGGGACGATGCTCACCCCTGGTTTATTAGATGAGAATCGGATCTTTTCGCGGCAGACCAGCTGTCGCAGCCTGTAGTACTCCGGGTCATCCGCCCCAGTTGATGTTCCACTCGTTCTCCCACTCGTAGGTCTGGATCGGGCCGACGTGGCCGTCGGTGAAGACTGCATTGGTCCAGCCGCGATGGGCGTAGACATCCGCCTTGTTCGGGTTCTTGACGTGGTCGGCGAAGTGGCGGAAGGCGGTCATGACCCACCAGTCGGTATTTAAGGCCCAAGGGTACCAGCCGTACGACTCGGCGAACAGGAAGAACTCGCCGCCGTTGGCCTTTTTGGTCTGGTAATTCTGCAGCTTCACCCACTTATACTCCCCCCAATGGCTGCTGAAGTTGGTTGATGCGCCCTGGTGCATGGCGTAGCTGACGTAGTACCCCGTGCTCGCCGGGTCGCTGCCTTTCACCTTGCCGTCATTCCAGAAGGTGGTCTTATAGCCGTAGGCGCCCGGCGTCAGGTTGCGGTCCTGCAGCGGGCAGTGATAGATCCGTTGATTGAGCTGGCTTTCGAGGTCGTCCCGCTGCCAGCCGCCCAGATAGGCGCCGACGCTGGTTTCCCAACGGATATCCCAGACGCCCCAGGTATCGGTGGTTTCCTTTTCCATCGCACCTTTCTGGTCGGCAGCCGGCAGGTAGCTCTCGTTGTCGTCCATGTACATGAACGCCCCCATGCCGAGCTGCTTCAGGTTCCCTTTGCAGACCACGTCCTGGGCATACTGCCGCGCCCGGCTCAAGGCCGGCACCAGCATGGCCGCCAGAATGGCGATAATGGCGACGACTACCAGAAGCTCAATCAGCGTAAATCGCTTGTTTGGCATTACTCTGTCTCCTTCTCAAGTTCAAGGGGCGCCGGCCGGCCGGTCTTGTCGTTATACACCACCAGTTCCGGTTTGACGGTCCGGTGGACGACGTCGGCATCCGGCTCGGCGATCCGTCGTTGCACCAGTTCGGCGAGTTGCCGGCCCACCTCCGGATTGCGGCGGTCGACCGAGGCAATCGGCGGCGTGTCCTCAAATCGACGGTCCCAGCCGTCTTCCCAGTAGTTGTCGAAGCCGGCCAGTTTGACGTCGCGGTTCGGCTCCAGACCGAAGTCCCGGATCGCGGCGGCGAAGGCGGGGATCTGCCCGTCCGACGGCGCCAGGACGGCGTCGATTTGCGGTTCATTCTGCAGGTACGGGAGCAGGGCGCCGGCAAGCATCTGACGGCTCTGTTCGAAGGTCAGATCGTCGCGCACGGCCGGGGGCAACCTGTCCTGCTGCAGATGCGGCAGGGGCGTGACGCCGTGTTCACGGCAGGCCTGTTCATAGCCGCGATCGCGGGCGGCAATCCAGTCCGGCGTCCAACCGCGAAGCAGCCGCCGGCAACCCAGCGACAGCAGATGGCGCGTCAATCGCCGCGTCCCTTCCTCCTGATCCGGAAAGACCGTGTCGTGTTGCGGAAATTCCTCGGCCGGGCCGTAGACCACCAGGGGGGTATTGCCCTGCTGCAGCCGCGTGAGCAGATCCGAACGTCCGTGGTCGGCGAGATCAATCCCATGGATCAGCGCCGCCGCCGGCTGATCGTTCAGCCACCGGTCCAATTCGTCCA
Source organism: uncultured Lentisphaerales bacterium (assembly GCA_964384625.1). GTDB lineage: Bacteria > Verrucomicrobiota > Lentisphaeria > JABSQK01 > JABSQK01 > CAYLNH01. The sequence goes on from CAYLNH010000162.1 coordinate 9,911, forward strand.
ACGTCAGATGCTTGGGCTGCAGCATCAGCACCTGGCGGCCGGCTGCCTGCAGGCCGGACAACGCGGAGAAGAAAATCCACCATTCCCAGCCGGGAGCACGCTGGACCGTGCCGGCCAGGCTCTGGCCGCCGCTGGAGGCAAGCAGCAGAATCGTGTTGCTCAGTCGCCGGCTGCCGAGCAGACGGCGACGACCCTGCACATGGATTCGGCCCTCCTGTTCGAGTTGCCGCAGAGCCCGGTGCACCGACGGCTGTGAAATCCCGAGGTCGTCGGCAATCGCAGTCTCGGGCGGCAGCGCCTGCCCCGGGCGCAGCCGTTGTTGCGTCAGCCACCGATTGACCCGTCGGTAGGACTTCGGCCGGCGTCGTCGAGTGGTCGTTGCGGGCATTGTAATTCCTTTCCTGTAACGAATACTAAATAGAGAATATCTTGTTCAAACCGAATATTCAAGCCCAAAATGAATAATTATTCAAAAAGCGGGGAGGGGGCAGGCTGAGGAGCGCCGGCATTGTACTTGTGAGACAGCCGGGCATTGCACCGATTCCGCCGCTTAATGCGGGAATGGTTCATTGGGGTGCACGTCCCCGGACAGCGTTTTCGAAAAACGCGGCATGCCTGTGGTGGTGTCGGCGGGCCGGGCGGCGGTCGTGTCTTGCATTCACCGGTGAGTCATCTATGCTTTAGCCCGAAGGTTTTCAGCGTGGCGGCGACGCGATAGAATACGAGGTAATCTTCAGCCCGACTTTTGCTGAGCACAACCCGTCCAGAAGGAGTATTTCGTTTTGACCGAGCAGGGATTACAGGCGATTGCAGAGGCATCGCAACGATACGGCCGCGACCCGATGTATGTTTTCGGCGGCGGCGGCAACACCTCCGTCAAGACTGCGGACCACCTCTTCGTCAAGCCCAGCGGCGTCGAACTGGCGACGATCGAACCGGGGCAGTTTGTCAAGCTGGACCGCGAAGCCATTCGCCAGGTCTACGACATGGAAGCTCCAGCGGAGGCGCAAGCCCGTGAGGCGCTGATCAAGGACGTGATGGCGGCGGCGGTCTGCCCGGATTCCGGCGGCCGTCCGTCCGTGGAGGCGCCCCTGCATGAACTGCTGCCGGCGACCTATGTCGTCCATATGCACCCGATTCTGGTGAACGGGATGACGTGCGCCGTCAACGGCGAGGAGGTCTGCCGGCGGCTGTTTCCGGATGCCATGTGGGTGGACTTCATTGATCCGGGCTACACGCTGGCGGTCGAGATCCACAGGCGTCTCGGCGACTTCGTGGAACAGGCGGGGTACTCGCCGAAGATGATCTTCCTGCAGAGCCACGGCGTCTTTGTCGCGGCCGACACCATTGCCGAGATTGACGCGATCTACGAGAAGATCAACACGGCACTTCAGGCGGAGTTCGACGCGGCCGGCGTGAGCTTTGAACTCGATCCCGGCAAGCCGGATGTCGACACGATGATGATGACGGCGCCGGCGTTGCGGACATGGCTGGGGACCGACTGCGCGCGCGCCGCGGTGAAGGCCTCCGGCTACTTCGAACCGGTTCCGGGGCCGTTGTCTCCCGATCACATTGTGTACGCCAAGTCGTACGCGTTGACTGCGGAGCCGTCGGTAGAGAGCATCGCTGATTTTGACAAGCGGCACGGCTATCAGCCGGCCGTTGTGGCAGTCGAGGGCAAGGCGTTGTTTGCCGTCGGCAACAACATTAAGACGGCGCAGGTGATCCTGGAGGCCGCCCGCAATGCACGTCAGGTTGTCCAACTTACCGAAGCCTTCGGCGGGCCGCGGTTCATGACCGACCGCGAACGCGAGTTTATCGAGAACTGGGAAGTCGAGAGCTATCGCAAGAAACTGGCGGAAGGCGGCGGCGGCGCAAAACGGATGCAGGGCAAGATCATGTTGATCACCGGCGGCGCCCAGGGCTTCGGCCTGGGAATCGCCGAGTGCATGGCGGAGCAGGGCGCCACCGTGATCCTGGCCGACGTCAACGCCGAAGGCGCAGCCGTCGCGGCGGACGACCTGAACGCCCGGTTCGGCAAGGGCACAGCCACGTCCGTCGCCGTCAACGTGATGGACGAAGACTCGGTCGCCGCCATGGCCCAGCAGATAGTGTTCGACTGCGGCGGTCTGGACGTATTGATCTCCAACGCCGGCGTCTTGCGGGCGGGCTCGGTGAAGACCATGGAGAAGAAGGACTGGGACCTGGTCAACGGCGTCAACTACACGGGGTACTTTCTCGGCGTCAAGTACCTGGCCCCGGTGATGGCGGCGCAGAACGTTGAGGGCAACACCGCCTGGATGGACATCATCCAGGTCAGCAGCAAGAGCGGTTTGGAGGGCAGCAACCGCAATGCGGCGTACGCCGGCAGCAAGTTCGGCGGCATCGGCCTGACCCAGAGCTTCGCGATGGAACTGGTGGACGACTGCATTAAGGTCAACAGCGTCTGTCCGGGCAACTTCTTTGACGGCCCGCTGTGGTCCGATCCGGAGAAGGGTTTGTTCGTACAGTACCTGAACAGCGGCAAGGTCCCCGGCGCCAGGACCATCGAAGACGTCAAGGCCTTCTACGAAGCCAAGGTTCCGATGGGCCGCGGCTGTTATCCGGAGGACGTGACCAAGGCGATCATGTACGCCGTCGACCAGCAGTACGAGACGGGGCAGGCCATCCCGATCACCGGCGGCCAGGTCATGCTGAAGTAGGGCGCTTGTTATCCGGCTCGAGAGACGTCCGAAATCGTAGCGCCGGCCTCTGTCCCGCGACTCTCCGGCCCGGTCGCAGGAGGAACGCGGGGCAGAGGCCCGCGCTACGTCTTGGAGATTCTGGACCGTTGTAACAGGGGGAGGTGGACGGGATCCCTGAGGAGGCCGTGCTGTTGCTCGAGGGATATCTCTGCCTCGAGGCAACCCGGATATCGAGCGGCAGGAGGGAGTAGTTGATAACCACAGAAAATCTTCCAAAGGGGTTGCAATCAGATGCTTCCCGCCCATATTACGCCCCTTACAGTCGCGGTATTTACCGGATTTTGAACATAAGCAAACAGGATTGCAGTACATGCCCAATACCAAGTCTGCCAAGAAGCGGATGCGTCAGGACGACGAACGTCATCTGCGCAACAAAGCCCGCAAGTCCCTCGCCTGGACGCAGGAGAAGAAGTTCCGTGCTTCTCTCAAGAAACGTGATTTCGAAACGGCTGAGAAGGCCCTGGCCGAAACGGCCAGTGCCCTCGACAAGGCTGCGAAAAGCAACGCGATCCATCAGAACAAGGCCGACCGCAAGAAGGCCCGTCTGACCGCCGCCCTCGCCAAGGCGAAGGCTGAGTAAAGGGTCGTTCCCCGAAGCTGGTTTGCCCGATGCCCCGTCACGGCATCGGGCTCTTTTTTGTCTTGTGGCTGCTGAATTTCTGCCGGGCCGAACATTGTCCGGTTATCCTGTGATTACTGGGCAGGCAGATGGATGCGAAAGCAGGCGGTGGTTTCTCTGGTGCAGGGCGATATCCCTTACGACGGACAGATCACTGAGGGGAATCTCGGCAGACAGCTTTCCGCTGGAAGAATCTGGACGAGAGGGCAGGGGATTTCTTGGAGGGCGCCGCGCTGGTCGCTGATCTGGCGGTGGACACGGCGGATATAGTCCTGATCCTGCGGGCTGAAGGCGTCGACCCCGACCTCGACGATCTTGCCGGTCGACTTTTTGATCCGGACCCGGGAGCAGTCGGGGCTGAGCCCGATCAGCGTCCCCGTCATCTTCCGGCCTTTGGTGTTACTCCAGCTGCGTTTCTCAGTCCTGATGCCCGCGGGCAGACTTACGATCTCTGTGTCGGCAATGCTGCCGGAACCATCCGGAACGCTGCCTTCGTTATCGGGGTCTCCGGCGAACAGGAAGAAGCCGAAGACAATGATGACGAAGCCCCAGTACTGGACTGGAATGAAATACAACGAGTGCCGGTTGCCGTAGGAGTTCAGCTTGAAACCGGCGATGATCGTGACGATACCGGCAATGATGGCGCCGACGGGGAAGGCGATTCGCGCAACGACTGTCCCCGGCGCGATGATTGACAGGCCGATGCCGATGCCGCCGGCGACTAGAGCAGCGAGAAGAACCACGAGGGGCGCGGCGCCCTTCCAGATCAGGATCATGAATGCCATCCTCCGGTGAAGATTCTGACTTGCACGTTATCAACGTAGTGCGCCGACTGTAATTGCCAAGCGGTTTCAGAGCTGACGCTCAGTGTTTCACCCAGGTGTGAATGTCATATCGCTTTTTTGGGTGCGTTGCCTTCGCGGGCCACTCTGCCTTCGCCGTCGGCCCAGCTCAGGATCACCTTCCCGGCAGCGCCGCGTTCACAGGCGCAGGTCGTAAAATCATCCTCCTGCAGGCCGCCGCCGTAGATGTGCTCCTTGCCCAGCGGCAGCTCCAGCAGGCCCCCGCGGCTTGTGGTCTGCGACTCGATCGCTTCGGTTGCGATCGGGACGACGTCGGCCGCCGGCAGTGCCGCCAGGGCCTCCTGCCGCGCGTCGAGTCGAGTGACAAAAACAAACATGCAGTCTGTAGCGTTGTAAGCGGTGCGGATGTATGCTTGTCTCTCTTTCATCAACCTTTGAACAGGGAGATCCAGGCAAGATGCCGACAAGACGCAGCTTTCTGAAACAGCTCGGCGGCGGCGCGCTGGCAACTGCCGCGGCCTCGGCGTGGGGGCAGGCCCGAACGGCGGCGGCCGGTGAGAAGCCCAATATCATCTTTGTCCTCGTTGACGATATGGGTTGGTCGGACCTCGGCTGCTACGGCAGTGAAATCCAGACGCCGAACCTCGATCGCCTGGCGCAGCAGGGCCTGCGGTTCACGCAGTTTTACAACACGTCTAAGTGCTTTCCGTCGCGCGCCTGTCTCTTGACCGGGCTCTACGCGCAGCAATGCGGGATGGATCAGCGGCACGGGGCCATGACGAATTCGGTCACCCTCGGCGAGGCCCTGCGGACTGCCGGCTACCGCACATACGCATCCGGCAAACACCACGGCACCGAAAACCTCTATGACCGCGGCTTCGACCATTACTACGGCCTGCGTGACGGCTGCTGCAATTTCTGGAATCCCGGCGCCAGGCGCGCGGGCGAACCGCCGCCGGCGCAGAAGCGGGCCAACCGCGTCTGGTGCGACGATGCGAAGGTTTTCCGACCTTTCACGCCGAAGGACCCGAAGTTCTACACGACCGACGCCTTTACCGACAAGGCCTTGAAATGGCTCGACGAACCGGAATGCAGAACCCAGCCGTTCTTTCTCTATCTGGCGTACACCGCGCCGCATTATCCGCTGCACGCGCGACCGGAAGACATCGCCCGGCAAAAGGGCAAGTACGACGCCGGCTATCTCGCGATCCGGAAGGCGCGCTATGCGCGCCAGGTGAAGATGGGATTGATCGACCCGGAAACAACTCCCTTGCCGGACGAACCGGGATTAAGCGAATGGAACAAACTCCCGGCCGACCGGAAGGCGAAAGAGATCCGGCGCATGGAAATCTATGCCGCCATGATCGAACGCGTTGATTACAACATCGGGCGGCTGCTGGACAAGCTGAAGCAGCAGGGCAAGCTGAAGAACACGTTTATCCTGTTTGCCTCGGACAACGGCGCCTGCGCCGAAGGCGCGAACGCGAAGAACCGCTCGAAGAATCTGGCCGATTTCGGCAAGGTGAACTCCTATGAAGTTGTCGGCCGCCGTTGGGCCACCGTACAGAATACGCCGTTGCGGTTCTGGAAGAACTACAGCCACGAAGGCGGCATCTGCACGCCGGGCATTGTCAATTGGCCCGGGCACATCAAAGACCCCGGCAGCTTCTGTCGGGAGCCGGCACACTTTATCGATGTGATGTCGACCGTGCTCGCGGCCGCCGGCGGCAAGTATCCCGAAACCTGCCGGGGGCGGACGGTGACGCCGACGCCCGGCATCAGTCTGCTGCCGGCGCTGCAGGGCAAATCTTTGAAGCGCCCCGCGCCGCTGTGCTGGAAGTGGGCCCGGGGCGGGGCGGTGCGCGACGGCAATCTCAAAGCGGTATACTGGACCCGGAAAGGCAAGCCGCAGTGGCAACTCTACGATCTCGCCGCCGACCGGACCGAGACCCGTGACCTCGCCGCCGCCCGGCCGGCAGAGCGTAACGCACTGATCAGCAAGTGGAAAGCCTGGGTTGCCGCGGCCAAAGCGAAGTAGGCCGGCCCCGGCGCTGTAACCGTCAGGCGTGAATGGCGCTGAATTAAGACGTGTTTGGGACATTTGGTCGCCGCTCCTGAGTTCG
>CAYLNH010000163.1:0-2305 GCA_964384625.1 uncultured Lentisphaerales bacterium
GGAACTACAAAATCGCCGCTAATTGTTCATGTTAATTTCGGACGAGCTCTAAGCATGAAATTGCCGATTTCTATTGATACAATACAAACAATAGAAACATGCCAGCTTCGGCCGACCACGAGGCCGGCAAAGCCAGCCGACTTTTTGTGGGGGAAGACGGACCGCCTCGGAGAGGCGGGCTGCTTTGCTGCAGGATCGGAGCTTGGCGGGGAAGGCTAGTTTTCCGAGGTCGTAAACGGGAAAGCCGCCGGGTCGCCGGCGTAGTCCAGGACGTACAGGTCCGGATTCGCCAGGAACTGGAGCGCCGGTTCTTCTTCCCAGAACACGCCCATCCGAACTCCGAGATCGCCGGCGAGAATCTGGCACATCCGCCCCAGGCCGTAGACAGACGGGCTGCTGACCACCATCGCCAGCGGGCCCTTGCCGCGCCGCGGCAACAGCGACTCCTGACACTGCACCAGACGGCCCATGTCGACATAGTCGAAGACCGATTCCGACAGCAGCCGCAAGTCGAAAAACTCGCAGAAGCCCGGCCGGAACCGCGGGTCCTGCACCACATCGTGCGCGTACGACATGGCGTCGTCAACCGTGTACGGCTCCTTGGCGATCACCCAGACCATGCCGATCGCTTCATGGATTGTATACTCCAACGGCACTGCCACGCCCTCCCGGTTGGGCCCATTGTACAACTCGTCCGCAATGCGTTTACTATAGCCGCAACCACACGAAATTCAACGGAATGCAGAAACTCGCGGGCGCCATCCCAGGCGAGAACGCCCCCCGTGGTTCAAACAAGGAACCTTGACATATATTCCGGAATATATATACAGTCACGGCGGAATTGCAGCGATAACGGCGGGAGTCCTGCGCCCCCGGCGCAGAACTCCCCACCCCAATCCGATGGAGCGCTTGATGGCCGGTGTTGTTCTGGAACAGGTCTGTAAGGTATTCGACGGTAACATAACCGCGGTCGCCGACTTCAATCTCGAGATCAATGACGGCGAGTTCCTCGTGCTCGTCGGCCCGTCGGGCTGCGGCAAATCCACCACTCTGCGGATGATTGCGGGCCTCGAGGAAATCACCAGGGGTACGATCCGGATCGGCGAGCGGGTGGTCAACGACGTGCCGCCGAAGGACCGCGACATCGCCATGGTCTTCCAGAACTACGCGCTGTATCCGCATATGACGGTCTACGACAACATGGCCTTTGGTCTGAAGTTACGGAAATTCAAACGGGACGAGATCGACCGGCGGGTTACGGAAGCGGCCGAGATTCTCGGTTTGTCGCCGTATCTGGATCGCCGTCCGAAAGCGCTGTCGGGCGGTCAACGCCAGCGCGTTGCGGTCGGCCGTGCCATCGTACGCCAGCCGGCGGCGTTCCTGTTCGACGAGCCGCTGTCCAATCTTGACGCGAAAATGCGCGTCCAGATGCGCGTCGAGCTGAGTCAACTGCACAACAATCTGAAGACAACGATGATCTACGTCACCCACGACCAGGTGGAAGCCATGACCATGGGCGACCGGATCGTGGTGCTGAAGGACGGCGTTATTCAGCAGGCGGCGGATCCTGTGACGTTGTACGACGAACCGGCGAACAGATTCGTCGCCGGCTTCATCGGCACCCCGCCGATGAATTTCTTCGACGGCGAACTGACCGGAGACGGCGCGTTCGACGGCGGCAGTTTCCGAGTCCGGATCAACGAGAAGCACGCGACCGGTTTGCAGGGCCGCGCCGGCAAGGCCGTCACGCTGGGGGTACGCCCGGAAGACATCGCGGCGTCGGCAGGCGACGCCGATCCGGCAGCCGGCAAAGTGACGGCGAAGCTGCAGGTAATTGAGCCGATGGGCTCCGAAACCTACTGGTATCTGAAGTCCGGGGAGCACACGTTTATCGCCCGCGTGGACTCCCACGTCAAAGCGGACATCAACCAGGAGGTCGCCCTGCAGTTCAATCTCGACAAGGCGCATTACTTCGACGCCGACAGCGGGAAGACGGTGGTGTAGCCCCGCATGGCGCTGTTCTGACTTAAACAGGCTTGCTTGGGATGTTGCAGGCTTTCTTCTCTTCCGGCCGGAATCCCGCCGGGACTGTCGATTTGATCGAGATAACGCTTCCGTCAGCGCCAACTGCGGTAAACATAGCAGCCTGGGGACAGACAGCCGGAATGGAAAGATTTCGCAGTTGGGACAACTGCGGCTACGGCAGGAGGAGGAAGGAGGAGGCGGAGGGGGAAGAGGACGAGGAGGGGAAGGCGCAGTTGAGACAACTGCGGCTACGGCAGGAGGAGGAGGAAGAGGAAGAGGA
>CAYLNH010000163.1:2405-16163 GCA_964384625.1 uncultured Lentisphaerales bacterium
AGGACGAGGAGGGGGAGGCGCAGTTGAGACAACTGCGGCTACGGCAGGAGGAGGAGGAAGAGGAAGAGGAAGAAGAGGACGAGGAGGGGGAGGCGCAGTTGAGACAACTGCGGCTACGGCAGGAGGAGGAAAGAGGCGCAGTTGAGACAACTGCGGCTACGGCAGGAGGAGGAAGAGGAAGGAGGAGGAAAGAGGCGCAGTTGAGACAACTGCGGCTACGGCAGGAGGAGGAGGCGGGCTTCCGCCCTGCCGGCGGAGGGGGGAAGCCGGAAGGTGTCCGATCTCCTCCGCTACAGCGGCGGCGAACGCACGCGGAGCTGCAGCATTTGAAAACAAACCGTAGCCGCTTGAGAGTACCTTCCGCGTGATAAGAGTTGCGGCTCCTGAAGAAGCTGGAATGATGTGAACTACTCTTCCCGTTCCCGATTCGGTTTCGTACGCTCTTTGGCGGCGCTTCGGGCATGGGCCCGCAGGTCTGCAATCCGATCGCTTTCGTCGACGATCTCGAAACCGATAATCGCTTCGAGTACATCTTCCAGCGTCACGACGCCGGCAAGGCCGCCGAACTCGTCGCTGACGACTGCCATGTGCTGGCGGGCCTTCAGGAAGGTCATCAACAGCGACAGGCAGTTGGCTGTTTCCGGGACAAAACGGATGGCTCGGATATATCCGGAGATCGGCGCTTCCGGGGTTTCCAGCGCGTGCGCCGAACCGATCTCGTCGCGGGTGACGTAGCCGACAATATCCTCGCGGTCTTCATGGTACACGGGGATGCGGGCAAACTGATGTTTCTCCGCCTGCGCATAGGCGTCGCGGACGACCATATCGTCCGGCAGGCTGAAGACCACGGTGCGCGGCGTCATGACGTCTCGCACCTGTCGTTCTTCCAGGTTGATGACGTTCTCCAGCATGCGCCCTTCGATCTCGGAGATCTGTCCTTCAGTCGTTCCCAGGCGGGCGACGCCGAGGATATCGTCCTCCGTCACTGCCGGTCGGTGGGTGCTGCCGGTCAGCGCGTTTGACAGTTTCTGGGTCATCCAGACCAACGGCGCCAGCAGGACCTTGATAAAGGTCAGCGGCCAGACGATGACGGCCCAGAACGTCCGCCAATGGACGGCGCCGATGGTCTTGGGGATGATCTCGGCGAAGATGAGGATGGCCAGCGTCAGGCCGACGGAAAACGGCAGGACCCATTGTTCGCCGAGCTCTCTGGCGGCGAGCATGCCGCTGATGGTTGCGCCGGCGGTATTGGCGATGGTGTTCAGGATAAGGATGGCGGCAATCGGTCCGGCAATATGCCGCTTCATCTGCATCATGCGCGTGACCATCCCGGCACGCTTGCCTTCGGCCTTGAGCGCTTCCAGTGCGCCCGGCCGGGTGGAATACAAAACGGCTTCATACAGCGAACAGTTTGCCGAGACAAAGACCGTGAGAAAAACGATGAGAATAAACCAGAACATAGTCACTCCTGTTTTCGTGCTGCCTTACGTTACCGGTTTCGCCGGAATGTGAAACACGAAATTGAAATCTGCCGACAGCGGCAGTCGCAGGTCGCGGCGGGGAAGGCGGCCGGGCATTGCGGGGCAACGTTCCGGGCTGCGGGTGAAGCCGGGGCACGGCGCCGGCCGGCGCCGCCACCAACCGGCTGAAGGCAACGCACGGGCAGGCCGTGCGCTTCGTCGCCGGCGGCGAACGGACTGCGGGTGCGTTCATCGATTCAGCCGGCAGCCCGCGGCCGGAGACTCTCCGAGCCGCGTGTCGTCGCCCGGCGAATCACGGCCGGCGGACGGCAGCCGCCAGTTCGGTCAGACGTTCGCGGTAGGCGTCGAGGTCCGCGATCGGCAGCCGGGCCACGCCGGTGTCCATCGCCGCCTGCGCCACGGCGAGCGATTCCTCCACCAGCACCCGCGGGTCCATCGGTTTCGGGATGATGTACTCCGGACCGAACTCCAGGCTCTCCTTGCCGTAGGCGTCGCACACGCATTGCGGCACCTCGCCCCGGCGGGCCAGACCCGCCAGCGCTTTGGTCGCCGCCACCTTCATGGCGTCGTTGATATCGGTGGCGCCGACATCCAGAGCGCCGCGGAAGATGAACGGGAAGCCGAGGACGTTGTTGACCTGGTTCGGGAAATCCGAACGGCCGGTGGCCATGATGACATCCGGACAGGCGTCGACAGCGTCGTCGTACATGATCTCGGGATCGGGATTGGCCATGGCGAAGATGATGGGCTTGGCCGCCATGCCGGCGGCCATTTCTTTGGAGACGAGCCCGCCCATGCTCAGACCGGCAAAGACGTCGGCGCCGGCCATGGCGTCCGCCAGCGTGCGGCACTTGGTGTCCGCGGCAAACTCTTCTTTGTACTTGTTCATCCCGGCTTCGCGACCTTCATAGACCACGCCGCGACTGTCCACCAGCATGATGTTCTCGGTCTTGACGCCGAGCCTGACATACAGACGGGCACAGGAGATGGCGGCGGCCCCGGCGCCGGAGAAGACGACGCGGATGTCGGCCATGTTCTTGCCCTGCAGCTGCACGGCGTTGATCAACGCGGCGCCGGAGATGATGGCGGTGCCGTGCTGGTCGTCGTGGAACACCGGGATGCCCATCTGCTGTTTGAGGGTTTCTTCAATCTCGAAACACTCGGGAGCCTTGATGTCTTCCAGGTTGATGCCGCCGAACGTCGGTTCCATGCATTTTACGACGTTGATCAATTCGGCCGTATCCCGGGTATCCAACTCGATGTCGAAGACATCCACATCAGCAAAGCGTTTGAACAGGACCCCCTTGCCTTCCATCACCGGCTTGCCGGCGAGCGGGCCGATGTCGCCCAGTCCCAGCACCGCGGTGCCGTTGGTGACGACCGCGACGAGGTTGTTGCGGGCGGTATACTTCGCGGCGGCGGCCGGGTCCCGCGCGATTTCCCGGCAGGGCTCTGCCACGCCGGGGGTATAGGCCAGAGAGAGGTCCTTCTGCGTCTGACACGGTTTGGTTACCTGCAGGGCAATCTTGCCGGGGCGTCCCATCTCATGGTAGGCCAACGCCTCTTCACGGGTGATCATGTTCTTATTCATGTTCAAGCTCTCTCAGAAATTCGGTCAATTCCGCGACCCCGGGGCTGACGGCGGTCCGGACGTAATAGCCGGACGTCGCCACGCCCATCTGCAGGCTGGTGGCGAGGTCGCCGCCCAGGATACGGCCCAGACAGAAGCCGCTGTTGAAATGGTCGCCGGCGCCGGTGGAAATCAACGGATCCGGCGTATACGGCCCGGGCACAACCGCAGTACCGGTTTCGTCCGCGGCCGCGGCACAGGCCACCGGGTGAATCGCGACACAGTCGATGCCGGTCCGTTCACGGATGGCGGCCGCCCGCAGCTGCACCAACTCTTCCTCGACCTCGGAAGCCACCTCAATGCCCAGCACTTCGCAGATCGTGTCGCTCTCTTTCAAGTTCAGCCCCAGCATCGTTTCATACCACTCGCCAAAGGCGGCGATACCGTCCAACGCTTCCCGAATGTCGTCGTCACTGCGTTTCTCGGGATCGGCCAGGTCGAAGAAGATCGTCCGCCGCCGTGAACTCAGATGCGGGCACACCTTGTTCTGCAGCCGGCGCCAGATGTCGGACATGTTCGGCAACGACGCCCAATGATCCAGCGCCACGAAGTCGGCTTCGTCAAAGAGCTCCCGCAGGTCCTCCGGCCCCACGACGCTTTCAATCGCGTCATAGGTCAGGTCGTCCAGACACTTCATCTGCTGGAACATGAGCTTGCCGTCTCTGAATTCGAGGGCGTCGGTCTGGGCCACCTTGCTGACGGGTATGACCCGGCAGTTGTCCTCCATCGGGCGGAAGACGGGATGGAGTTTGCCGCCGGAACCGACGGCGCCGATATAGGTCAGGTCCAACGAGAGACAAGCCAGGGCGTTCGCCATGATCGGCCCGTTGCCGCCGAGCTTCACGGTCTGCACGGCCAGCTCGATGGCGGTGCTCTTGCCGGCAGCCCGCTGGAGGCGCGCGGCGAAATCGGAAATCGTATCGAAGTAGATATCGTTGCCGTCCGAATCGATCCGGTCAACCACACGGACAATCTGGTCGACGAATCCGTCGAGCCCGACGATACCACGATGATCGGCCACGTTTCCACCGTTCTCGGCAAGGAACGCAGCCGTTATTTGAAGCGTATTGGTCATTGCAGAAAGACACTCCTGGAAAGGTCATTTGGAACGGACAAAAGGCCAAAATAGCCCCGTTTCAGGCGACGGCAACCGGGAGGCCGGCGGAATTTGGCCCGCTCCGTTCCATCACGTCTCCAACAGTCTTTCCGACCACCATTGAAAAACGCCGCTGTCCCGGCAGTGTATAGGCCGCAACCGCACATGTAACCTGTTGGGAGAGAGATGGCCATGAAGAAAGGTCTGAAGAAGGTCGAGGGCTGGCCGGCGTGGAAGATTCGCAGTGATACGGTCGAAGCCTGCATCACGGAACAGGGCGGACACCTGGCGCCCGTCGTCTTCGATCGCAAAGACAGGAAGATCCGGCCCTATGCCGTCGCGCCCTGGGCCAGAGACAAGATCAAGGACGAGCCGAAGATCATCCAGGTGCTGCGCGGCGATTTCTTCTGTCTACCCTTCGGCGGCAACGACGCCGCCTATCGCGGCGAGCAGCATCCGGTGCACGGCGATACCGCCAACCGCAAGTGGAAACTCATCGGGCGCCGGAACAAGAAGGGCGAGCACACGCTGCACCTGCAACAGAAAACCAAGGTCCGCACCGGCCGGGTCGATAAGTACATCACCCTGCACGACGGCCAGAACGTGGTCTACGAGAAGCATGTTATCAGCGGCATGAGCGGCAAGATGCCGTTGGGCCATCACGCCACACTGAAGTTCCCGGACCACCCCGGCAGCGGGCTGATTTCCACCAGCCCCTTCAAACTCGGCCAGGTCTACCTCGAACCAACCGAGAACCCGGAGGACAAAGGCTACTCCATCCTCAAACCCGGAGCCGTCTTCAAAAGACTCGATGCCGTCCCGATGATCACCGGTGAAACCACCGACCTGTCCGTCTACCCGGCCCGCCGCGGCTTCGAAGACATCGCCATCCTCGTGACCGATCCCAAGCTGAAGCTCGGCTGGACCGCCGTATCCTTTCCCAGGGAAGGCTATGTCTGGTTCGCCCTCAAGGATCCGGCGATGCTCGCCTCGACGCTACTCTGGATTTCCAACGGCGGCCGGCACATGGCGCCGTGGAACGGGCGCCACGTCAATGTCATGGGCCTGGAAGAAATCACCGGTTTCTTCCATCTTGGTCTCAAGGAATCCGTCGGCCGGAACCCGCTACAGGCCAGGGGCGTCAAGACCGCCGTCAGCCTGTCCAAGCGCAAACCGACAACGGTCAACTACATCATGGCCTGCGTCCCGGCGCCGAAGGGGTTCGATCGCGTCAAGTCCATCAAACCGGCGCGCAACAAACAGTCGGTGACCCTTACCGCGGAAAACGGCAAGACCCTCGACGTGCCGGTCCATGTCGATTTCCTCAACACCTGATGCGCAACATCATCAGACAACCCGGGAGAACACACATGAAAATCCTCAATATCCTGACCGTCGCGCTGCTGCTGGTGCTGGCCGGCTGCGGCAGGAAGGGCGACGAAGAAGCCGCCGAACAGGCGATCAAAGCCGCAACCGGCGCCGACGTCGAAGTTACCGAAGACGGCGGCACCGTGAAGATGAAGACCGAAGACGGCGAAGACGTCACCGTGACAGCCGGCGGCGACGCCAAGCTGCCGGCGGACTTCCCGAAAGACGTGCCGCTCTACAAAGGCGCCAAAATGGTCGCCACCGCGAACACGCCCGAAGGCGTGCAGGTCTCCCTGCAGAGTTCCGACGCCGCCGACACCGTGGCCGCCGGCTGCAGAAAACTGATGGAAGCCGAAGGCTGGACCGCCGGCGCCTCGATGGACATGGGCGCCATGACCATGCTCGTCTTCAAGAAAGACGATCGCGAGGTCGCGGTCCAGGTTATGAACGACGGCAAACAGACCACAATCAACGTGATCGCCAAGAAGTAGACTTCGGTGTCAACACTCTTTCCGGGCGCCCCGTGGCATTTCACGCGGCGCCCGTTTTCGTGGTTCGGTGGACCACCGACGTACAACTCGTGATTGGTGGCGCTCCATGCACACCGACAGGTCCGGGCCGCTGGAACGCCGGCAGGATGCCGGCTCCAAAACAGGCCGCGGCGTTTCACTGCGACCTCCCCACTGACTTCTTTTACCCACACGCACATTGCCGGGGCCACAGAGCGCCATGGGCCGGAATGTCCACGCGCGTGAGGAAGTTGCGGAAGGACCGTCAACCAGCAACTCGCGGCCGGAAACCGCCACAATACGCCCTGCATGCCGCGAAGAAGTCCGCGATTCACCATGCGGTTCAGCTGCGCGCAGCCGCCGGACCAGTCTTCGCACAAGACATCGCCGGGCAAGCGGATTCCCGCGCGACGAACTGCAGGAAGCTACTTCCGCAGAATGGCTTTGTGCTGCAGCCGGCGCGACTGCTTCTCGACGACCTCGAACCCCGCTTGCGTCGCCGACTGCAGGATCGCCTCGAACTCACGCTGCCGGACGTGTACAGCGGGTTCCGCCAGGAGCAGTGTGCCGTCCGTTTTCAACGTTGCATAAATCTCGCGTAGCGCCCGTTCCCGGTCCGGAATCTCGTGGATGACAAACCAGGCCAAAGCAAAATCGATTTGCTCCGTCAGGTCATCGAGATTCAGTGAGTCGGCCGTACAGATGCGGCCCTCCAACCGATCGGCAATCCCATGGCATTCGGCTCGACGCCGCAGACGAGTGATCATCCCCGCCTGCAGATCGACGGCAACAACCTTGCCTTCGGGCCCCACGAGGTCGGCCATCGACAAGGTAAAGAACCCCATCGCACAACCGACGTCCATGGCGGTCATTCCGGCTTCCACGTGTGGCTTCAGCACCTTTTTCGGGTTGTGCCAGAGCTTGCGCAACGGAATATTCAGCAGGTAACCAAGCCAGACTGGACAGGTGTGTGCCAAGTCAGATTACTCCGGACAAGACCTTGTCGTCCGGCCGCGGCGTGGCGCCGGTCTGCGAAGCCACCCAGGAACCGAGGCGGTTGGCCGCCGCGTTGGTCGTCGCCAGGTCCGAGCCTTTGAGGAAATGATGGCAGAGCGCTGCCGAGAAGGCATCGCCGGCGCCGATCGCGTCGGCCACCGTGATCTCGACGCCGGGATGGATGTCCTCACCGTACGGCGCCACCAGCCAACTGCCGTTGGCGCCGCAAGTCACGCAGACCAGATCCAGATTGTACTTCGCCAGCAGCGAACGTGCGGCATTCAGATCACCCTTCGCCCCCAGGCCCAGCAGGTCGGCAACGCGCACCATCTCTTCGTCGTTCAGCTTGACGATATTCGCCAGTTCCAGGGACGTCTCCAGGACCTCCATCGAGCAGTAGTGCTGGCGGATATTGATGTCGAAGAACCGGACTGCGTCGGCCCGGCTCGCATGCAGGAACCGCCGAATCGTCTCACGCGACCCGCGTGCTCGCTGCGCCAGCGAACCGAAGCAAACAGCATCCGCGGCAACCGCCAGCCGCTGCAGCGCGTCGGTCCACTCCAGGTGGTCCCACGCCACATTTTCCACAATCAGATAGCTCGGTTGTCCCAGCGAATCGATCTCGACATCCACCGTACCGGTGGGATGCGTCGGATCGATCTGCAGACCTTCCACACTCAGCAGGAGGTCCTTGAGCACCTCTTCGATCTCCGTACCCAGTTCGTCATCGCCGACGCGGCTGACCGGCACGCCTCTGTTGCCGAGCATGGCGGAGTGGTAGGCGAAGTTGGCCGGCGCCCCGCCGAGTTTTTTGCCCGTCGGCAGCAGGTCCCACAGGATCTCGCCCAAACCAACGATCAGTTTCTTGTCCGCACTCATCAGTCACACTCCTCCTGGAATCGGTTTGCTCCAATATGCCGGGACCGGACGCGGGATACAAGATACAGGATACAGGATGCAAAATGCAGGACGTGCGACGCATGATGCGCCGTCCGACGGACTCTACTCGCCCAGAGCCGAAACCACCGCCGTCTGCATCTTCTCCAGCCCAACCTTCAGCACCGTCTCCGCATCCTGCGCCCAGTAGCTTTCGTTGAACAATTCCAACGACAGCATGCCGCTGTAGCCGCAATCATGGAGGTCCTGCAGAATCCGGTCGAGATCCGCCACGCCGTCGCCGGGGTAAACGCGATCGGCGTCTGTAATTGCGGCGCGCGGCGGGTCGGCCGGATAGTCGTTCATATGCACCAGTCCCAGGGTATCCGGCCCCAGCAGACGCAGGCTGTCGTGCGGTGTGCCCTTCTTATACATATGATAGATATCCGCCAGAATGCAGGCATCGCGCCGACCGGTTTCCGTCGCGACCAGCAGCGCTTCGCCGAGACGGCCGAGGCTCTTTGATACGCCCCAGAACTCAAGAACCGGCAACACGCCGTAGTCGTCGGCGATCGCGAGCAGCTCGGCATAGCGCCGGGCGATCTTCAGGTAGTCAACCGTGTCCACGTCAACCAGCCCCATCGGCGGTGCGGCCAGTCGCCTGCAGCCGATGGCCTGCGCCATCTGCAGATTGCGGCGCGCTTCCGTGAGCGCCGCCTGCCGCGTCGCCTCGTCGTCGACCGCCCAGGCGAAAAATCCGATCAGGTTTTCCGCCGCTATCCCGGCATCGGCGATTTGTCGGCCCAGGTCTTCCAGGTTGCCGCCGGCATCGGTGTAGGCGTCGAGTTCCTTGACCCACGGCTCAATCGCGTCATAACCCGCGGCCGCCACCAGCTCAACTGCCGCGGCGATATCGTGCCCCTGCCCCCTGATCGTGCTCGTATTCAGGCAATACCCAAATGCGTCGATACTCATGCGTCGTCCTCCATTGGCAATACGCTGTCGAGCAATATGCCGAAGGGAGCGGCAGGATACAAGATGCAGAGCCCGGGAGATCCGCCGTCAAGCTGAGATCGCCGGATGTACCGGCAGTCCCCTCGCGGCGCAACCGCGCTCCCGGCGATATTATGACTGCACTTTTGTCGCAGTGACTGCTTTGCATCGGCGTCAGAAACGGTATGTTTTATGGGTCGGGCGCTGTACGCCCGAGCGGGGTGAGTCGGCCAATACCGGATTGAACCTATGGCGAAAGACAAAGACAGCAGCAAATACGATTCCGGCGTCGAATACGAGCCGTACCTCGGCGAGGACCTGGACCTGGACGCCAGTGAGATCCTCAAGGATTTCATCGACAAAGGCCTGATCGGCGACAAGTACCGCGACATCAACAAGCTTGCCCAGGGCGGCATGGGCGTTGTCCTCAAAGCTCACGATGTCGGACTTGACCGAACCACCGTCCTGAAGGTCATCAACCCGGAGGCGATGAGCAACGCCGACCTGTTCACCCGCTTTATTGAAGAAGCGCGGATTACCGGGCAGTTGGAACACCCGAACATCATCCCGGTCCACGACATGGGTGTGCTCGACGGCGAGCAGTTGTACTTCTCGATGAAGTTCATCCAGGGCCGGGAACTGCGGGAGATCATCGAGGATATCCGGCTGAACGAACCGGAATCATCGCAATATACGCTGTTCAGTCTGCTGACCATTTTCCGCAAGGTTTGTGATGCGGTGGCGTTTGCCCACTCGAAGGACATCATCCATCGCGACATCAAGCCGGACAACATCATGGTCGGGCAATACGGCGAGGTCCTCCTCGTCGACTGGGGACTGGCCCGCCGCAAGGATCAGCCGGACAAACCGACCAAGCCCAGTTTCGACCAGAGCTTCCTCGACGGCCACGGTTCCGGCTCCGTTACCAGAACGCGATTCGGCATCATCAAGGGCACGCCCGCCTACATGGCCCCGGAAATGGCCCTCGGCGAAGTGGACCAGGTCGATGAACGCAGCGACATCTTCCTGCTCGGCTCCACGCTCTATGCCATCGCCTGCCTCGAAGCGCCGTTCACCGATGACGGACCGGACGACATCTACAAAATTCTGCAGCGCGCCGAGAACAACGACTTCCCGCCGCCCAACGAACGTACGCCGGAACGCCAGATTCCCGAAGAACTCGAGCGCATCATCCTCAAGGCCATGGCCTTCCGACAGGACGACCGCTACCAGACGGTCGGCGAACTGAGCGAGGACATCGACGCACTCATGGAAGGCCGGGCGCATTCCACCCGCCGCACCTTCCTCAAGGGCGAACACCTGATGCAGGAAGGCGAGGAAGGCAAGGAAGCTTATGTCCTGATCAGCGGCGAAGTCGAAGTCTACAAGGAAATCGAAGGCAAGCATGTCTCCCTGGTACGCCTCGGCCCAGGCTCCACCGTCGGCGAAATGGCGCTGATCGATGACGCGCCGCGGTCGGCCTCGGTGATGTCGACCACGGAAACCGAAGCGATCGTGATCGACGCGGAAATCATGCGGCAAAGCCTCCGCAAAATGCCGCCGTGGATGGACCAGGCCATCAGTTCCCTGACCGAACGCCTGCGAAATGCCAATGCCGACATCCATCCGCTGTTGCGCAACGACTGCATCTACCAGGTGATGAGCCTCATCCGATTCCTCTACCCGTTCTGCGGCCGCGCCTACACCCACCCGGAAACCCAGCAGCAGATCGTCGGACTCGATGCCGAACGCACCCTCCTGGAAATCTCAACCCAATTGTGCGTCACCCCCGAACGCATCCTCGACGTCATGGCCCGGCTGCTCAAGACGAAACTGATTATGGCCATTGACGACGCCAACTTCGTCATCCCGAACTTCAACCTCTACTGCAAGTTCGTCGACTACTGCCGCCGCGAACTCGGTCAACCCTCGGGCATGCCGCTGAGTCAGCAGGCGAAATTCTTCGTCGGCCCGAAAAAACTGGCCCTGTCACTGACCCGGCCGGTCGGCCAGGAAGATCCCTCCGCGCCGGACATTGTCGAAGTGCCGCAAGCACCGCCCAAACGCATTCTCGGCTGTGATTCCGAAGACGAAATCCAGGAACGCTTCGCGGAACTCCTGGACGAGATCCGCGATTCCGAACGCTGATAGCGCCCGCCCCCGCCAATGTCCCCCCCGTCATCTTCCGGCATGGCTCTTGCGGTACCGACCCGGCGGCGTCCCGAAGTATTGACGAAATACCCGGTTGAAATAGTAGCCGTTCGAATAGCCCAGATTGCCCGCAATCTGCTCCAGCGTCTGGGGACTGCCGGCCAGCAGAACCCGGGCGCGCCGCATACGCTCGTCCAGCAGCAGCCGCTGAAACGATCTACCGAACAGCTCGCGTACCAGATGGCTCGTGCGCGACGGCGACAGGCATAGCTCACCAGCCAGCTCCTGCAGCGTCGGGGACGCACTGAAACGCCGGCGGACAAAGCGAAGAATCGTCGACTGCCGGCTGTCGTCAACATCTACCGGCACAAGCTCCTCCTCGATGCGCGCCAGCATCCCCTGACCGAGATACGTCAGCACCCGGGTCAATTCCCCTGCGGTTGCCGGATCAAGCACCGGCAAGTCCGCATACATGCGGCGGACGCAGTCCGGAAACCCCCTGCCCGCCGGACGATGCTGGCCCGCCGCACTGCGAAAGGCGCCGGCAAACAGGATCGCCACGTTTGTGCCGTACTGCCGGAGCGGCAGGACAATCTCAACAACTCCCTTCCAGCAGATCCCGACATGGCGCTCCCGCCGGGCTTTCATGAAATCGTTCATCCAGAGATGACAATACTCGCTGCAGCGCCGGCCCCAGCCCGGCACCGGATCCACCGAACGCCCCAGTTGGCAATACGGCGACGGATGCACATTCCGACCGGACAACAAAGGGCGCCCGGACCCGTCCGCCAGGACCCCCTTGAGATCATGGATCGTGATGTGAACGCTGTACCGACGTTCGACGTCGCCCAGCAACTGCTCCAGTTCCAAACGCAGATTGGCGGATATCTCCTGCATATTTTATGACTATCCAGCAAAAAAGTATAAAAACAACAGCCTTTCTCTGCATTTCATTCCCGGCGCCGTCGATCATCGTACAACCATGACACACGGGACCTCGCAACGCGGCGCCGGCAAAGAATGATCCGGCTCCGCCGGACCCGGAACACCGACCCCGGAGAACATGCGAAGCGTTGCACCGCCCCGCAAAATTCAACCCTCCAGCCCTGCCGGCCCCGGCTGGTCCGCCTGCGACGCAAACCCTCCAACCCCGAGTCCTGCCCATGAAATACCTGTTCACGGATCCATCAAACTGGCCGGTCCTGGCTGATTGCGACGTTGTTGTTGTCGGCGCCGGCCCCGGCGGCATCGGCGCGGCGACGGCGGCGGCCCGTCTCGGAGCGCGCACCATCCTGGTGGAACGCGCCGGCTATCCCGGCGGCATGGCAACACAGTCCAATTGTTTTCATCTCATGGGTTACGGCGTCGGCGGCCGCCAGGTGGTCGGCGGCGTTGCCGCCGAACTGGCCCGCCGAATGAACCGCACCGGCGATGCCTTTCTGCAAACGTCCGCATCCAAACCGGACTACAAACCGATGGCCGGCCGGCCGCTTGACACCGAAGTCATCGTGACCGACCACGGCATGCGGGTGCACGCCAATCAAATGCTGCTGGAAGCCGGGGTACAACTGCAGTATTACACGGCGCTGCTGGGCGCCGTCACAAACGGCCGACGGCTGACCGCCGTCGCCGTTGACTGCCGGGAAGGCCCGCGCCTGATCAAAGCCCGAGCATTCGTCGATGCCACCGGCGACGCCCATCTCGTCCATCGCGCCGGCGGCGCCTGCATTGAGGCCCCACCGGAACAGGCCATGACGAAGACATTGCTCATCGATGTCGGCGGCGTCAAGAACTACGACCGCAGTGCCTGCCGCGAATGCTATGCGGAATTGCACGCCGCCGGCCGCGTACCGTTCAAGGAACAGGACCGGTTCATGGGCATCAAGTGCATCGAGCCCGAACTCGTGCATTTGAATTTTTCCTTGACTGCCGGCAACGCCCTGCGCTCCGACGAACTGACGCGCATGGACGTCGAACTGCGCGAACAGATTTCGACCGCAGTCGCCTGGTTCCGGGAGCATATGCCGCAATTCCGCGACAGCTTCCTGGTACGCTCGGCCCACGTGGTCGGCGTCCGCGCCGGCCGGTGTGCCGTTGGACTCGAGACGATCACCACCGACGCCGTCGACGCCGATGCGGCTGTCGACGAACCGGTTGCCGTCAGCAAGCGCGGGTACGGCGGCCACAGTCTGGAATGCTTCGACCCGCCCTGGCAGAAGCGGCATTCCGGGCCGCGGCAGGTGCCGCTCAAGGCCCTCCTGTGCCGGAGTTTCACCAATATCGCGCTGGCCGGCCGATCGATTTCCGCGGATCCGCGAACGCTGGACACCTTCCGTCTGATGGCCCCCTGCCTGGCCGTCGGCGAAGCCGCCGGCGCGACCGCCGCCCTCGCCGTCAAGGCCGGCATTCAAGTCGCGGACATCAGCTACGCCCCCGTCCGCGAATCACTGCTGCACGCCGACGCCATCCTGGAGTAGTCAGAATATCCCGGCAGTTGCGATCCCGAACTGATGGTCCCGGCGGAAGTCTTTCCGCCACGGATTGCCCGGGGTTCGCAGCTCGCGGCAGGCGGTGGAATGGGCCTGTGCTGCAGCACATGACCATTTCGCCAACGCCCCCGAGCCCGAAAACGGGCAACTCGGAGAGCGGGGCCAAGCA
>CAYLNH010000164.1:0-16000 GCA_964384625.1 uncultured Lentisphaerales bacterium
ATTTCAAACTGGTTGCAACGAATGCCCCCATCCCGCTACATTGGAAGATCCGCTAAGAAGAAGGTAGGGGCATCCGACCAACGGTGAGACGGGCCGGCAGAATGGGCCTCTTTGGAGCCTATTCCAACACCATCTCGTCCGGGGGGTCACAGCGGCGCAACCAGGACTGCGCCGATTTCTCGTCGATGAGTTCCAGGCTCGTCCGGCACTTCCAGAGTCCCATCTTGACTTCCTGCAGAACATAATGGGTGGTGCCGGCTTCAGCCACGAACGAGACGTTGGTGGTGTTCTCGCAGCGGCCGACCAGATTGACTTTGCCGGGATCCCGTTCCCAACAGAGGAAACTGCGGCCGGTCGTCCGGCCGATCAGCGTGTTGCCGTCCCATACCGGGATTTCATCGGAGCCCCAGAACCGATCCGGCCGGAGGACATAGACGCGCGTCTTGCCCGGCGCCGGCTCTTCGGTCCGTTGCGGCGGCAACGGGACATGCTGCCGGCTGGTCGCACAGCCGGTCATCAGAATCACAGCGACAGCCAGTCCTGCCAGAATCCCCAACCGCCCCCAGGTTACGGGGTTGGTGGCTTTCATTGCTTCCTTCGCCTGGTTGTTTGTCATCCTCGCCCTTAGGGAAAAGTAAGGCAAATGGAAGCCGAAGTCAAGGGGGTGCAACGGTGGCGAGCCGCCGTGAACCGGTGGACATCGCGGCCATCCTGCAAGCCAAGGGCCTGGGGCGGAAGGTGTAGCAACCGGAAAATCGATTCAGCCTCACAGGTGCGGTTTTTTCAGATTTTTCCCGCAAGCCACGTAAGATTTCCTGATCCGGGTCGAAGTGGGAGTACAGGCCAGGTTACACCGTTTCATCGGAGCCCCTCAGATGAGTCATCAGCAACCGACAACCGAAACCCGTCCCGCAGCCCGGGACGAAGCCCCAGTCGAAACGAACTCCAACTGTACCCCGCCGCCGAACCTTGAGCTCTGGCGCCGTGCCGTCTGGCAACGCAAGCGCTGGGCCCGAGTCTGGCGGGCAGCGACCACGCCGGTCGCCGATTCGGAAGACGCGATCCGGCGGATCATCGGGCGCCGTTCGGAGCCGGCATGTCTGGATGAACACGACGCCCCGCCGGCTCACAGGATGTTGCGGTCCTGGTGGAGAATGATGTAGCACTGCGGTTCAACCTGGCCCTCGATCTGCAGTGCGCTCGGGGATAAGTTGGGTTGGGATGGTGTGGGACATTGGGAGACCGGAAACTGGTCCGGTCTCCTTTTTTATTTTCAACCAAAGACTGACAACCAGCCGCTCCCCACTGAGCACCGCTCCTTCAGCAATGTTCCCCCGGACCGCCCATCAAGGACGAAAGGAAAAAAGCGGGATGACAGGTTGCAGGGCCGAACGCCGCCATTTATACTACAGCCCTTCCATCGAAGTTTGGTAGACCAGATTTCGGCACATCTCGCGGAGAGGTGGCTGAGTGGTCGAAAGCAACAGTTTGCTAAACTGTCGTACCTCGATAGGGGTACCGCGGGTTCAAATCCCGCCCTCTCCGCCAAGTTTTAGCCTCAGGAATAACCGCCTGAGGCTTTTTCATTGTACCGCCGGCCGTGAAAACGCTCCGCCTGCCGCGGGCCGCGAACCCCGGGCAATCCGTGGCAGCAAGACTGCCGCCGCGACCATCTCAATCGTTGAGCAGCCGCTCCATCAGGGCGGAGAGCTTGACCGTGGCAAAGCCGGAGACCGTATCGGACATGGCGTACGGCAGCAGGATGGCGTCGTCGTGGATCATGGAGCCACAGGTATAAACGACATTGGGCACGTAGCCTTCGCGCTCCTTGCCGGTAGGTCCGAGCAGCGGCTCTTTGAGGTAGGCCTTGACGATGGTCGGGTCGTCGAGGTCGAGGAGGACGGCGCCGATGCAGTACGTCCGGCAGGGGCCGACGCCGTGGGTGATCAGCAACCAGCCTTCCGGTGTTTCCAAGGGCGAACCGCAGTTGCCGATGGTGATCAGATCCCAGTCGTACCGCGGCCGCAGGAGCAGGTTGGCCTTGTGCCAGAAGTGGACGTTCTCGGAACTCATGATGTACAGGTTCTCGCCGTCAATACGGCCGATCATGAAGTACTTACCGTCGAGTTTGCGCGGGAATAGCGCCATGCCCTTGTTGCGCACGGCTTCGCCGTTCAGCGTGATGATGTTGAAGTTGGCGAAATCCTTGGTTTCCAGCATCTGCGGCAGGATGGTGTGGCCGTTGAACGCCGTATAGGTGGCGTAATAGATCACCTCGCCGTCATCGTCGACGAAACGGCAGAAGCGGGCGTCTTCGATGCCTTTACTCTCATTGTCGGAATAGGGAAACAGCACGCGTTCCGAGATATCGGTGGAGCCGGAGAACCGCAGTTGGTAGTTGGCTTTGGCAACCCACTTGATGGTGCTGATGGTCTGATGCTCACTGAGCCGGGGGTTGTGCACCCCGAAAATCCAGATGGCGTCTTCGAGGTCTTTGAAGGAGAACGAATCGGGCAGGTCGTTCATGATCTCATGGCAGATGTCGTCGTCGACACCCAATTCATTGAGCTTCAAGCTGAACGTGTGTTTGTCGTAGGACGGGTTGCGGACGACCTCCGGCGTTTCGACGAAGCGGCTGATCGGGTCGAATTTGAGCTCGAGATTCTGATCGACGATGCCGGTACGGAAGACGATGCTGGAGATGTGCCCTTCGCCGACGGCGCGAAAACTGATGATGACGCGGACGGCGCCTGCGTCAAGATCGCTCTGGTCCGGGTGTTTGACGATCGAGGGGTTGAAGAAGGCAGCGGCCTCGATGGAGTATTCTTTGGTGAAATACGCGCCCATGAGCAGCTTGTGTTCTTCGCTCAGGACGTTGACGTCAATCCCGGAGCCGGACGGCAGGTTCTGCAGGGCGGTGTAGTAATTGCGCTTGAACACCTCCGCCAGGTTTCGATGGCGCATATCGAAATTGCTCAGGACGCGCTTGTAGGATTCCGCCGCAGCCGCCGAGGATAACCGCATAATGCGGTCGCAGACCCGGGCGATTCGATCCGGACCGCCCGGCAGATAGGTCTGCGTGATCACACGTGAGATGTCGGAATAGAAAAGATTCAGCTTGCGGCTGACAAAAGGCATCGACGTAATCATGCGTCGCGTCTGCTTTCTGCTGGTGCTTCGGTGGATGGTTCAGCGGCCCCGGATCGAGACGATAGGCTCGTCCCGACAACCGGCAAGTAATTAAGTAGCAGACGACGCGCAGATTTCAATCGATCCCCCGTGAAATCCACGTCGGCAGGCAGTCAGTCGACGACCACCAGCTCCGGCTCAATCAAGGTCGGCGCGTCCGACGGAAAATCTGCGGGATGCAGCAGGCGCCGGACCGCGGCCGCGCCGACGGCCGCATCGTGTTTGTCGACGGTTGCCAACGGCGCCGTCGGCTCCCAGGCGCGTTCGGGGCAAAGCTGCCAGTAGTTGTCATAACCGACAATGGCCAGGTCCTGTTGGGGGTCCTTGCCGAGCAGCCGGCAGGCCGCGGCAACGTTGGTGACGCCGCCGTCGGAATACGTCATTACCGCATCAAGGGGGTCCTCGCCGCACATGTACGGCGCCAGATAGCCGGCAATAACCCGGATTCGTTCTTCAAAGGTTGCTCTGGTGTGACAGGAGGCACTGGACGGCGGCGGCAGGATCTGCGGCAACGGCCTGAGGCCCGCCCGTTCGCAGGCGTCCCGATAGCCAAGCTGCCGCTGCGCCAGCCAGAACGGCGGGTCATCGAAAACATCGCCGCGGGCCGACAACATGGCGATCCGGCGGCAACCCCGGGCGATCAGCCATTCCGTCAGTCGCGCCGCACCCCGACGGGAATCCGCCGCAACCAGCGGCGCCGCCGCCGCGGACACGGTGCGGGCCGGCAGGCTGTCGGCAACGACCACGTAGGGCGCCGGCGCCAGCCAGGACAGGTCGCTGCGCGCCGGGCAACCGAGTACCACACAGCCGCGCGGTCGCAACTGCCGCAATTGGGCCAGGACCTGCTCCGCCGGCCAGTCCGGCGGCACGCTCAAAGTGGTCAACCCCTCGCCCTGCAGCTCAGCCATGATCCCGACCGCCAGACGCTGACTGGTGAACCCGTGGGCGTCCAGCGTGCCCGGCCAGTTCGGGAAATCCGCCAGCACCGCCGTCACCAGTGAACTGCGGCTGGCCAACGCCGCCGTCGATTCGCATACCTGGCGGATCCGCGGCGACACCGTCTCGATCACGCGATCCCGCTCCAGCAGCAACAGAGCATTGCGCACGGCGCCGCGACTGACGCCGTAGCGTTCGGCCAGGCGGCGCTCAGCCGACAGCCGCTGGCCCGGCCCGAGGTCGCCGCGGCTCACCCGGGCGCGGATATCCGCAATCACCAGGTTGGCCGCGGCCCCGGGCCCGGGCTTCCGCCCGCGCCGGCGAACTGTTCGAACGTGTCCCATATGACATAACATAACCTGTTTTGGTACTATTATCAATTCTCCATATTGAATATTGCCAACTAAAATTTGCTTTTGGTGTTTTTTGGTATCTTTTATTTCTTGGAACCCAATCACGCCAGGATTGTCGTTACCTCCGGAACGGAATCAGCCGAGGACATTGCCAATGGATACGCCGACAAGTCGCACCCGCAACACCGTTTGTCGATCCGCGTCGACCCCGCCCGCCCCGGCATTCACCCTCGTTGAGCTGCTGGTGGTGGTCGCCATCATCGCCATCCTTGCCGCGCTGCTGCTGCCCGTCCTGCAGAAAGCCAAGGTCGCCGCCAACGAGGTGATCTGCCAGAGCAACCTGAAACAGATCGGCATGGCGGGGCTGATGTATGCGGGAGACTTTGACAACCACGTGCCGCCCCAGGGCTACAGCCTGCCGAACTGGGGCACCCGCTACGCGGAGTACTTCGGCAACGCCTACGACATCCTTCACTGCCCCTTCCATCGTGCCGGCGACGTGGGCCACAACCCGGTCCGCAGCTATGTCATCAACTTCAACCTGCATCCACCTAAGAGCTGGCACGGCGGCGCCCCGGATCCCTACGGCTGCGGCCATCCGTCAACCCAGCACTGTCCGACCGGCATGCGGGTCCGGGTTGACCGTGTTTCCCGCTGCCTCGACCAGCATGCCGGCAAGAGCCCGGACGCCTCGACGGCGGTATTCTTCTTCGATGGCTTCCGGTATGACGGCGACCGGGCATTCTGGCTGAGCGGCTGGCACGGCGGCCAGTGGATCGACTGGGCCGGCGCGCCGAAGCTCGTGTTCGATGACGGCGGCTCCGGGCCGTTCCGGCACGAGCGCGGCTGGACCTTTCTCTACTACGACGGCCATACGGAAAACATCCGCGTCTCCGACCTGCCGGTTCCCTGCCTGACCTGGGGCGACGCCATCAACGCATACGGCTACAAATACATCCGGATCCACGGCCAGTAGGGTCGCCGAACACGCTTGCCTTGTCGATCCCTGTCGCCCACGGCCCGGGGTCAACGTGGTCAACCCCCGGCTTGAAACGGCCGCACCTTTCCGTGTCAGCCGTGCCGCGCGATGATCTCGCCGATGTTGATCATGTACTGCTGCCGGCCGTTGCCGCCGTGGGTGGAATCGATCACGACCCGGCGGCCGTCGCGGCTGGTGCGGGCGTGCAGGTCGCAGCGCCATTCGCCCGAGTAATCTGAGCGAAACCGGCCCAGCGGCAGAAACCGCAGCGTCGGCAAATGGACGAGTTGCAGGAACTGCGTGCGTTGTTCGCCTTGCGGGTAGGTATCGGTAACCATCCACTCATTGTTTGTGCCGGGGACAAAGCTCTGATGACCGTTCGGCGCTTCCCACAGGACCTCCCTGGGCGCACCCGAATTGTCATCGCGATACAGGCGGTAGCCGCCCAAACCCCAGATGACAACGTGCTCACTGTCCCGCCAGGTCCAGTGCGACGCACCCTCGGCACTCAACAACCGGACATCGGTACCGTCTGCCGCCATGGTGTAAACGCGCGTCGGCTGCCCCTGCTCCCGCCAGCGGTGAAACAGGCTGAAGCGTTTGCCGTCGGGCGACCATTGACAGTGATTGACATAATGGTACTTGCCGGCATCCAGGCCGTTGTTGAACGGCAACGCAACCAGGTCGGCAATGGACGCCAGCAACGTGATCTCGCCGCTGTCCAGATCCATCCGCCAGATGCCGACGCCGTCCGGAGCATTCGTCTCGGTGGCGGCATTCTCGAGGCCGGGGTAGCCGTATCCGGGACGCACCTTCCAGATGCGGCTGAAGTCCGAGCAAATCGCCCACCGCCCGTCCGGGCTGATGGCTTCGTCGATGGCCAGGGGCAGACTTCGCTGCTTGCCGGTCTGGATGTCGAGGACCCGGGCAACGGCGCGCTCGCCGTCGCGATCATTCCAGATGATTTCCGTAGCTGACCCGGGGCGCCATTGGACGAAACAGCTTTGCTGCCAGCTCCAGGCGCGGGATTCCCCCAGCTCCGTCCAGCGGTTGCCGTCCTGCAGATCGATCAGCCCCACCTTCACCGCGTCGCCGGGCTCGGGCAGCCGGTTTTCGAAGTCGACTTGGGTGCAGAGCAGATAGCGTCCGGACGGATCGAACTGGTGGTGCAGATAGTAACCGAACCAGTGGTACTTCGGGCCCGCGGTCAGGGGGATCACCGGCGGCAGCACGGGGTCGGGGTCCGCCTGCAGTTCCGCAAACGAGTGGTAGACGGGAAGGTCGGCAACAGCATTCATCACGACACCTTTCATGATGGCTAAGTCCACGGATGTCTGACGTTGCGTCGACGCCGCAGAATTCATGGGATCTTCGAATCAGTTGTCAAATTCACTCAAGACAGACTTGACCCGAGCAATAACATTGAGCAATAATAACTCGGGGAAGAGAAGATGGAATAGCATTATGAGTCGATTATTTATCAATTTATCTCAACGACTCGGTAGCGCCTCCCGGCCGTGGGCGGACTATAATCTGCAACGCTGGGGACCGGGGCGGGAGTTGGCGGCGCACGAGCACGAGTACTTCCAGATCATCCACGTGCTGGACGGTACACTGGCGGTCGACTGGGGGGGCGGCCCGACAGACGTCGGCCCCGGGCAGGTGCATCTGCTGCCACCCGGGTTTGCGCATCAGCTGCGGACCCGGGGCGGCCAGCGGCAGTTCGGCCTGAACTGCACGCCGGCGCCCGACGAACGCGGCATCCTGGCGGCGCTGCAACGGACCTTCCCGAATCCAACAGTGCTGCCGGCCGATTTTCCCGCCGTTACCGAACAACTTCTCAGCGCGCCGCTGGACCCGACTCCCGTCGCCGCCCTGCAGCGGCTGCAGAGTCTGGATCAGTACGCCCTGTCGCTGGTGACGATCGCGGCCCGACCGAGCGGCGACCGGCGCGAACACGATCTCCTGGACGAACTCCGGCGCCGCCGCGCCGAACCGATCACGGTGGATGACATTGCGCGTTCGCTGCAGACCAGTCGCGCCACGCTGCAGCGCTTCTGCCGCCGTCACTTCGGCGCCGGCGTGGCCCATCTCCATGAACGCCTGCGGCTGGAACATGCCGCCCACCTGCTGCTGACGTCGGAGCACAGCATAACCGCCGTGGCGCAGGCGTGCGGCTATCCGGATCTTTTCCCCTTCAGCCGTGCGTTCCACCGGGTCTACGGCTGCGCGCCCACCGCCTACCGCAAGCACAATCGCGGTCGCGACGGCTGACGAGGGTTCGCCCGACCCGCCGGCACTGCGGGCAATTCAGCGCAGTTGATCCCAATTATTCGCATGCCCTCGTTTCCTGCCTTTCTTTTCCTCCCGTCCCGACGCTCAAGAGGCCGAAACCTGCGGTGCTTGCGGATCTGTCACCGGCATGAAGTCCATACCGGTGACTGATCCTGGAACTCCGCACCACAAAGGTACGGGATCTCGACGCGGAATGCAGAGGGCAGCAGACGAGGGCTTACGATTATTCGCTTCCCTGTCTTGACACCCTCTTTTGCCGCACTAATTTTTCCTTTTCCCCGGGAAGCGCCGTTCTTCCCTGTGGTAATGAACAACCGTACATCATCGCCCCGTATGGCGGGATAAATCAACCAACTGTCGACCCACGGAATGCACGATCACCGCGAAGCGGCTTGCGAGAAATGCCCCGTTGAAAACTGTCCGACCGGCGGTGCTCCACCGGCGGACGCACCGCGGGGCTGGCGCCTGGTTCTCACCTCGATCGGGTTCTTTCTGGTCCCCCTGTTGCTGGCGCTTCTGGGTTCGGCCTGTCTGGCCGAAACGGGCACGGGCCAGTTTGTCGGCGGCGTCGCGGGTCTGGCGCTCGGGCTGGCGGGGGCGGCTGTGGTGAGCCGTCTGCTCCGTGATGCAACCAGCCGGGAACAGCTGAACTAACTATGGGCGAAGGTCAGGTAACATTTTCTTACGGCGTCCATCCGCCGGACAGCAAGCAGTTCGCCGCCGACGCTGCCATCGAAGTCCTCCCCTGCCCCGCCGCCGTCCAGGTGCCGGTGCTCCAGCACCTGGGCGCCCCCTGTGCCGCCTGCGTCAAGCCCAAAGACGAAGTCAAAATGGGCGATAAAGTCGGCGAGGCCCAGGGCTTTATCTCCTCCCCGGTCCACAGCAGCATCAACGGCAAGGTGGGCCGTGAATCCGCCGCCACGCTGCCCAACGGCCGCCACGTGCCGGTCATCCCGATCAAAGCCGACGGCGAGCAGTTGGCAGGCCGGCCGCTCTTCGACGAGATTCTGGGCGGCGACTGGCCCACGGACGGCCTGGACCGGTACGAGCCCAAGGCCATTTCCGACGCCGCCCTCGACGCCGGCATCGTCGGCCTCGGCGGCGCGGCCTTCCCGACGCACGTCAAACTGCTGCAGAATCCCGAGAAACCGATCGACACCCTCTTGATCAACGGGGCCGAGTGCGAGCCGTTTCTGACCGCGGACTACCGCCTGATGCTCGAAGCCCCCGCCCCCGTCATCACCGGCGCGCTGCTGGCCATGCGGGCCAACGGCGCCACACGCGTGGTCGTCGGCATCGAAGACAACAAACCGCAGGCCATTGCCACAATGCGCGAAGCCGCCGACGGTACGCCGGTGGAGATCCTGCCGTTGAAAACCAAATATCCGCAGGGCGGCGAGAAACAGCTGATTGTCGCCGTACTCGGCCGCGAAGTCCCGACCGGCGGGCTGCCGTTGGACGTCGGCGTGGTCGTCATGAATGTGGGCACCTGCGCAGCCCTAGCCCGCGCCGTGGTCCGCGGCAAGGCGCTGACCCACCGGGTCATCACCGTCTCCGGCGCCGGCATCCGGACGCCGAAGAACATTCTGGCGCCCATCGGCGCGGCCTACCAGGAACTCGTTGACTTCTGCGGCGGGCTGACCGCGAACGCCGCGCGGATCGTCTCCGGCGGCCCGATGATGGGCTTCGCCATGACCGACCTGAGCGCCCCCGTAACCAAAGGCACCAGCGGCATCACGATTCTCACCGAGGAAGACGTCCGGCGCGCCGCCGAAACCAGTTGCGTCCGCTGCGGCCGCTGCGTCGATGTCTGCCCGTTGCGTCTGGTGCCGACGAAACTGGCGCTGGCGTCGCGCCATGACAGCGTCGACGTGATGCAGAAGTACCACATCAACGCCTGTATGGAGTGCGGCTGCTGCGGGTATGTCTGCCCCGCCAGTCTGCCGCTCGTACAGTTGATCCGCGTCGGCAAGGTCAAAGTCCGTAACGCAAGTAAGAAGTAGACTCACCGCAAACCGGTATTCGGCTCAGCAATGTCTGACGAGAACAAGAAAACGGAAGCCACGGAAGAAGCGCCGAAGCCGGCGCTGCACGTGACGACGTCGCCGCATCTGTCGGATCCGTCGATGACCACGCAGCGGATGATGATCGACGTGCTGCTGGCTCTGGTTCCGGCGCTGGGCGTCGCCGCCTATGTCTTTGGCCTCGGCCCTCTGATCAAGCAGGTCGGCATCTGCGTGGTCTGCTGTGTCGCCGCCGACGCCGCGTTCGCGCAGATGCGCGGCAAACCGATTGCCGTCAAGGACTGTTCGGCGGCGCTGACCGGTGTGATTCTGGCGCTGTCCTTGCCGTGGAGCGCCCCGATCTACGTCACGGTGATTGCCTCGATCGTCGCCATCGGTCTGGGCAAGGCCGTCTTCGGCGGGCTCGGCTACAACCTGTTCAACCCGGCGATGGTCGGCCGCGCCTTTGTCATGTTGAGTTTCGCCGGCGTCGTCGGCGCCACGGCCTACGTCGATGGCGAGCTGGCGGGCACCGCGATGAGTCAGGCAACGCCGTTGACGGCGCTGAAACAGGACGGCGTGATCACGGCGCTGAAGCCGCTGTTACTGGGGACCACGAACGGTTCCCTGGGCGAAGTCAGCGCGCTGGCCCTGCTGGCCGGCGGCATCTACCTGTGCATCCGCCGCACCGCCTCCTGGGAGATCCCGGCCGGCAGCGTGGTCGGCGTGCTGGTCTTCGCCACCGTTGCCAAAGCCCTGGGCTGGACGCATTTCACCGCGTTCCACCACCTGCTCAGCGGCGCCTTCCTGTTCGGCGCGTTCTTCATCGCGACCGACCCGGTGAGCAGCCCGGTCGTGCCGAAGGGCAAGTTCGTCTTCGGCGTTGGCTACGGCTTTTTCGTTGTTCTGATCCGCGTCTTCAGCGGCTATCCGGAAGGCGTCATGTTCGCGGTCTTGCTGATGAACGCGATGACGCCGTTGATCAACCGCTGGCTGATCCCGCGGCCGCTGGGCGGCCCGGTTCTCCAGAAAGCATGACAGTATGAGCGAAACGCAAACAACCGAAAGCAGCAAACCGCAGGGCGGCATCGTGACGTCGCTGCGACAGGCGTGGCTGATCCTGCTCCTGGCGTTGCTCTACGGTACCGGCCTGGCCGGCATCCAGATCTGGCTGAAGCCCTACATCGAGGCGAACAAAGCGCGCAAAACGCTTACGGCCGTCCCTGAGTTGTTCGGCGAGTACACCGACCCGGCCGACGCCGAAGTGGGCGATATCGACGATGTCGAAGTCAACGGCCGGCCCGGCTCGAAGATCTCCTCGGGCGCCGGCGAGTTTCTGGCTCACGGCGTGACGATCAAGAACGACAAGGACCAGGACGTCAAGATCATCAAGGTCTTCAACAGCGACCGACAGCACATCGGCTGGCTCATCCCCGCCGCCGGTCAGGGCTACGGCGATGTCATCGAACTGCTGGTCGGCGTCGACGCCCAGGTCGACACGGTGAAGGGCATCTACATCCTCGCCCAGAAGGAAACGCCGGGGCTGGGCAACAAGATCGTCAAACGCAAGTTCCGCAAGAACTACCAAGACGCGCCGACCGACCGGCAACTCATTGTGGTCAAGCGGGAGAAGCAGGCCCCGCATGAAATTTCCGCCATCTCCGGCGCCACGGTTTCGTCGGAGAACACGACGGCGATCGTCAACAACGCGATCGCGGTATTCAAGGAAGCACTTCGCCAGCAGAACCAGGAATAGCGATGGCAGACGCCCAAGGACCAACCGCACTCGAACGCTTCATCAACGGGATCATTCCGGAAAATCCCGTCTACCGCCAGTTGCTCGGCATGTGCCCCACCCTGGCGGTCACCGGCGCCCTGCAGCCGGCCATCACGATGGCGGCCTCCACCGCCTTTGTCCTGATCTGCGCCAACATCATCACCAGCCTGATCCGCAATCTGCTGAAGCCGCACCTGCGGATCCTGGTGTTCACCTTGACCATCGCCACGTTCGTCACGATTGCCGACCGCTTTCTGGCGGCATTCGTGCCGGGGATGAGTGAGGTCCTCGGGCCCTACGTCCCCCTGATCATCGTCAACTGCATTATCATCTCGCGTTGCGAGATCTGCTCCTCGAAGCAGGGCCTGGGACCGTCGATCGCAGATGCCCTGGGCATGTCGCTCGGATTCTGTCTGGCGCTCTGCAGCATCGCTTCCGTCCGCGAGATCCTCGGCAGCGGCTCGCTCTTCGGCTTCCCGTTTGTCGGCGTCCCCGAGGACGGCGTGAAGCCGCTGATCTCACTGGCGAAGGACAGCCAGTTCTGGTCGCACTGGGGCGTCATGGTCCTGCCGCCGGGCGCCTTTCTCACCTTCGGTCTGCTGCTCGGCCTGGCTGAGTGGTTCGGCCTGAAACGCGCCGCCCGGGCGGAGGAGGAATAATGGACGTCCTCGGTCAAATCATCCTGATCTTCGTCGGCGCCGCGGTGATCAACAATTTCGTTCTGACCTATTTCGTCGGGATCTGCCCGTTCCTCGGCGTCTCACGCAAGGTAGACACCGCGTTCGGCATGGGCTGCGCCGTCACCTTCGTGATCAGCATCGCCGCCTTCCTCAGTTGGATGTTTACCTACTTCTTCCTCCGTCAGGGCGCCGTCGCGTCCCAGTGGATCTGGGAACTGGGCGGCGGCACCGGCACCGTCGACCTCTCGGTCCTCAGCTACATCGTCTATATCTTTGTCATCGCCTCATCCGTGCAGTTCGTTGAAATGTATGTGCGCCGGTTTCACCCGCCGCTGTACAAGGCGTTCGGCGTCTATCTGCCGCTGATCACCACCAACTGCGCCATTCTCTTTGCCTGCCTGATGATCATGAGCCATCTGACCACCAGCGACCCGGCCAAATTCTGGGGTCTGCACGAGGCCTTGACCTACGCCATCGGCGGCGGCATCGGCTTCACCATCGCCATCAGCCTGATGGCCGGCATCCGCGAAGAACTGGACCTGTGTGATGTACCCAAACCGCTCAAGGGCGCCGGCATCGCCCTGCTGGTCTCCGGCATCCTGGCCATGGCGTTCATGGGGTTCGCCGGCATCAACGCCAATCTCGAAAAACTGGTGAACGGCGAGAAAATCGTCGTTCCCGTTAAAACCCCCGCAATGACGAAGACGCCCGCAAACGACCGGCCCGCCCCCCCGGAAAAGGAGACGTACTAGGCATGCCTCCAGTTGTCGTCATCCTTATCCTGGCCGCCCTCGTCATGGTCGCCCTCGCCATCGCCATGAGCCTGATCCTCGGCTGGGCCAATGTCGCCTTCCACGTAGACGTCGATCCCAAGGTCGAAGCCATCAATGAAGCACTCCCCGGCGCCAACTGCGGCGGCTGCGGCTATGTCGGCTGCGGCGAATACGCCGAAGCCGTTGCCGCCGGCGACGCCGACGTCTCCCTCTGTGCCCCCGGCGGCACCGGCTGCGCCCTCAAACTGGCGGCCATCATGGGCGTCGAAGTCGACCAGAGCTACCCCTACCGCGCCGTCATTCACTGCGCCGCCACCGACAAAGACCGCCTGCAGCGCACCGAATACCGCGGCGAACCAACCTGTACCGCCGCCAACCTCATCGCCGGCGTCCAGGGCTGCACCTACGGCTGCCTCGGGTTCGGCGACTGTATGGCCGCCTGCAATTATGACGCTATCGACATCGTCGACGGCCTCGCCCGGATCAACTACGATAAGTGCGTCGGCTGCAAGGCCTGCGCCAAAGCCTGCCCCCGTAATATCATCACCATGGTGCCCTTCAAGGCGTCCCAGATGCTCGTCGTCGGCTGCGCCAACGAAGACAGCGGCAAAATGGTCAAAGAAGTATGCAACGTCGGCTGCATCGGCTGCAAGGCCTGCAGCAAGATCAACCCCGACCTCATGGCCATGGAAGGCAGCAAGCCCGTCCTCAACTACGAAAACTACGATCCCGCGGACTCCATGGAAGACCTCAAGGCCATTCTCGGCAAGTGCCGCCGCAGCAGCCTGATATTTGTCGGCATCCCTTCCGAAGAAGACAAAGAAGCCGTCAAGGACGAAGAGCTTCCCGACGAAGTCCGCGCCGATTTCAAGACCACGGTCGACGAGACCGAATGGCGCGGTTAAGCCGCAGTTGTCTCAACTGCGCATCCTACCTCCTCCTACCGCAGCCGCAACTGCGCATCCTACCTCCTCCTACCGCAGCCGCAGTTGTCTCAACTGCGCATCCTCCCTCTCCCGACCGTAGCCGCAGTTGCCGCAACTGCGCCTCCTCCCTGCTCCTACCGCAGCCGCAGTTGTCTCAACTGCGCATCCTTCCTCTCCCGACCGTAGAGGGAGGGATAAGGGACGGGAACTCAATGACGGCTTGGAGTGCGTTCCCCAAAAAGTCCCCGTCCCTTATTTCTCGTGGCCAATTTTGATCGGCGCTTTCGATCAGTATTTTGGCCACACGCCAGTGCACCAATCATCCATCAAGTCTATATCGAGTCCTGCCAAATCCAGAGCCGCTGGACCAGCACACCGACTTCAGTCCGCGGCAGGTCTGGTGTTTTGGCTGCCTTTCTGGCGTTCCATCAGTTCCCGCCAGACTTCCCAGGACCAGCAACTAAGTCCCTTCTCATCTGCTACCCAAACATGCTCATTGGGCGAGAAGTAGAGAAGTCGAATCTCCCCGTGGGTGCATCCCGTGAGGTCCATGTTGCACCATTTCGTTCCGGAAAACCATGACACCGAAGTCCCCGCCAGCGCCCAGATTGTGCCAAATGGGTCCGAGAGAAGAAGGTGGTTTCCTTCTGAGAGAACAACTGATTCAGATGCCGCTACCCCTTCCGCCCAAGAGCGCAGGACGCCGCCTTTCATGATCAGCGGAACAACGCCGAAATCCCCTCCAACCCATACTCGTCCATGCCGATCAACAGCCATAGTGCGGATCTTCTGTTGTCGCGTTTCATCTGACTCTATGGGGATGTGCTCAACGCTCCGTACCAACACACGCACAATCCCAAGACCAAAGATGTTCGCAAATACCTGGCCGTCACTTTCGGCAATCGCCGTGACCCATTGGTTCTGGTCTGGAGTCTTATTCAGTAGGCGCCACGGTCCGGCCTTTGAATTGCAGGCAAGAAGCCCGCTGTTCCTTGTGCCAACGTAGAGGACCCCGTTGGACGTTCGGTACAGCGCAGTTACAAAATGGAATGGCAGAACTGTCGCGTTTGTCCATTGTGGTTGAGTCCATGTCGGCGGAAGACCCCCAGTCACGTCGTGAACGATCCTGTCCTCCACTAGGAACACTCCCACGTTAGTCCCAACCCAGAACCCATTCGGTTCAAGAGCAGTTGCCAAACCGACGGAATCAGCTTGCTCACCGAAGTTCTCAAGTCGGCGAGCGGGGTTGGGAATTGCGCTTGGGGATATGGCCGACCGGGAAAGACTGATCGTCTGTGTGCCACTCTTGTTCAGCAAACAGATACCATCGCTTTCAGATCCGATGAGGACTTCCCCACTCGAGCTGTTTTCTGCGACGCACGTCACCGAGTCCAGGGGCAGGCTCTCCCCATATTTCAGATACCGCACTGGAGCAAGTGCCGGGCGAGGCCTGCTGCGGCTAAGTGTAAGGGCGCGACATAAGATCGCGATGGCACATACCAGAACAAGCAGGCAAATCCCGAGAGAACATAGTCGCCTCACGGACAGTTATCCCAGATGGCTACGGTAACCCAGTCATAGGTCTTTGCTCTCTTGTCAAACCGGCAAGCACGCGTTGACCAACGTGTGCATGAATTCGGGCATTGGGCGTTTGGTGTGGTCCTTCGTGGTACGCACCCGCCTTTGCATCTCGTTGTCCGGAAGAAGCCGAGCGTCGTTTTGCTGCACTTCTCCTTGGGAACGGGAGGATAACAGTCGCACCAGCAGGCCTTCTTCTTCGGCGGTGTTGTCGGATCAGGCCTACATTCACCTTCATCGCCAGGGAAGTCTGGGTTTGGGTTTGTAGGGGGTGGAGGATTCTTAGGGGGACTATCTTCGCTCCCTTTGCCTTCACCTTTGTCCTCGGGGATCGGTATGCGTGGAGTCTTGGGTAGGTCTGGAATGCGCTCCTCCATACGAGGAAGCAGGCCCGATGGATCGACACTAAGGCTTAACACAAACACCGCCTGGTATAGGGATGAGCCATCCACGTACCCCAGCGGGTCGCGGGAGAAGAACATGCCGGTGCTTGGGGAATAGGTGCGGTAGC
>CAYLNH010000165.1:0-15980 GCA_964384625.1 uncultured Lentisphaerales bacterium
TTCGACTTCGGCACACCTTTCAATGTGTGCCAAAGCTCCAGCGGGGTTCGTCTGATTCTGGCACGCCTTTCAATGTGTGCCAGAGCTTCCGCTGGGTGTTTCGACTTCGGCACACCTTTCAATGTGTGCCAAAGCTCCAGCGGGGTTCGTCTGATTCTGGCACGCCTTTCAATGTGTGCCAGAGCTTCCGCTGGGTGTTTCGACTTCGGCACACCTTTCAATGTGTGCCAAAGCTCCAGCGGGGTTCGTCTGATTCTGGCACGCCTTTCAATGTGTGCCAGAGCTTCCGCTGGGTGTTTCGACTTCGGCACACCTTTCAATGTGTGCCGGCGGCTCCCGCCGCGTCCGTCTGATTTCGGCACACCTTTCAATGTGTGCCGGCGGCTACCGCTGGGTGTTTCGACTTCGGCACACCTTTCAATGTGTGCCGGCAACAGGATCTGGAGTGGTCATCGCGCAAGGGCACAGGATGGTGAATCAGCCTTGATCGAACGCTGGAAGATGTGGTCCATGGGAGGCCAGCTGCGGCCAACTATCCGGCGGACAGCACGCGCAATGGCAAACCTTGTACGTCTCTTCCTGGTCAAGACGCTGCTGTCGAAGCCCGGTGAGATCGTAGCCGAATTGGCTGCACTTACGGGGATGAAACCGTGCCTGGCGAGTCTGTATCTTCACCAGCCGCAGGCCCGGGGTCTGGCCAGTGCCGAACGAAACGGTCGGGTCGTCCACTGCTTAGCGAAGCACAACCCGTCGATTCCAGAGGCTGCCGTACTGCTGCGGGCGCTGAAAACCGTACTTCCCGCAAGAGCGGTGGGCGCTTGCGGATGTCACGTGGGTTGTTGCCGTGTTCATGCACCCCGGGCGAGTTGTGATCGTGAAGGAGTTCAACGAATCCGTCCGTGGTTTGCCTGAGCTCTGCTCGCTGGGTGACACGTCGCCACGGGCGATGGATCGACATCTGGCGAAACTGGAAAAAGAGGGAAATCGCCGAGGCCACAGATGAGGTCCGTTCCGCGCGGCATTAGACGAAAGCCAGGGAGCCCCTGACCGAAGTTCTGATTGCGGGCTGTCTTTGAAGCCTGAGCCACAAGCTGCTTCCACGTCTCTGGTTTGACTTCGATGTCGGGTTCTGTAGTGTTCGGATTGTGTAGACAGTCTGACAACCATTCAAGGAGAACCCGGATGCCGATTAAGGAAGCGACGTTTGATGGCCTGAAAGCCGTCGAGATCACCACCAAGGAAATGAAGCTGGTTGCGGTGACTGAGTTTGGTCCGCGGATTGCTTTTCTGGGGAAACCGAACGGCAAGAACATCCTGCTGTGGGCGCTCGGGAAGTATACGCGCGGCGAGTGGGATCTGCGCGGCGGTCACCGTGTCTGGGTCACGCGGCC
This sequence comes from uncultured Lentisphaerales bacterium, assembly GCA_964384625.1. Classification (GTDB taxonomy): domain Bacteria; phylum Verrucomicrobiota; class Lentisphaeria; order JABSQK01; family JABSQK01; genus CAYLNH01. The sequence goes on from CAYLNH010000165.1 coordinate 1,392, forward strand.
CGGCGCCGATGAGAACGAGGATACCTATGCCACCGACAACGGTCCGTGCGACGTGAAGATTCGCAAGACCTCCGTAACGGTTGCAGGCGCTGAGAACCCCGCGAACATGACGCGCCGCGGCATGACGATCAAGGTCGTCGACGATACCACGATCACGGTGGACAACTTCGTCAAGAACACCGGCGAGATGCTCTACAGCGGGGGCGTCTGGGCCTTGACCTGTACCTTGCCGACGCGCAACGCGCAGTACGCCGTGCCGATCGGTGACGACAGCTGCTGGAACGCATTTACCATGGTCGCCTTCAACGAGTGGGGCGGCCACGGCAAGGGCGGCTTCAATGATAAGCAGATCGAGGTGAAGAAGGACCTCGTCCTGCTGAAACCGGCAGGTGTCGAGAACAAGCGTATGCTGCAGTCGCACAAGGGCATCATTGCCATGCGCGACAGCGTCAACAAGCTCACCTTCGCCAAGAAGATCGACTTCGACCCGGCCGGGCAATATCCGTTGAACACGAACATCGCGTTTTACATCGGCCCGAAGAACTTCATGGTTGAGATGGAGACCATGGGGCCGGAAGAGACGATCAAACCGGGTGCGACACTACATCACGTCGAAACCTGGAAGCTCGTCCCCGAGGCGATCCGGTTTTCCAAGGCCGCGAACATCAGCGATCTGTTCTGACGGGATCCGGCGGACCCGTCTGCGGTCAACGCGCCGACGGGCAAGGCGGGAGCCCTCTGCGGTATCACTGATTTGCGACACCGTACATGGATTCCGGATTGCGCGGAGGTTTGATCGGAGCAAGCTTCCGGGCGCCCCCCGAAATTCCGCCAATGAACGTGGACGGAACCGACATGCGTCATTGCAGTAGACCGTTCAAGGCCCTCCAGGGCAACGGTGTCTTTGCCCGCACCGCATTCAGGGAGGGCGACTACATCGGGCATTTCGATGGGGTACGGATCACGGACCGGACGCAGATGAGCCTTCAGTTCGGTGCGGGATTTCACGTCGAACCGGCGGCGGACTGCCCCTTTCGGAACCTGAATCACTGCTGCGATGCAAATGCGTACTTCACGGGACGCAGTCTCCACGCCCGCTGCGACATCGAGCCGGGGGAGGAGATCACGATTGACTACAACTGTCATGAACTTGAACTTTTCGCTCCCTTCCTGTGCGGCTGTGGCGTTGCCGGGTGCCTGGGGCAGATCAGGGGATACAGGTATCTCTCGAACGATCAGAAAGAGCAGCGCGCCGACCGGATCGGTTCATGGCTTCGGGACGAAGACGAAGCGACTTTGTGAGAATTTCGCGGGCGCGAGACCGGAGTCGGGCGGTCTGGCGAATCCGCAGATCTCCTCTACTGTAATGCCGCGCCGGGAATCGTGGTGTTCGCGGCCGCCAAACCATCAACCATCAACGACTGACGATCTGCTATGGAATGTAAGAAAGAGAAGAACTCGGCCAACTGTACGTGCACCTACATGAGCTGCGGCAAGCGCGGCGTCTGCTGCGACTGCATTGCCAGCCATCTGCGGGCGAAGGAACTCCCGGGCTGCTGCTTCCCGCCGGAAGCGGAGAAGACCTACGATCGCAGCTTCGAAGCGTTTGCCCGTGCCTGGGACCTGAACGGCAAGTAATATGACTCGGTGGGGGCGGGGGCTGGAGGCGGAATGCAGAGGACAGCGTCTGCGGCGGGACGCCCGCAAGGCGCAGGATGTCCTGCACGGCGCTTCAGCTGGTGGCGTTCGGGTTTAGCCGTGTCCGGTTGAAGCGCGGAGGATGGCGGGGTTGTGGAAAATGCGCTGCTCGGGTTGCTGCAGGTTGCCGGTCAGACTGCGGATCAACATTAAGACGGCTTCGCGACGCATGGGATCGGCGGTGCCGGAGAATGTGGACAGCGGGGGATCGAGATAAGCGGCAATGGCGCGACTGTCATGGCCGATGACGCGGATGTCGCCGGGGATCTTGCGGTTGGCGGCTTTGATCGCCTGGTATGCGCCCGGGGCAAAGGTGTCGAGCAGGAGAAACAGACCGTCGGCTTTCCGGCCGCGCCGCCGCAGGTACTGCGCCATGGCAAGTTTTCCGTCCGCCTCGGTGATATGTGCGGCGACAATATCGTCGGGCGGGCAACTGGTCTTCTGTCGGGCCCTTTGTTTAAACATCCGGAGCCGCAGTTCGGTGGCTTGCGACAGTTGTTCGGGACGCAGTACGGCCAGGCGCCGGGCGCCGGCGGCGAGCAGGATGTCGGCGGCTTCAGCGCCGGAGTCGCCGCTGTTGCGGACACTGCAGTAGCCGGGGATGTCGCGCCCCCAGAGGACTACCGGCATCGGCAGCTGGGTCCGCGCCAGAAACTCGTCGTCCGCCGCGATTGTATTCGTTATGATTGCGGCGTTGAACCGGGTGCCGTCACGCAATGCCGAGAGTTCAGCCAGCTTGCCGGCGTGGTACAACTCAACGGCGTACTCGATCGGGGGCAGGGGGGCGTCGTAGTCTTTGATCACCTGTTCCATGCCGCGGATGGTCTCGCCGACGTAATCGATCGGGGCTTCGATGGCGCTGACCACCGCCAGTACCCAGGGCCGGTCGCCGCCGTGGCGACGAATATTGCGGGCCCGCAGATCGGGGAAGTAGCCCAGTTCCCGGGCTGTTTGCCGGACCCGTCGGGCGGTCGCCGCCGGAATGCCGCGTTCGGCGCACTTGCCGTTCATGACGCTGGAGACGGTTGCCGCAGAGCAGCCCGCCCGTGCCGCGACGTCCTTGATTGTAACAGGTTTCACCATGGATTAGCTAAACTGGTTTAGTAAACTGCGTTTCTCGGCGTGGAATTCAAGTGGAACTGGATAAATCGAGCAGAATCGTTTGACGTTTTCCGGTCAATTGCCTATATTGGCTAAAACGATTTTGTTGATCATTTGCGGAAGGACATCAGGGTGCGCCGAAGATTCACGTTGATTGAGTTGCTGGTGGTCGTTGCGATTCTGGCGATCCTGGCGGCGTTGCTGCTGCCGGTTCTGGGGCGGGCGAAGGAGCAGGCGCGGATCGTGGTCTGCATCAACAACGAGCGGCAGATTCTGACGGCAGCGTTGCTGTACCGCGGCGAGATGGACAATTGGTTTCCGTACCAGCGGGCGGACAATGCGCCGTGGCCGGGGGACCCGCTGGCGTTTCCGCATTGGCTTGCGCCGCAGGCGTTGAGCGGGAGCCTGCGGCGGCCGAACTGGATCCACTGTATTGAGCCGTACATCGTGGGCGACACCCGCGTCATGCAGTGTCCGTCGGTGACGGATTTGACGCCGGATCCGCGGTATCAGCCGACGGCGGCAGAGGGGTTCTCGTATTGCGCCAACGGCGTACTGACTCATTTTGGCGGCAAGCGGTTTGCCGATCCTTCGGGGGTTGCGGCGATCACTGACGAAGCGGTGGGGCATAATCTTGCGGTAGTCCGGCCGCATGCCGTGGTGAACGGGTTGTTTGCCGAGACGGCCGTTGTCTGGTCCGGCTGGATGCGTTATGACAGCGGCGCGCTGATTTCGCCGGCGCATGGGGACAGCAAGGTTCTGGGGCATTTGGACGGTCACGTGGAGTTGAAGGCGCAGTCGGTGATCAGCAGTCTGAACTATGGCTTGCTGATGGGCGGTACGAGTGACGGTTATGAGCCGCAGGCGGTTGGCTACGCCAGCGGCAGTCGGCAGGCGGGTATTGCTTATGAGAACTGAGAAGCAGTTCACCCTGATCGAATTGCTGGTTGCGATTGCGATCATCGCAATCCTGGTGGCGCTCTTGCTGCCGGTGTTGGGCCGCGCCAGGGAACAGGCGCGCCGCGCGGTATGTCTGTCGCAGTTGCGGCAGACATACATGGCTGCCGACGGCTATGCGAACGACTACGACCTGTTCTACCCGCCGCGGACTCAGGCGTTGCCGATGCGTCTGTATGATTCGCTGGTGAGCAGTCATGACATTCGGCCGCTGCTGTTGGAGTACACGGGCACGGCGGCGGTGTACTACTGTCCGAGTCGGGAATTGCCCCCGGGCATTGATCGCGAGTTTTATCTGGCGACGGCAAGCAACGGCCGGCAGTCGGTGGATATCCATTATCTGTACCTGCCGGGGTTGGAGGGTACCATTGCTGGCATGTACCAGGAATGCGATGCCGCGGCCACGGACCTCGGCCCGTACGAACTGCCCCGAAAAGCAGATGACCGCGGCGCCGGCACACTACTGTTCTGCGACCGCAGCCGGTCGATTCCGAGTCACGGCTACGGCGTTGCGACGGAGCCGTTCAACGCCAACCACCTGGTCAACGGCAATCCGGGCGGCGGCAACAACGGGTACGCCGACGGCCACGGGGAATGGGTGACGGTGGACATGCAGCAGTGCCGCCTGCATCGCACCTGCGCCGGGTGTCCGCAGCGCTATTATTTCTGGTAGATGACTGCTGCTTTGCGTCTCCGTTGAATACACCGACAGCGGAGGAATGCACCATGAAAGAGTTGCTGCCGAAGAGTTCGGCGATGATCGTCAACCACGGCGGGTGGCGTTTTGCCATGTGGAAACCAAGTGCTGTTAGTGCTGTACTTTATGCCCTGGCGGCGGACGACGATGAATGGGGCAGTGCGGCTGAGCTGTTCCCGCCGACGGGCCGGGACGATCTGCAGCTCCTCCCGCTCAAGTGGTGGAGCCGGGAGGGGCGCGTATTTGCTTTCGCCGATTGTGTCGAGTCGATCGGCGACGGGGTGGCCAGGGAATTCAGCGCGATTACCCGTGAGGTCCGGCCCGACGGCATGTTGGGCCCCTGCTTCGCTGTTGGTGATGATCCGTGCCGTGCCCTGCCGTTCACCCTCCTGATGCCCTGCGACGAGCCTTGCCAAGCCCCCTGTGAGTCCGGCTGTGCCGGTCTCGTCGGCCGGGACAGCAGCATCTGAAGAGGAGCGCGGTTTACAGGCCCCGTTCCTCAGCTATACTTACATCGAACCGTATTCCGGTGCGTGTTGCCGCCGGGTTGGAGGCCCGGTTGCCGGCGCAATCAACCCGTGAAACGTAGAATCTGAACACCGAGACCTGCTGCATGCGATTTTCCGTCGGTTACCAACTGCCGGACGATGACGGCGCTGAGACGTTTGCCGATATTGTGGCCGACTATCGCGACCACATCGAGGAAGTGTACTTCCCCTGGGTCGGTCAGGCGTCCGGGCGCGCCAAGCTCGGCGTGCAGCGCGGTCTGCGCGACTGGACCGCCCAGCGCCGGCTCGAGCAGGACCTCCTGCGTCTCCGGGAAATGGGCGTCAAGCTTGATATTCTCTTCAACTCGAACTGCTACGGCGCCTGTGCCGCCAGCGAGTTCCTCGAAAACGAAGTCGGCTCGATCCTCAGCCATCTGGAGGATACGGTCGGCGGCATCGATGTGGTCACCACGACATCGCTGACGATCGCGCGGACGGTGAAGAAGTACTTTTCGGACATCGAGACGCGCGCGTCGGTGAACATGCGCATCGGCACCATCGAGGCGATGCGCTATGTGTCCGGCTTGTTCGACAGCTTCTACATACAGCGCGATGTACAGCGCGACGCCGGCTATGTCCGAGATGTGCACGAATGGTGCCGGGCGCACCGGAAGAAGCTTTGTTTGCTGGCCAACAGCGGCTGTCTGCACTGCTGTCCGGGCCAGACGTTTCACGACAACATGGTGGCGCACGACGCCGAGATCGACGAGATGAAGAACATCCCCAACTGGACGCCGCACGTCTGCTGGAACCACTACGAGGACCGAGACAACTGGGCGGCGCTGCTGCAGTCGACCTGGATTCGGCCGGAGGACCTGCATCACTACAACGGCGTTGTCGACCTGGTGAAGATAGCCACGCGCATGCACAGCCACCCGCGTCTGGTCATCCACGCCTATACCACCGGCCGGCACGACGGCAATCTGCTGGACCTGTTCGAGCCGTGTTTCTCGCCGGCGATCACGCCGCATATCATCGATAACCAAGCGTTCCCCGACGACTGGTTCGATCGCACCTGCACCTGCGACCGCCGTTGCGACCGGTGCGATTATTGTCCGACTGTGCTCGAAGCCGTGCTCAGGAAAATGGCGTAGCATACAGAACGGCATCTCCCCCATCGTCCTCATGGCAAAGACATAACCACGGAGGTACGCCATGTATGCAGGCAGCGGTCGCCCTCATTACGGTACGGTTCGCGCCGATCTCAAACAGTTAGGTGAAGCCAAGGACGCCATGGAGGCACGGATTGGGGTGGACAAGCTGAAAGGGGATGTTGAGCGACTCATGCTGATTACCGAGGCACTATGGGAGCTCCTGCGTGAGGAGCATGGCTGCACTGATGAACAGTTGATTGCGAAGATTACCGAGATCGACCTGCGAGACGGAAAGCTCGACGGCCGAGTCTCCACCAAGGCCCAGCCCCGGGCCTGCCCGCAGTGCGGCCGCGTGATCATGCGCGATCGCACGCAGTGCGCCTACTGCGGCGCGGAAGCCGGGCCGTCGGGGGAACCGTTTGCGCGCTGACCTGATGATTGCATCCTGCGCCTCTGATGCGTGCGCCCCCGGCTCAGTGCGAGCTCCGTTACCGTCCCTTTTCACGCGCACCGTCTGCACTGCCTTTCACACAGGCGCATGTCAGTTCTGTCGGTGTTTCCTTCCGTTGCGGCCGGAATCGCACAGCAACGCAGGAATCATCGCCAGTCCAGCCACCGGCGGACTCGTCCCGTCGGAAGTCTGGTCGGTACGCGGTGAAACCTCATCTCGCCCACCCGCACTTCCGGATCGGCCGGTGAGCCGGCCGATCCGGAAGTGCGGGTGTATTGTTGGCAGCTGTTCTACAGTATCGCTACTCATCCCCGGGCTCGGCTCCGCCATTTCCAGGCTCGACACCGTCACGCCTTTTGCGTACGGAGTTCCGGCCATGGGCAAAGTCTAACTGCTGTAGCTTGAGACCACTGACCCCGATGGGACAAGCCCATCGGCGGTCCAGAGCCCGGCGGAGGTGGAAGGGGCGCCTTTCCCACCCCGGTTTACGTGACACTGCCGCCATTCGCATTATGGTTACCCGTCGGTGTGATGGAGACGACTTGCCGAGTGAACGCGAAAAACAAGAGATTGAGACACTGGGAGACACAGATATGCCATTGAAGTTTGGGACAAGCGGGGTTCGCGGTCTGGTGACGGATATGACTGATTACGAGTGCTACCTGTACACGGCCGCATTCGGCGATTACCTGCGCAGTCAGGATGTGCCGCCGACGGTGGCGATCGCCGGCGATCGCCGCGGCAGTACGCCGCGCATCCTTAAAGCAGCCGCCGCCGCACTCCGCGATACCGGCTTTCAGGTGGACTACTGCGGTCTGGTGCCGACGCCGACCGTGGCAGCCTACGCCCGCAAACGGAACATCGCCTGCATCATGGTCACCGGCAGCCATATCCCGGATGACCGCAACGGAATCAAGTACTACATGCCGTGGGGCGAGACGCTCAAGAGCGACGAAGGCGAAATCTCAAAGCGCTACGTCGAACTCAAGGAAGACAACTTCCGTGCCGACCTGTTTGACGCCGGCGGCATGTTTGCCGTAGCCCCGGCCGCACTCGGCGAGGCCAATGCCGTGGCCATGGATGAATATATCCAGCGCTATCTCGATTTCTTCCCGGCCGCCTGTCTGGCCGGCATGCGGCTGACGTTCTATCAGCACTCCGCTGTCATTCGGGAAGCATTCCCCAAGATCCTGGAAGGCCTCGGCGCCGACGTTGCCTGCATTGGTTGGTCGGATGCGTTTGTGCCGGTCGATACCGAAGCCGTGAAGAACCCGGAGGAGCTCAAGACGTGGACGTTGGAAAGCGACGCGGACGCACTCCTGAGCGCTGACGGCGACAGTGACCGGCCGCTTCTGGTGGATGAAGAGGGTGATGTCATTCGTGGCGACGTCCTGGGAATCATCGTCTCGGACTATCTGCAGGCCGGCATCGTTGCGACGCCGGTGAGCTGCAATACCGCGGTCGAGAAGTGCGGCAGGTTCAACCAGGTCCGGCGTACGCGAATCGGTTCGCCATATGTTATTGCCGCCATGCAGGAGGAAGACGGCGAAGACGTCAGTTCCGTGATCGTTGGTTACGAAGCGAACGGCGGATACCTGACGCAGACGGATATTCCGAACCCCGACAGCGGCGCGGTGCTGCCGTCCCTGCCGACGCGTGATGCGGTACTGCCGATTGTCGCGGCTTTGTGCAAGGCCAAGCGTGACGGCATTCCGGTTTCCCAGCTGGTGGCGGATCTGCCGTCGCGGTTTACGCGCAGCGGCTTACTACGTGAGTTCCCCAGTGCATTGGGCAAAAAGGTTACGGGTATGCTTGAGTCCGGCGGCAAAGATGTTGCTGAGAAGTATCTGAAGGATGCGTTCGGCGCCGTAAAATCCATGGACCATACCGACGGCGCGCGGATCACCTTTGCGAACGACCTGGTTGTTCATTTCCGCCCGTCCGGCAACGCGCCGGAATTTCGCTGCTACACGGAAGCCGAAACCGAAGAGGCCGCCCAGGCCGCCAACGACAAGGCCCTGGAGATCCTCGCCACCGTCGTTCGTCCCGACGTCGAGTAGGTCCAGCCGGTGGAACGCCGGCCCCGCATTGGGCCGAGGTGCACAAGGCACATCTTGCCGGCTCCGATCCGACCTGCTTCGGATGTCAGGGCTTCGTCCGCCCGATCTTCGAGACATCGATCGGCTTGAAGCCGAGCTTCCGTGCCGGCGAGTCTTTCGCCAGTCGCAACGCCTCTTCAGGTCCGACGAATTTCGGGTCCGCGATCACGGAATCGTGGTCGTAGCCTAAGGCCTGCATCTCTTTGATGAACGCTTTTACCGGCTTTGCGCCTTTGGCGCTCCAGTACAGGTTGTTGTCCATGGCGGAGGGGCCGAGAACCCAGCCGTCCTGGCGCCGCCCGTCACCCGGACCCATGACCGGTGTGGGGTGTGAGCGCAGACGACAACTGTCGCTGAACACGAAGATATTGCGTTCGACCTTGTGACCGCCGTAGCTGTTGGGGAAGGTGAACAAGACGTCGGCGCCGATGACGATGTTGTTGCGGATCGTGTTGCCGGCGTTGTTGTGGATGTGGATGGCACTGCCGCGTCGGGCGCGTTCCACATCCGGGACGCGGATGACGATGTTGTCTTCCATCAGCGAGAAGCATTCTTCGTCGTCGAAGTAGAGTCCGTGCGAACCGTCGCGGGGCGTGCCGATGACGATGTTGTTGCGCATGACGTTGTGATGGCCGGCGTGACAATAGATGGCGGCGCCGTCGTCGAGCCGCAGCATGACGTTGCGGATCAGATTTCGTTCGATCCGATTATGGCCGGGCAGGAACTCTTTCACCTTCAGAATCGTTGGTTTGCCGGTGCCGCGGCGTTTCCAGAAATCGATCAGATCGTCCATGCGCCGCGGCCAGCCGGCAAACCAGCGATGGCGTTTCCCACTGGTCATGATCGCGGCGTACGGCATGTCGTGAATCTCGTTGTTGCGGATGATGTTCTTTTCCGACATGCCGGCGTTGATGGCGCTGCTGTGCCAGTAGATGGTACCGCAATCGTAGATGTGGTTCTCGGTGATCCGGTTGTGAGCACAGGGCGCATCCGGATCTTTGAGCCCGCCGCCAAGGTTGATCCCGGCGCCGCCGCAGCGGGTGATGGTGCACTCGGTGATGGTGCACCGGCGGACATGGCCGGCGGCCTGCACGGCATTTGCCTCGAGATCACGGAGCGTGCAGCAGCGCACGGTTACGTGTTCGACGCCAGCCATCCGGATTGCTGCTCCGGGAGCGCCGAAGGCCGATCGCGGCTTCGACCGGTCCAGGGGCTGCAGAGCGGTTCGGACCACGTTGAGTCCCTGGAAGCGGAGATGTTCTACCGGTTGATCCGGCGATCCGGCGACCTCGACGGCCGAGGTCAGCCAGGGCGCGGTAATCCACGATTGATTCGGGTCTTCATCGTCCGGCGGCCAGAGGTACAGGCGTCCCTTCCCGGCATTGACAAACCATTGACCGGGCGTCGTGATGCCGGACAGCAGGTTTTCCAGGCGCCAGGGGATCTCCTTGAGCACCTCCGGACGGTGGAACAAGACCGGCTCGAACCGCAGGAGTTCCTTGGCATAGTCGACCTTGCGGACCGGCACAATGGCGTTGGACCACATCGTATACGGCGTCGGCAGGAAGTTGAGCACTGCATTTTCACAACGGTCGTGCTTCGGCAGATCGCGCTTTCGCACGGCAAGGAGGTCCTTACGTTTGCCGAGCGGCGCCTGCGGCCAGGTTCCCCAGTCGTCGTCGAGGACGGACTTCGATCGCGGCAGTTCTCTACCGTTGCAGAAGAGTTGGAGGAAGGACCAGTGCTTCGGCAGGCGCGCGACCCAGAGCTTGCCGCGGGCAGCGGGCTGGATGGCGCGGCTGCGTTTTTCGAGCGGCTGCCAGCCGGTGATGACCCGTCCTGCATCGAGGACCGGGACCTCCCGGCGGCGGGCGCGGTAGGTGATGGGCGCATCGCGGGTGCCGGAGTCCTGCGGCCCGAACGTAATGGCTTCGGCCAGCGGATAGTTGCCGCCACGGATTTCGACCGTTGCCTTGCGGCGGCGGCTCTGTTGCCGCAGCTCATCGCGGGCGCGGGCAATCGTGGCGAACGGTCCGTCCTCGCACCGCCGGTCCGGATCGGGCCGCCGACCGGACCAGTTGTCGTTACCGAGGGGAGAGACGTAGAGCGTAAACGTCTTGCGAGCCATCTGCGGGTCTCCTTTTCGGGTTAGGTCGGACGGCCGGCATCAAAACGAAACAGCGTCCGGGGGCGCGGCAAGTGCACATCGATGCCCCACGGCACGGCGTCAGGGCCGGCGGCAGCGACGAAGTCGGCGGGGTTGTAGACGCCGGTGGATTGGTTCTTGAACGCGCCGGCAGCGTGAAACGTGATGCCGTCCGTCGACCAATGCACGACCGGCGGTCCCACCTGCCCGGTGATCATGGCGACGCCGTCGCGGTGTTTCCACGCGGTCAGCGCATGACCGGGCAGCAGGGGGTTCGCCGGGTGCCGCCTGTACGGTCCCGCAAGATCTGTTGCGGCCGCAACACCGATCCTCGTTTCGGCGGCAGTTGAGCTGCGTCGCCGACCCTTGTAGTACAGCCACCATTGGTTGTTCTGCCGGATGATGTTGGCGTCGTCAACGCCGCCGTCATCCCAATTGCCGGCCGAATCCGGCGAGAGCACGATGTTGTCTTTATCCCGCGACCAGGGGCCGGCCGGATTGTCGGCGACGGCGCAGCCGATAAACCGGGGGCTTTCGGCGCCGTCGAAGTCGGCGCCGACGCCGGTGTAGAACATATAGAAGCGGTCGACCTGCGGTACGACGAAGGCCGTCAACACGCCGCCGTTGTCCCAGTGCTCGGCGTCGCGGGCCTCAAGCACAATGCCGTGACGCCGCCAGGCAATGCCGTCGGCCGATGTGGCGTATTCAACAAAGCTGTTGCGGAACGGACAGTACGGTTCGCGGTGGCCGGTGAACCAGAGGTGAAAGAGGCCGTCGTGATAAATGACGTTGGACGGGTCATGATTGTCGCTGTCAGGTGGTCCTTCCAGTCCGGTCGTCGGCGTAACGCGCTTGTTCGGCGCCGCCAGTTCCGCCGGGATATTGCTCTCGTGCATGGCCGGATTCCTTCCGATTGCCGTGTTGCTGCCTGTTCCGCTGCCTGGACTGAAGCTGGATGCGGCAAGCCGGCAGTCAAGGGGAGCCGGGCCAAACATATGTGGGAATTCTGCAAATCCGGCGGGTGGCGGGTACTGACAACGGTGTGGGGATGTAGTAGGTTCTCCGGCAGCATCAGCAAGTGGAACAGGAGAGGGAAACGCACATGCAATATGGACATTTTGACGATTCGAACCGGTCGTATGTGATTACGAAACCGTTGACGCCGCGGCCGTGGATCAATTATCTGGGTAACCGGCGGCTGAAGGCGTTTATCAGTCAGAACGCCGGCGGGCTGTTGTGGTACCTGGAGCCGTACACGCGGCGGATCAGCCGTTACCACTACGTCGCGCCGCCGGGGGATCGGCCGGGCTTCTATGTGTACGTGCGCGACCGCCGGACCGGCGAGATCTGGAACCCGCACTTCGCGCCGGTGTGTGCCGAACTCGAATCGTTTGTCTGCCGACACGAACCGGGAATCACCACCTTTGCCGCGGCGAAGGACAGCGTCCGCGTGGAGTTGACGTACACCATGGCGCCGGATGACGACGTCATGCTGTGGCTGGTCGACGTGACCAATGACGGTGATGCAGTCGCGGATCTGGAGTTTGTCAGTTATCTGGAGTTCGGTCTGCTGGAGTTTATGCGTGAGGCACTGGGCTGGTGCTATCTGAAGAACCATTTCGCGCTGAAATGGCACGCGGATCTGAATGCAATCCACTATGACTACCATGTCTTCGAGGCCCCGGACACGCCGTGCATGTTATTCGCCGCCACGGATGCGGCGTCCGGCTACGACTGCTCGCGAGAGGCATTCGTTGGCTTGACCGGCACGCTGGCGGCACCTGCGGCACTGACCGATCAGGAGGTCCTGGGCAATTCGGAGTTGCCGTTGGGCGGGCATGCCTGTGCGTCGATCGGTGTCGACGCGAAACTGGCGCCGGGCGACGGGAAGTCCTTCGCGTATGTGTTCGCCCTTGCTCCTGAATGGGATGCTGCGGCTGCAATGGTGCGGAAGTACCAGAGCGCGGACACAGTGCAGAAGGCTATTGCCGGCGTGCGGTCCGGGTGGCTCTCCCGGTTCGAGACACTGCAGGTGGATTCCGGTGATGCGCTCGTCGACCGCGTCATCAACACGTGGAACCCGTGCAACTCGCTGGTGACCCTCGAGAACGCGCGGATGATCTCTACGGACCACATGGGTACGGACGGCCTGCGCTATCGCGACACGACACAGGATGCGTTGGCAGTAGCGCATATCGAGCCGGAGTTCGCGCGGGAGATGATGCGCGGCGTGTTGGCGCAGCAGGCGCAGGACGGCGGCGGCTGCTTCTCGTACTTTCCGAATACCGACCGCCCGACCAACCGCGATCCGCATCGCAGCGATGATACCGTCTGGCAGGTCTACACGGTGAAGGCATTGATCGCGGAAACCGGCGACTGGAGCCTCCTGGACGAGGTCATCCCGTTTCGCGACGGTGGCGAAGCAACCGTTTACGATCACATCCTGATCGGTCTCAAACATATCAATGAACAGCGCGGGCCGCATGGGCTGCCGACGTTGTTTTACGCCGACTGGAACGACAGTCTGGCGATGTTCGATGACGTCGATGCGGAGAGCGTGATGCTGGCGCAGCAATTGGTGTACTCCTGCAAACAGTTTGCGGAACTGGCAGAACGGCGTGATGACCATGAGACGGCGGAATGGTGTCGGGCGGTTGCCGACGAACTGACGGGGATCTGCAACTCTGATGATGTTTGGGACGGTTCCTGGTATCGCCGGCTGTGGCTGAGCAACGGCACGTATCGCGGCGGCGCGGTGAACCCGCAGGGCAGGATCTACCTGAACCCGCAGTCCTGGGCGGTGATCTCCGGCGTTGGTGAAACGGACGGCAGATCGCAACGGGCGATGGCCGCGGCGGCGGAGCAGCTCAACAGCGACTGCGGACTGACGATCCACACGCCGCCGTTCCAGGGCTTTCCGGAACCGGACGACCCGCACATCGGCAACAACCCGGGTATCGGCGAGAACGGCAGCATCTTCTGCCACGCCAACACCTGGGCGATCATTGCTGAATGCCTTCTCGGACATGGCGATCGCGCGTTCAAGTATTACCGGCAGATGCTGCCGGAGAGCATCATTGAACGGTTCGGCGCCGAGCACTACCAACGCGAACCGTATGCGTTCGTATCATCAATTGTCGGCCCGGTGAGCGATCGTTTCGGCGAAGGCGGTATCAGTTGGCTGACGGGAACAGCCAGTTGGATGTACATTGCCGCAACGCAGTACATCCTGGGGATCCGGCCAACCTTGGATGGGCTGGTTGTGAAGCCGTGCCTGCCCGGGGACTTGGGAATGGTTACCGTGATGCGCCGGTTCCGCGGATGTGTATACGAGATCGTGATCGACAATCAGGGCAGGGCGGATTGCCTGGTGACGGTTGACGGCCGAGGGATTGACGGTGTGTTGCCGTGTGAAGCGGGCAGGTCATATCAGGTGCAGGTGCAGATGTGAATTTGCGAGTATTCCCAAGCAGGTTGTGCGGCGCCGGGCGACGTGTCGGGTCGAAGCCTTCTGGCGAAGCCTGACGCCTTACGCGAAGGTGGACGCTCCCGGATTCTACTACTGATCCGGCAATCTTCAATGTTACATTGTTGGGCCAATTCTGACCGTGAAGATAGATACTGCTTCACCCCTACGGGGCTCTGGTATTTGACTTTCCCCTTTCCGGGGTCTGCACCCCCGGCTACCTTGATATGCCCCTACGGGGCTCTTGAACCTGTAACCTGGCCCTAATCTCCATCTACTATAGCATTTCCAAAAAAACTATAGCCGCTAACACGGCAGGGCCTACTACAACG
>CAYLNH010000166.1:0-15879 GCA_964384625.1 uncultured Lentisphaerales bacterium
ACACGAGACACGAAACACGAGACACGAAACACGAGACACGAGACACGAAACACGAAACATGAAATACGAGACACGAAACACGAAACACGATGGAGGAGTGGAGCCGGCAGAGCGTGTATTGTGTTTCCTCGCTGAAGCGACCAGGTGCAATTTCGGATGGATTCGGAACTCGGTCGTTCTCCCAAGACCGGCTACTAACGCAGCAATTGCAGCCAGTGGCGACGACGACGCAGGAAGTAATGAGATCTTCGGGCCAGTGCCACTGGGAGTCCGTGGCTTTGCCCACGACTACCTTGCTCCGCACCTACGGGATTGTTGGATCGACGTCACACAGCGTCGCTCGAGGCATCGCACCTCCCCTTTTGCGGCTTTGCGTGATCCAATCCGCTACTCCCACCAAAAGAAATGATTCTGCCCGAAAATAGTTCTGCCTTCTCTCCGACTCCGCTACCGCCCCTTCAGCGGTTCTACCAGCCGATCTCCAGGCCTTTGCGGGTGGCTTCCACCGTGACGCGCGCGTCCTGACGGAGGTCGACGTCCGTGCTGTGCGCTTTGCCGTCGGCATAACGGACGGTCAGCTTGTACGCCGCTGGTTCGCGGATGGCGATCGTCAAACTGTCCGGCCCCCAACTGCCGGCGGCCAAGTTGACGCCTAGATCGCGGCGGGCCAGCGCCCGGCCCTGTTTGTCCGTCACCAGGAGGCGGGTCCCGACGACGCCGCGCGGGCCGTGAACGTGGACGGTCAGCAGTTTAGTCTGCAGCAGTTTCGCAATATCCGCCGTCGGATGTTCAACGGGCTTGCGCAAGTCCAGCGTTTCGTTGACAAGCAGAGCCAGTTTGCCGTGGCCGTTGCCAATCAACAGATCCGGGGCGCCGTCGCCGTTGACATCGCCGGTCGCCACTCCCAGGCCGCCGTTTTTGTGTGTCGGTCCGCGCACCAGGTATTTGTAGTATTTGTTTACCGCCCCCAGCATAAACGAGCCGTAACCGCGATTGAGAATCAACCGGTTGTGCCCGTTGGCGGCGCGGCTGATCGTGTAGAAATCGAGATAACCGTCGACGTTGAGGTCCGCGCCGACACTGGCCAGATGCAGGAACGACCCCTCGCTGATTTCGTTGCCGTGTTCGGTAACGTCAACCGGGGTGCCGTTACGGTTTTCAATGACCTTCCAGCCGGCGTCGACCGGCAGTAGGAGGTCCTGTTTGCCAGCCTGCAGAAGCGGCATGAAGCAGCCGCTGCCGGTCATCCCGGTTTCATCGTTATTGCCGGATGTGAAGCGCAGACCCAACTCCTGCGGGACCGAGCTGAACTTGCCGTCCTGCTGCACCAGCAGGAAGCCCTTGCCGGCGGCGTAGAACAGGTCGGCCTTGCCGTCGTCATTCCAGTCGCCAACCGAGATCAGGCCATCGAGGCCGGCGCCATTGGCTTTATCGGCCAGTCCAAGCGTTGCTGTGGCGTCGACAAACGGCGTCTTCGGCTTATCTGGATTCAGGAAGGCCTTGACCCCCCCGCGGCGAAGAGAAGCAAGCACGTCCGGATGGCCGTCACCGTTGATCTCGGCGAACACCGCCTGCCGCAGGAGCTTCGGGTCAAGTGCGGGGATCAACGTCGTGGCAGCAAAGGCGAGTCCCTGGTCGCCGCGCCGGCCGTGATACAGCATCCCGTCCAGCAGCAGGTCCGGCAGGTTATCACCATCGACATCGGCGATAGCGACGGACCGGCTTTTCGTCTGCAGGCCGGTTGCCTGCGTGACGTCAGCGAACTCCAACGCTTCCACCTGGAGGTAGAGGCGATCGCCGCCGGGCGAACAGGCAAAGATATCCAGATCACCGTCGCGATCGATGTCGTAGAGGGCCACACCATGAACCGGGTGTTTGCCGAAGTCCGCGATCAGCTGATCCGGTTTGAAGCGGCAGTAGGCGTAGCGCGGGAAGAAGACCGTCCCCTTCCGGGCATCGCGCAGCATGCGACAGAGCTGCTCTGTCGAACCATTCCACGTACCGGCCAGCGTCGGAATCGGTTTGCCGTCGACGACACGGACATCGCCGCTATCGACATTCCAGGTTTTCAGGTCCTGCATCTGCCCGAGGAAGAAGCCGTCGAGATAGAGCATGAACCGTTTCTCACGCCGTCGTCGTTTGCCGCCGGCAAGGGCAGCGATCGGCGCGCCGGGTTTCAGTTTCTTCAACTCCCCCTTGATGCCGTCGGCGAAGACGAGTTGGATTTCCTGTTTGGTTTTGTATTCGCCCTTCAGGACCTCCTTCACGGTGATCGTCAAGCCGGTCCCCGGATGAACCCGGGTGACCTCCGCGATGAAGACGTTGCGGTAGCGGTCATAGAGATCCGGCGGCTGCAGGCCGGGGTTGATCACTGCGGTCGCGGGCAGGCAGAGCAGGACGCTCACAAAGGAGATCCATCGTCCCACCTTCGCCTTCAGCTTGGTCTTCACCATCGTCAACTCACGTCCTCTTACGTCTGGGTTTCGGCACCGGCATCAATTGAATCACCTGCCGCCGCAATTGTCGTTGCCGTTTTCGGACCGCCGGCGGCGCGCTTATCGCGTCTATGGACGGGATTACAGCCGCTGCTCAGTAAAGCCCACTGCAACGCCTTCAGCGTTGATCCGGATTGCCTCATGTCCCTGGGGTAGGCTGTGCTGACCCCAGGCTGAGAACGATCACGCCTCCAGTCAGAACTGCAGAAACAGCAAAAACGCTGTAATCTGTCTCGCTCCGGCAGAGCCACAGGGCCTTCCCTACTTGAACACGTATACCGTCGAGTAGGTGGGGCTGAAACCGATGCCGGACTTGTATGCCTTGATCATCAGTTTCGTGGTCTTGTCGATCTTGATCGGGCCGGTATAGGACTTGGACGAGCGGCCGGGCTCGGTGCCGTCGGTGGTGTACTTGATTTTGGCGTCGTCGACCTGGCACTTGACCGCCACCTCGATCGGCTTGTCGAAGACCACAGCAATCGGCGTATCAAAGCTCTTCTTGCCGCCGCCGATTCTTTTCATCTTGGTGTTGGCCGGCGTCGTCGACAACTGGAATTTATCATTGGATTTGAGATAACCCTGCATGGACTGCACGGCGCGGCGGGTCAAGGCGTACTCGGTGTGCTGGTCGGAGCCGCGATTGTGGTAGTAGGCGTTGGGATCGCGCTTCATTTTGGAAAACAGCTTACCGTTGCTTGCCGCACAATGGGGCCCGAACTTCAAATCCTTCCACTCCTTCGGATCAAGATGGTCGGCAACGCCGATACCGCCCTCGCAGACGTAATCCATGGTGACCGCGTTGAAGTCGACATCGCCGGCCAACTGCATGGCGATGCCGTTCTTGCCGGCGGCTTTGCGATCGGGATTGCCCAACGGCTTGCCGGTGCCGCTGTGGAAGTCCGGCACCGACGAGGTCGACGCAATGACCAAACGCGCCCGTCTTGGATCCGTCGTGTAGACGCGGATCATCGAGCCGAGGGCGGCGTACAGCCCGGTGCGGCCGACCTTGCTGTTGTTGCCGAAGCCGAGCAGGAGGAAGGCGTCCTCGGTCAACGGCCGTTCCGGCGAACCGGCCTGGATCACACCGTTGCGGTAGACATCGATGTTGAAGACGGACTTGCGGTTGGTCTCGGCAAACGAACCGGCGCGCCCGCCGGACTGAATCTCGAGGATGCCGCCGTCGTAAATCTCGAAGGCGCCCTTGCCCGTGACCCCGCTCCAGCGGAAGTCGCCGCTGACGATCATCTTGCCGTGCTGCAGCATGACCTCGTCGCTGACGCCGATATTGCCGATAAACTCGACCGAGGCCGTACCGAACTTGCAGATCTGGAACTTGTGCGAGATCTGCGAGCGGCTCTCCTGTTTCCCCTTCGGATGGCGCCCTGCCGGATGGCGATAGCCCTCGTTGTTCTTGCGGTTCGGGAACTCCGCGCCGTCAATGCGGAAGAAGGTATGCTTGCCGCCGCGGATCGAGACGTATTGGATCCAGCCGCCGTCCTTGACGTGGCAATTGCCCCAGATCTCGATTTCGTTGCGATGGCGGCCCTTGAGTTCGGCGTTCGCTTCGATGGTCACATGTCGTACCTGGTCGCGGCTGCTGCCGCTGACGCGATACCGTTTTGACGCCTTCGGCAGGATGATGTCGGTATCGCGGTCCGGCCCCTTCCTGGCCGGCTTACCGTCTTCGAGCCAGTTCCGGGCGTCGCCGATGCCGCCGTTGCTGCCGGGCCGCGCCCAGGTCAGTTCGCGCGTGCGTTTCCACTCCTCGGTTTCGTAGGCCGGTTTCGCGACGGCTGTAAGGGCAGCAGACAAGCCGACCAGGGCGATTGCCAGGTGCACAACGAACGCTTTCATTGAGATATCCTCCTGAACTGTAATACCTTACTATTTAAACGGCATGACGCAACCAGCAACGCCCCTCAGAACTAGGTTCCGGGCGGGGGCGAAACCTAACAGCATCCATTCAGATTAAACAACCAACGGGTATAGTACGTCGACATGAGAAGCGCAAGATACATGGTTGCATTCCTGCTGCTTGGCTGTGCCGTCAGCGGACCGGCAATCCTGCAGGGCGGCTGGTGGCATGGGCTGCACTGGTTCGCCTTCAGCTGTTTCGCCCTGGCGGCCGGCTACGCCGGGGTTGGCCCGCGGGTGTTCGGCAAAGGCGCCGACGGCCGTATTCCAGTGTGGAGCAAGGTACTCCACCTGCCGTTCCTGCTGTACTCCCGGGTTGTCTGGCAACTGGCCTGCCGCTTCACCAAAGAGAACCCGTTGGACGAAGTGACGGATGATCTCGTTCTCGGCCGCCGCCTGGTAGCCGCCGAGGTCCCGCCGGACATCCCCAACTACGTCGATCTGACCGCGGAGTTTGAGGACCCGCCAAATGCCCGCCAACTCCCGGGCTACGTCAACTTCGCCATCCTCGACGGCAGCATCCCCCATCCCGGCCCCCTGCAGGAGGTCCTTGACGTGCTCAAACCAGGGCGCACGTTTGTGCACTGCGCGCAAGGGCACGGCCGCACCGGGCTGTTCGCTATCATCCTCCTCTTCCATCGGGGCACGGTCAAGACCTACGAAGAAGGTCTCGACCTGATCACCAAGGCCCGACCCGGCGTCAGTCTGAACCGCGACCAGGAACGCTTTGTGCGCCATTACATTGCGGCAGATGGCAAGAATGCGAACTGACAATACGCCGATGAAAGTCTTGATGCTTGAAGACAGCCGTGACCGGATCGCCGCGTTCGAGGCGGCGGTTGCACAACTTCCGGAGTGTACCTTGATCGTGTGGCGCAACGCCCCCGACATGATCCGTGATATCGGGGAGCAACTCCCCGGCACGGCGCTGATTTCTTTGGACCACGATCTGGTGCCGGACCCGGGCGATCCGGATCCCGGCGATGGTCTGGAGGTGGCAGAAGCACTCGCACAGCACGACGCGATCTGCCCGGTTATCCTGCATACGACCAATCGCGACCGCGCCTTCTCGATGCTGCGCGAACTCGAAGACGGCGGCTGGGAGATTCAGCGCGTTGCTCCCGTCGGCATGGGCGAAGACTGGATCGTCAAGTACTGGCTTCCCGCCGTGCAGGAACTTCTTCAGCCGTAGCGACAGCGAGGCGCGGCGCGACACACTTCCTGCATCCCGAGTTGACTTCGCCGGCCGGCAGAACAGATTGCAGCAATGAATACTTCCAAGACAGTCCTGCTTACCGGGTTTATGCCGTTCGCCGGCCGCGACAAGAACGGCAGTGAAACGCTGGCGCGATATCTCGCCGCCCAGGATCTCCCCTACAATGTCAACCTGTGCATCCTGGACGTGGTCTGGGGGGCGCCGGGAAAGGAGCTCCTGCCGCTGGTCGATAATCTTCAGCCGGATCTGATTGTCGGTTTGGGCGAAGGACCCGGCGGCTTCATCGGCCTGGAAACGGTCGGCGTCAATCTGCGCGACGGCACGGATAACAACGGCGAGTATATCGAATCCGCGCCGATCGAGCCGGGCGGGCCGGATCAACGCGAGGCCCGTTTTGATTTCCAGTATACTTGCAGTCAGGAGATATTCCGGCCGCTGATGATCAGCCGCAACGCCGGCCGGTTCCTGTGTAATGAACACTTGTATGTCTGCGCCGGGACCGATGTGCCGAAGGTGGTGTTCCTTCATCTGCCGCCGCAGGGCGATGTTGCCGACGAACGCTATGTCACAGCCCTGGCACCAACAATCACATGGCTAATCGAACAGAATCTGTAGTTGACCCTTTGCGGAAATCTCAGAAAATGAACAGATGAGAAGGTTATGGATTACACAAGGCGGGATTTTCTGAAAATCGCGGGCATCGGGACAGCGGCGCTGACCGCGCCCCTCACGTGGGCCGACAAGCCAGCTGGCAAGAAACTGAATGTGCTGTTCATCGCCATTGATGATCTGCGCACGGAATTGGGCTGCTATGGCAGCAAACATATCAAGAGCCCGAACATCGACCGTCTCGCGGCGCAGGGAACGCTATTCAAACGGGCGTATTGCCAGCAGGCGGTATGCAATCCGTCACGCGTCAGCCTGTTGACCGGCATGCGGCCGGACACGGCGAAGTGCTGGTATCTGCACACCGCCTTCCGCGATGTCCACCCAAAGGTGGTCACCCTGCCGCAGCATTTCATGAATAACGGCTACCACAGCCAGGGCATGGGCAAGATCTACCACATGGGCCACGGCGTCGGCAACGACCCCTACTCCTGGAGCGTGAAGCATCAGATGCCCAAGCGCAAGACATACTGGGATCCGAAGAACCAGAAGATCAGCCGGGAAGTGCGCAAAACCAACCGGGGTAAGGATCGGAAGCACCGGAAGAATGGGGCACCGACGGACTGCGGCGACGTGAAAGACAACCAGTACCGGGACGGCGCCACCACCGACCTGGCCATCAAGACGATGAAGCAGATCAAAGACAGGCGGTTCTTCCTGGCGGTCGGCTACAGCAAACCGCACCTGCCGTTCTGCGCCCCGAAGAAATACTGGGATATGTATGATCCGAACGAAATCAAGATCCCGGAGCGCAATCGCCCGGAAGGCGCGCCAAAGATCGCCTTCACCAACTGGGGCGAGCTGCGGAAGTACTACGGCATGCCGGCCAAAGGCCCGCTGACCGACGAACAGACGCGCCACCTCATCCACGGATACTACGCCTGCGTGTCGTACATTGACGCGCAGGTCGGACGACTGCTGGACGAACTGGATAAGCTCGGACTGCGAGATGACACGGCAATTGTCCTCTGGGGCGACCACGGCTGGAAGCTCGGTGAATACGGCGACTGGTGCAAGCACACCAATTTCGAGCTGGATGCACACGCCCCGCTGATCTTCTCGGCCCCCGGCCAGAAGGTGAAAGGTAAAGCGACGGATGCCCTGGTCGAGTTTATTGACATCTATCCAACGCTTTGCGATCTAGCCGGTCTGGAACCCCCAAAGCATCTGGAGGGGTATTCGGTGAAGCCGTTGCTGGACGATCCAACGTTGCCGTGGAAGCTGGGCGCCATCAGCCAGTATCCGCGCCACGGCAATGTCATGGGCTACAGTATGCGAACAACCCGCTACCGCTACACCGAATGGCAGGACCGTAAAACCAAGAAGGTTGTCGGCCGTGAACTATACGACCACCGGAAGACCGATGCCGTCGCGCGCAATATCGCCGCCGAAAACGAAGGTCTGGTGAAGAAATTCGGCACGATGCTCAACGGCGGCTACGACAAACTGCTGCCGACGACACACGAGTAAGAGGATCCCGCCGCCGACCACTTGCTGATCGGCGTCATGCCGAGTATTCTGTCCCGCAGAAAACCGCAAGCAATAGCCCGGGTCGAATGAGCGAGCCCCCCCCGCCAACCCAGTCAGCACAGCCCGGAAGCCGCATTCCCGCGCTCACGCTGGCCCTGGGCGTGCTCGTCGCCTGGGGCTGGTTCTATAACGGCGCCGATATCAACCAGATTGCGCGCTACGACATGGTCTTTGCCTTCGTCGAACCGCACCCGACAGACCAATACACGTTCCGCATCGACCGCTTCGTGGATCAGCCGGCGACCGGTTTGCGACCGAACACCTGGGATTGGTCCAACAACCCGAAACACGATGCGCACCACTACCCCAACAAAGCCCCCGGCCCGTCCCTGTTGGCGATTCCCTTCTATTTCGTCATGTACCATGTCGAGGAATGGGCCGGCCTGAATCCGCTGGAACCTTCAGTAACCTACGTCAACTGCTACCTGCTGAACCTGATTGTTACCGTAATTCCGGCTGCCCTGGCGGCAATGGTTTTCTATGCCTTCCTGCATCGCTGGACCCATCAGCCCCTGTGGTCCTACGTCTGCACGGCCGGTCTCTTCTTCGGCACGTCCATGTTCCCGTTCGGCACGCAGTTCTGGGGCCACTCACTGGCTGCCTCTATGCTCGTCCTGAGTGTCTGCCTCGGCAGCGGCAGAAGTCGGCCACATACCTTTGCCGCCGGCTGTCTCATGGGTATGGTGGTGCTGTCCGAGTATACCGGCGCCATGGCGCTGGTGACGGTCGTTGCCGCCATGCTCTGGCAGAAGCGGTGGAAATCCCTCCCAACCTACTTCGCCGGCGGCCTCCTGCCGCTGGCGCTCTACGCCGGCTACCACTGGATCTGTTTCGGCAATCCCATCGTGCCCGGCGTGATCTATACCAATTCCCGCTTCCTAAGTGAACACGCTGTCGGCGGGCTGTTCTATCTGACCAGCTTCGGTGAGGCGCTCTGGGGTACGACGTTCTCGCCCTATCGCGGAATCTTCTGGTACATGCCGGTTCTGCTGACCGCCCCCGTCGCCTTCGGTCCTCTCCGTTCCTGCAAACACCGACAGTGGATCCTGCCGGCGGCGGCGATTGCGCTGTTGTTCGCCTTGATGAACGCCTGTTTCAACGGCTGGGACGGCGGCAACGGCGCCGGCCCGCGCTACCTCATCCTCAGTTTGTCGATGTACTGGCTGCTCATCGCTATCGGCGGAGCCCGAATTCTGCGACAGGCGAGGACACGCTGGAAACTCGCCTTCAAAATCACGTTCGGTGGTCTGCTGGCCGTGTCCCTGGCCAACATGTGGGTCATCACCATAATCTCGCCGCAGATTCTGCGGCCGCACCCGAGTCAGCCCGAGCGCGAACAGCAGCTCTGGCGCAACCCGCTCGGCCGCTACTTCTACCCCCTCGTCACCAAGGGCTTCGTCCAACCCCGAAGCGAAGCCATCATCCAGATCCGCCAGAATGAGATCGCACCCGAGAAGAACAAGCTGCGCATGTTTACCGTTGGTCGTGGCCTCGGGCTGCCCGGGATCGCCGAAGTGCTGCCGGCGCTGGTGTTGTGGCTGGGACTGATGATCTGGGGGGGATACACGGCCCGGCCAACACCCGAAGAGCGCGAACCAGATAGCTGAAACGCCAACCGATTTCCTCCTACCTGCGCCTCATCCTCGGCCGGCCATCCCCCACATCCCGCTGCCGGCTGGAACTTTCCCAAAAATCCCGCGTCAAAGCCATAAATACCAATTGATCTTTTAACTACCACACGGTATTTTAGGCACATGAACGAGATTACCAGTAAGCAGAAGCAGGTCGTGCGGAATGCCGCGCGGGAACGGCTCATGCAGTTGATTGAGGCGGGGACCTTCAGCGAGACCGGCATCCTGCCGGCTGAGAAGAAACTCGCCGAGATGTGCGGTGTTTCCAGGACCCCCTTGCGCGCCGTGCTCGAGGAACTGGAAGAACAGGGGATCATCGCCAAACAGGGCAAACGCGGCTGTGTGTTGACCAACGCCAACCAAGGGCTGAGCTCACCGCTGGCGAATTGCATCGTGTTTATTTCGGACTACGTCGCTCCGGACCGCATCGAGGAGTTCAACAGTCCCGGCAACGTCCGGCCGGGCGTCGAACGCAAAGCATTGAGCCGCGGCTACAACTTCCTGCTGATCCAGAATATCAAGAAGCTCGGTTCGCCCAACGCCCTGCATTGGTTCTATCGCAACCGTCCTCTGGCCGTCTTGACGACGGAATACCTGACCAAGTCCGTTGACTGCGTCGAACCGTTGCTGGCCCTGGAAGATGCCGGTCTGCCGGTGGTCGTCCCGGGCGGTTACGACTACCTCACGCCGTTCTGGCACGTATCGCCGGATC
This sequence comes from uncultured Lentisphaerales bacterium, assembly GCA_964384625.1. Lineage (GTDB taxonomy): Bacteria > Verrucomicrobiota > Lentisphaeria > JABSQK01 > JABSQK01 > CAYLNH01. Next base: position 10,165 of record CAYLNH010000166.1, read on the forward strand.
AACGCACCGGCAGCCGCGCCTTGACTCAGTACCTGGTCGACCACGGTTGCCGCCGGATCCGCATGTTGGATTTCAATGAGTCGCCCCGCTACTGGATGGTGGAGCGCGAACTGGGTTACAAGGAGGTCCTGCAGGCGACCGGCCTCGAGGCGTTGGACCGCTGGCCATGCACAGTACCGCCCCCGGAATTCAATCCGTCGAGTTTCCGGGCCGACGATTTCTTGCGCTGGATGACCGGCGTGCTGGCGCCCGAGGTCCTGAGCGACAATGCGCCGGACGCCTTGATGGCGCCGTCCGATTCATTCTGTGAGATCATCGGCAAAGCGTTGGACATCCTTTGTCCGGACGAGAATAAGAGACCGTTGGTCGTTGGTTTCGACGGTTTCTGGCACGACCTGGAAACGCCTGAGATCAAAACGTACCGTCCGGCGGCGACGGTTGACATCCAGCCGCGCCGTCAGGGAGAGGTCATGGTCGACTTGCTTCGCGCCCGTCTCGACGGGGAATCGACAGAGCCGGAGCATCGCCAAAGCGAAACCCGACTGATTGTCTACAATGATTAAGGAGAACCATCAGATGCAGGATACAGGATACAGGATGCACGATGCAGGGCGCATGATGCAGGATCGCGGCATGGGAGCCGCTTCTGCGATGATCATCGCACTTATTTTTACCTTCTGTGGAATCACCCGCGCGGGCGAAACCATCGTGCCGCCGGAAGGCACGAGGATCACAGCGACCTTCCGGACGGAAAAGGGCAAGGGCCCGGACAAATTGTTTGACGGCGATCCAAAAACCTGGATGCAGGCGGGTGGCGGCACCTGCACCAGCGCGAATCAGGAGACATCCGTCATCCTGCGTTTTCCGCAGCCTGTAGAAAATCTCGCCGGTGTCGTCACCGGCCGCTCAGACAAGTACTACAACTACTATCCGGAAGTGATGGAGTTCTGGGTCGACTCCAACGATGACGGTCGTTTCGACACGAAGGTCGGCAGCACCACAAAACTCGGCGGCTGGGACAAGTGCAAAGGCACCCATATGTTCGACGGGCGCCTGCCGAAAGCCTACGGCCTGGACATCCGCGTCACCCGTCAGCATATCGGCGGCGGCAAACGCGCCTGGACCATGGACGAGATGCAGCTTGTGCTGTCGGACAAACTGCCGATCATGAACGCCACGCCCAACGGCTACCGCGTAACCTATTACACCACCGGCATGCCCAAAGGTTGTACGGCGAAGCTCTCCTTTCCAACGGCGAAGGGCAAAGGCGCACATCTCCTGTTGGACGGCAACGGCAGCACGGCCTACCAGCCCAAACAGGGCACGGCGAAGAAAGGCAAAGCCGCATCCATCTTCCTGCGCTTCCCCGCACCGCAGAAGAACCTGGCCGGCATCATCGTTGGACGTTCGGATAAGTGGGGCAACTACCTCTGGAAGAAGATGGAACTGCACGTCGACACCAACGGCAACGGCAAGTACGACACCTTCGTCGGCCGCGCCAGCGGCCCGGGCAAAGGCCGGAAACGTTTCCAGAAAACCGTCAAGACGGCCCATGGCATCGAACTGCGCGTGACGGAACAGACGATCAAGGGCACCCGCCGGGCGTTTATCCTGACCGAGATCTCCGGCCTCGTGTTCGAGGACGCCCTGGGCACGAGCACCATGAAGTATGTCGTCGAGGACTTCGAAGAATTCACCACGTGGCGTACGTGGGCCAGCAACACCGGCCAACCGAAAGGCGAACGCTACTTCGGCGGCTACACGTATCTCTGCGGCGAACGCAACGCGGCAAAGGCGCACGCCGGCCAGGGCGTCGGCATTCTGCGTTACCACTTCAAGGACGCGGGCAAGGGCCCGTTCCGCATGTGGTGCACGCGCGGCGACGTCTGGATCCAGGAAGCAGTGATGGACAAGATCACCTTCCAGGCCAACCCCCAGGGCTACCCCTGCCGGATCTGGTTTGAGATCACCGATGCCCGCGGCAAGAAAGCGCAGACACCGAAGGTCCGACTCGAAGGCAACGAATGGCGGGAGTATGCCGTCGCCACGACACCGAAAGCCATGCCGGCGACGGGCTCGATGAAAATGCCGTTCCGCCTGAAGATGCTCTTTATGCAGGGTGATAAGGGCGGCAAGGGCGACATCCTTTTGGACGACATCGCGGTCGTCGGCGCCGTGGACCGCAGCAAACGCATCAGCATTCGCCCGGTGTACGAAGGCCTGGCATTCGAGCCGAACAAACCGGTGGTGGCGAAATACACCGTCCGCAACGCGCTCGACAAGCAGGTACAGCTCCCGCTGCGGGCCAGGCTGTACAGCAGCTACGACGTCAAACGCCGCCATCCGATCGCCGAAAAATCGGTTCCGTTGTCGTTGGCGGCCTATGGTCGCACACAGGTCGACATCGATTTCGGCGCCCTGCCCTACGGCCACTATGAACTGGTACTGACCGTTGCCGGCGACGGCATCGCAGCGGCGTATCGCGACCTGCTGGCGGTGTTCAAGCCGAACGGCAAGCGCGTCAACACAACGCCGATGTGGTTCGGCTCCATGCATCACGGCGACTGGACGGCACAGATCGAGAACGATTTTCTCCTGCACCAGGTCGTGGTGCCGCTGGGCATCGACTGCTACCGCACCGGCGCGCCCGGCAAGGAACTCGTGGAAGCCGGGCTGCTGTGCAATGCCGGCTTCGGCGGCATGCCGAAACACTTGCGGCTGCCGCAGGAGAAGAATGACAATCGCGGCGCCCCGAACGATTACGAGAAGTACTACGAGTGGTGCAAAGAACAGGCGCGCACCAAGTACCTGCCGTACAAAGACAGCATCATCTCCATTGAGTTCTACAACGAACCCGATCTGCCGCGGTTCTGTTACAAACCCGGTATCGACACGTTCGACAAAATGCACCGGGTATTCGAAAAGGCCTTCCGCGAAGTCATCCCGGGCGTCCGCATCGGCACCGGCAGCGGCACGGTGGCACACGGCGCCGAGAAGCCGGACTTCAACCGGCGCATGTACCAGGAGATCGCCGGCTCCGGCCGCGCCGATGTCGCCGTCTGGCACGCGCACGGCGCGCTGTCCAACTACATCACGCGCCATCGCATGGTCGAGAACTGGCTGAAGAAAGGCGGGCGGCCGAAAGAGAAATGGCTGCTGGGCAACTCGGAAGCGGCCATCCCGTCGGGCAAGAGCACGTTCGGCCGGCTGCGGCAAGCCGATAACCTGGTCCGAAAGGTCGCCTGGGCGCGCAACCAGAAGAACTCGCTGTTCTACAGCTGGTTCATCACCAGCGACCTGTTCGACGCCCAACACGTCGGCGGCGGCGGAGACTGGGGACTGCTGACCATCAGCAAGCGGGTCAAGCCGTCCGGCCAGGCCTATAACGAACTGATCCGCCAACTGGCGAATACCGCGGGCCACGGCGAGACCAGGTTGGACGGCCGCCTGCAGACGTGTTACTACACCCGCCCCGACGGCTCCCAGGTCTGGCTCTCCTGGCCCAATGACTACGGCGCAAAGTTCCTGCAGAACCTCGCCGCCACCGGCGCGGTAACCCACACCGACATGTTCGGCAAGACCACCACACTGACGCCGGCAGGCGGCAAGATCTCCTTCCAGGTGACCGGCCACCCGTTCTACCTGAACGCGCCCGCGGGCACAAACGTCAAACCGGCCGCCAAAACCGCCTGGCTCGTCTACAACGACAGCATCGGCGGCACCCCCGGGACCGACAGCAAGCTGGACCTGACGCTGAAGAACACTTGGCAGAAGCCCGTGAACCTGGCGCTCGATGTCCTGAACCCGGCCGGCAAGACCGTCGCCCAAAAGGCCGTCTCCCTGGACACCGGGAAGGCGGCAACGACAACCCTGGCGATTCCGATACCGGACAATATCTCCTTCGGCACCCACGGCTACGTGCTGTCCGTATCCAGTCCCGAAGCCGGGCTGCAGGCCGACAAGCAGCCGTTGAACGTCGTCGTCGCCGATCGCGTCGCAAAGGTCGACGGCCCGTTCAACATCGACGGCAAGCCGGACGACATCCGGAATCCCGGCATCATCGTGCTCAACAAGAAGTCCGATACGCAGGACCTCGTCTTCGATCCGAACACGCCCTTCTGGAAGGACGCCGACGATCTCTCGGTCAAACTGCATATGGCCCATGATACCAAGGGCATCTACTTGCGGTTCGACGTCAAGGACCAAAGCCACCACCCGGGCAAAGCAGACAAGACGCTCTGGGCCAAGGACAGCGTCCAGGTCGCCATCGCCGGCGACGGCAAGCACACGGAAGTCGGCATGACCGAAGCCAACGGCGGCTACGGTTACTGCTGGATGAGCCCCGACCCGACAATTAACGGCAAGCCGGTGAAGAGCCCGATGAAAGCGACACGGGCGAACGGCAAGACGATCTACGAAATGTATCTGCCGTTCGACATGCTCGGCATCAGTTACAAACCCAACAAAGTCATCCGCATGACCTTCCTGGTGAATGAAGACGACGGCCGCAACCGCGTCCGCATCATGAAATGGTTCGACGGCATCGCCGCCGGCAAGAACCTGAACAAGTTCGGCTATCTCCGACTGGAGTGACGCCAACGCATCCGACCACGAGGACCGCCAATGAGATACCTGACGTTCACACTGCTGGCACTCACGTTGCCGCTGGTGACCGCGGCGAAAACACCGCGCGGCAATCGCATGCCGAAAGGCACCACGATCAGAACCTCCCACCAGTTGGCTGACGACAGCAGCGCCGACAACCTGATCGACGGCGACAAAGACACCTTTCTGCTCAGCGCGCAGGGCACGGCCGGCGGCGACGGCAAGAAGGCAGCGTCCGTGTTCCTGCGTTTCCCTGAACCGGTGGAAGATCTTGTCGGCATGGTCACCGGCGCCGCGGAGAAATACGGCAACTACTATGCCAGGAAGATCGAGTTCTACGCCGACAGCACCGGCGACAAGGTATACGACACATTTCTTGGTACGACCACCAACCTGGGACCAGGCAAGAAGAGCCATGCCGAACATCTGTTCATCTATGTTGTACCCCGGGTTCACGGCCTCGAGATGCGCGTCGTGGAACACAGTGTCAAGGGCGCCAAGCGTGCGTTCTCCATGAATGAACTGGAACTGCTGATCAAACGCAACGGCCCGAAGAAGGCCGGCGACACGCCGGTGCGCAAGGTCCTCGGCTTCCCCGCCGACACCAAAGTGAAGGCATCCTACAAAACCGACGGCGACGCCGGCCCGGACAAACTCATTGACGGCGACTGCACCACGTTTACCCGCGGCGCGGGCAATACCGCCGGCACGCCCGACAAACCGGCGATCGTCTCGTTCCGCTTCCCGAAGGCCTGCCGCAATCTGGCCGGCATCCAGACTGGACGGGCCGACAAGTTCGGCAACTACAACCCGGAAACCATCGAGGTCTGGATCGACCGCGACGGCCACGGCAAGTTCAAGAAACAGGTCGCCACGATCGACGGCCTGGGCCCCAACGAGGAATCCCGCAAGCAGGTCCTGTTCGCCAAGCCCGTCAAGGCCTACGGCATCCAACTGCGCGTGACCAAACAGAACATGAAGGGACTCAAGCGCGCCTTTACCATGGACGAACTTAAGCTCATCGTTGGCACAGGGAGATGATCATGGAAGGGGTAAATATTAATCCGGCACGCAAATAGGCGACATTCTCGCGGTGTGTGCTATATTAGT